>JAGCUI010000028.1 GCA_017962965.1 Treponema sp. | reverse complement strand
GGATTTGTATATGTCTGGAAGCTTTCGCCCGGTGTGTCTGAGAAGCATGAAAGGTTGATACAGTCGTTCCAGTCTGCGCGCATTGCAAGAGGAAGTCCGTGTGGTCCCTTGTTATTTACAATATGATAGAAGCTTACTGTAAGGTGATCAAGCATAGATTTTGCTTTTGACTCATCGTTGTCGTAAGGAACTTTTGCATCGAGGATTGACCAGTCGCCTGTTTCCTTGATGTAAGCTGATACAGAAAGAATCATCCAGAGCGGATCATCAGAGAAGTCGCCACCAATGTCTGCGTTTCCTTTTTTAGTAAGTGGCTGGTACTGGTGGTAGCATCCTCCGTCCGGAAGCTGAGTTGATGCAATGTCGATTAAGCGTTCGCGTGCACGGTCCGGAATCTGGTGAACAAAGCCAAGAATATCCTGGTTTGAATCACGGAAGCCCATTCCACGACCAATTCCGCTTTCAAAGTAAGAAGCCGAGCGAGACAAGTTGAATGTAACCATACACTGATACTGGTTCCAGATGTTTACCATGCGGTTTACTTTGTCTTCCGGAGTATTAACGTTTAAGATGCCAAGAAGCTTATCCCAGTAAGCGCGGAGTTCTTTCATTCCTGCAGCAAACTTTTCGGGTGTATTATATTTTTCCATCA
Organism: Treponema sp.; assembly: GCA_017962965.1. Lineage (GTDB taxonomy): Bacteria > Spirochaetota > Spirochaetia > Treponematales > Treponemataceae > Treponema_D. Next base: position 5,332 of record JAGCUI010000028.1, on the reverse strand, counting down.
TAGCAAGAGCTTTTTCTTTGTTGATTGTCTTACCGTCTGCTTCGAATTTTTTGTCCTGTGGCATTTCTACGTAGCCGAGGATGAAAACTAAAGTTTTTGATTCACCTGCTTTAAGAGTGATTTCCTTATAGTGTGATGCGATTGGTGACCATCCGTCGGCAAGTGAGTTACCGCATTTTCCGTCGAGTACCTGTTGAGGATTGTTGAATCCGTTGTAAAGTCCGATGAATGTGTCGCGGTCTGTATCGTATCCGTCGATTTTGTCGTTTACTGAATAAAAAGCAAAATGATTGCGGCGGTCGCGGTATTCTGTTTTATGATAGATTGTTGAATCTTTGATTTCTACGCGGCCTGTAGAAAAGTTTCTCTGGAAGTTTGTGCAGTCATCCTGTGCATCCCAGAGACACCATTCTGCAAATGACCAGAACTTAAATGTCTTAGGTGCGCTTCCTTCGTTTGTGAGTACAACCTGCTGAACTTCGCCGTCGTAATCCTGTGGAACAAAGAAAGTAACTTCTGCTTTAAGGTTGTTCTTTTTACCTGTGATGATTGTGTATCCCATACCGTGGCGGCATTCGTATGAGTCGAGTTCAGTTTTTACAGGAGACCATCCAGGGTTCCAGATTGTACCGTTGTCGTTGATGTAGAAATATCGTCCGCCCATGTCGATTGGTACGTTGTTGTAGCGGTAACGTGTGATGCGGCGAAGACGTGCGTCTTTATAAAAGCTGTATCCACCTGCTGTGTTAGAAATGAGGGAGAAAAATCCCTGTGTTCCAAGATAGTTAATCCATGGATAAGGTGTGCGAGGAGTTTCTATAACATACTCACGGTTTGAATCGTCAAAGTGACCGAATTTCATTTTGCCTGTCTCCTGAAATGTGAAAATTTTGAATTTTACGAAAACGTTTTCGTACTCTTATTATATAACAGAAATTTAATTTTGTACAGATAAATATTTATTAATGATTAAACTTTTTAAAATTTTTAAATGTGAAAAGCCGTGTGATTCAAGTTCTTTCATCAATTCATCTCCACAACCCTAAATTGTCCTTCTAAATCCCTGTGAATCCGGGTCTGATATCCATTATGTTTAGCAAAAGCTGCAGTTTGTTCTGCATTATATTCACCTGTTTCTATGAGAATGGTTCCCATAGGGCACAAGGCGGCTTTACTTTGAAGAATAAGATTTTGAATGATGCTCAATCCGTCGTCTTTTTCGTTTCCGTCTTTGTCTGTGGCGCGGTTTCCAAAAAGGTTGATGTCTCCGTCTAAAGCAAGGCGAGGTTCATTTCTTCCGTCCTTTAATAAATCATCTACCATGGAGTGGGGAATATAAGGCGGATTAGAAAGAATTACATCATATTCATAATTAAGCTGTTCAAAAAGATTAGACTGAATAAAACTAAGCTTAGATTCCAAAAGATTTTTTTGGGTTTGTGATTTTCCCTGAAGGATAAGATGGTCTGCATTTTTACGAGCAATTTCGAGGGCATCCTGGCTTATGTCTGTGAGTGTAAATTTTGGAAGGGAGCAAGGCTCGATGTGAACCTTTTCCATAAGATTTTTTAAAACCGAAAGACCAATGCAGCCGCTTCCCGTACATAAATCCAAAACAGAAAGAATTTTCCCAGGATGTGCATCAATTTTTTCTATAATGATCTCTATGGCGCGATCTACAAGGATTTCTGTATCGGGCTTTGGAATTAAAACCTTTGGGCTTACAAAAAAATCATAGCCGTAGAATTCTTTTATACCGGTGATATATGCAACAGGGAGACCCGTGCTTCTTTTTTGAACTGCATCGTTTAGCCAGGAAAGCTGTTCACCTGGGATTTCTTTGTTTGAGTTTAAAAGGAGCTGTGTTTTGGAAAGCTTTAAGGCATATTCAAGTAAAACCTCTGCATCCAGAGAAGGGGAAGGAGAAGTTTTACTTAATGTCGAAATACACTGTTTTTTAAATTCTAAAATTGTCAAACTTATTTACTTTCAAGCCCGGTAACGTCTGCGGCAAGCTGTTCTTCTTTTGCGTAAACGTTCAAAGCATCAAGCATATCGTCCATATCGCCCATCATGAATGCCGGTAAGTTATGCTGGCTGTAGTTAATGCGGTGGTCTGTAACACGGTCCTGAGGGAAGTTGTAAGTACGGATTTTTTCGGAACGGGCACCTGAACCAACCATGCTTGATCTGGCAGCGGCTCTTTCTTCCTGTTTTTTAGATTCTTCAAGGTCAAACAGTCTGGCACGAAGTACACGGAATGCTTTTTCCTTGTTTTTTATTTGTGATTTTTCATCCTGCTGAATTACAACGAGTCCGGTTGGAAGGTGAGTCAAACGAACGGCAGAGTCTGTTGTATTTACACACTGTCCGCCAGGTCCACCTGCACGCATTACATCAACACGTACATCACCCGGTTTAATTTCAATTTCTGTTTCTTCTGCTTCAGGTAAAACTGCAACTGTAGCAGTAGAAGTCTGAAGGCGTCCCTGGCTTTCTGTCTGAGGAACACGCTGAACACGATGAACACCAGATTCCCATCTTAATGTTCCGTATACAAATTTTCCTGAAATTGAAGTTACAATCTTGTTAAAGCCGCCAACTTCTGTTTCCTGAGCTTCCATTGTTTCTGTTTTCCAGCCCTTTCTTTCGGCAAGGTGGGTATACATTTCCCAAAGGTCGCGTACAAAAAGTGAAGCTTCATCACCACCGGCTGCAGAACGAATTTCCAGAATGATGTTCTTTTCGTCCAGAGGATCAGGCGGAACAAGCTTGAGTTTTATTTCTTCTTCGAGTTTTGGCTGTTTTTCTTCGAGTTCTTTAAGTTCTTCACGTGCCATTTCCTTCATGTCTGCATCATCTTCGTTTGTAATCATCTCTTTGGCATCTTTAATTCCGTTAAGAACTTTTTTATATTCTTCTGAAAGAGCACATACTTCTGTTAAATATCCGTGCTCGCGCATTGTGTCTTTGTATTTTTTTGCGTCTTTGACCAGATTTGGGTCCATTACAAGGTCGCTTACTTCTCTAAAGCGTTTTTCGCATTCGTCGAGTTTCTTCAATAAATCCATAATGGCTTATATTAGCATATTTAAAGGCAATGTTTCAATTACGGGCTTTTTATAGAGGAAAGTAAATTTTAAAAGCGCTTGAGTTTGATTGCGTTAAAAGGACAGATTTCGTGGCAGCAGAAGCAGTGGAGGCATTTTTCTTTATCTGTGAGAACTGCTGTTCCCTGTTTTCCTTCAAGCTTAAGAAGGTGAGGAGGACAGATTTGAACACATCGGCCGCATTTCTGACACTTTTTTGGGCTGATATGAGGCGTTCTGATAAAGATTTTATTTGCAAGAAAATTAACAAAGCCCGGAATCATTTTCTGTAAGGTTGCAGAAGGCTCTTTTACGATTTTAAAGTTTGTATTTTTTACGCTTTCTTCTTTTTCGCCCACTACTTTAATGTCTTTTTCGGAGTTAAGCCAGATTTTTCTTTTGAGAGCGTCTTCAAGATTAATGATTGTGTGAGGATTATAGCCAACTAAAGAAGAACATTTCCAGTCCAGAGCAAGGATATTATCAGAAGCAGCAAGAAAACCAAGGTGAATAGGATCTCCACTTCCAGGACCGCCGGGACCTTCCATACCAACAATTGCATCCATAATTGCATAGCCTGGTTTTGCAGCTACATTCAAATCTGTAAGGAATGCGCCAAAGTCGTCTTTATTCGGAAAGCGGTAATGCTGCTGTGCTTTTTCAAGGCCGACCATAAGGCCAAAAAGATTTTTCATTGCTCCTGTGTATGCCATAAGCTGATGACTTTTAAGCTTTGCCACAGAAACAACTAAATCAGCCTCTAAAAACTGAATTGCAAAATTAAACTGTTTTGAGATTTTTCCATCCGGGCATTTAACATCAGTGTGTTCATGAAAATCTACCCATTCGCCGCCGTTTTGAATAACCTGGTCATACATTCCGGTAGATTTTGCAGCGCTTGTAGAATTTGCAATGGCAGGAGATTCACCCACGATAATTTTTTTGGCACCACGTTCTTTAAATGCTTTAACACAGGCACCTACAACAACAGGGTGAGTACAAACGGCCATTTCCGGTTTTTTTGGATATAAAATATTAGGCTTAAGAAGGACTGTTTTTCCAGTTACATCAGGGGGAGGAACAAGCTCCATCATCTTTTTAATAGATGCGAAAACTTCTTCAAAAATGTAATCTCTGCACTTTACTAATGCAACTGTGTTCGACATAGTAAACCATATTATACCCCATATTTGTATATATATAAAGGTATAATATGGATAATTGTGATTAAATTTCTGAAAGCTGGTCCTGGCTGATTAATTTGATGTTTGCTTTTTCAAGAACAGAAACTGTAGCAGGAATGTCTGTTGTGCGGATAATCATGCAGGCAGAGTTTGTTTTTTTGCCTGTAAAACCGTACATGTATTCAACGTTTCTGCCGTTATCTGCCAGAAGCTTTAAGATTTTGTTAAGGCTTCCCGCTTCATCAGGAATTTCAAGACCAATTACAGGAGTTGATTTTACGATGTAGTGTGAGCGTTCGAGGGCACCCATAACCTGGTCTACGTTGTCTACAATAATTCTTGCAATTCCAAAGTCGCTTGTATCTGCAATGCTCAATGCACGGATGTTGATGTTATGTGTTGCAAGAACGTTTGTGAGTTCCGAAAGAGCGTTTTTTCTGTTTTCAATAAATATAGAAATCTGATTGATTGTCATTTTTTTCTCCTTATGTTTAGTCGTGCAATTTACGTGTATCGATTACGCGTTTTGCCTTTCCTTCTGAACGTGCAATGCTCTTAGGTGCAACGAGGGTAACCTTTGCCTTAATCTGAAGAACACTAACCAGGGCACTTTCGAGCTGTTTTTCCTGCCTGCTGATTTCTGAAACAACATCGCTGAATTTTTCAGGAACCATTTCGACTTTGATTTCGAATGTATCTGTGTTGTTTTCGCGTCCAACATGGATTTCGTAGTTCGGCGGATATCCGTTCTGTAAGAGAACTCCTTCGATCTGGCTTGGGAATACGTTTACACCGCGGATAATAAGCATGTCGTCTGTGCGTCCCATTGGTTTACTCATTCTTACAAAGGTACGTCCGCAGGCACAAGGAGCACGGTTTAATACACCAATATCCTTTGTGCGGAAGCGCATGAGAGGGAAGGCCTGTTTTGTGATTGCAGTAAATACAAGTTCACCTTTTTCTCCGTCCGGGAGGCGTTTTCCGGTTTCTGGATCGATTGTTTCTATAATAAAGTGGTCTTCGTTTACGTGCATACCCTTTTGTTCAGAGCATTCGTAT
>JAGCUI010000027.1 GCA_017962965.1 Treponema sp. | reverse complement strand
GTTCCAGGAAGCGGATAAACATCCTTAATTTCTTCATCATTGTATTCGTATTTAATAACCTTGAGCTGTTCATTCTGAAGCTGTTTGAGAGCTTCCTTTACTGTGTATTTTGAAAGGTTTATATAATTTCCAAGACTATCGCGTGCAAGCTTTTTGAGGGCATTATAATCATTAGAAGTTCCTGATGTAATTACATTGATTACCCTTGTTTCTTTATTTTCCTTTTCTTCACCGTAATTAAAAAGTCCGTCTGAGAATAAAAGGATTTCTGTTTTAGAAGGAAGTTTTGTCCAGTCTATTTTTGCAAAGCCTGTTGCTCCGTCCAAAGGAAGTTCTTTGATGTATTTTTCAATCTGCTTGAGCTCTGCTTCCCCTGTAACTTTGAGCTTTAATGCATCTTCATAAAGAAGGCGGTCTGCAAAAGGATAGATTGAAACATTTACATAAGAAGAAGTCTTTGTGTTTCCAATGTTAGATTTAATGTATTCTTTTAAAAGTTCAATTTCTTTTGCAATGTCGCGGTTTTTAGCTGAATTAGATGCGTCGAACAAAACTGTGATATTATTTTTTCTTCCCTTTGGATAAATGCCTGAAGTTACGTCCTTTGTAAAATAAAAGTATGATTCAACACCGTAGCTTTCTACAAATGAATTTGCGTTATCATCGGCATCAAAGGTAAAGTCTTCTTCTGCGAGCTTTGAAATATTATAATTCTGTTCTGCAAGATGCGAGGTTAATCCCTTCTTTGTTTTACGTGTTTTTGTTTCTTTTCCCTTAACGCTTATTTCTGTATTCTGGCGGTAATAATAGCGAACGTCCATTGTAATGTTTTCTACAATTTCTTCGCCAAGGTTATTCATCTTGTAAGTGATTTTATTTGTCTTTTTATCTTTCTTTAAAACTTCCTGATAAACAATTCTTACTCTTCTAGTCCCGTTAGGGCTAAAAGGATAGATTCTTGTTTTAAAATTATTTCCCTGTGTCATTTCTACAAGACCCGGATCCACATTTCTTCGTTCAATATCTTCCAAAACTACGCGGGCCTTATCTTTTTCTACAACAACGCCTTCCCTCATTTTTCCGTTTATATCGAGGGCATAACCTGTAAGCACCTGATTTTCTGAAAGTGGAAATTCAAAGGTTCCTTCGAGAGTTTTTGAGGTTGTGTTTTTAAAAAGCATTGTACAGTAGGTGGTTGCAATGTTTCCTTCAATATCAACTTCAACTTCTAAATCTGTAAGCTTGATTGAATCCTTTGGATCTACAGCTTTAACTAATGGTCTTTTTGGAAAAACCCTCTGCTGCTGGCAAAAACAAAATGCAGCAATAAGACTAAAAAGCATGACTGAAATAATTTTCTTCATTTATAATTTCTCCTCGCAATGATGTATTTTTCTTTCCTTTTGGATTTTATTTTAGTATATTTATAATAGAAACCTTTTAATCACTTTATTGGTAACACTTTTCTTTACTTACCTGAATAAGATTTCTCTTACATTAAATTCCCAAAAACTGCGTCATTTTGACCCAATTATACCGGATTTTTATGTCCCTGTATCAAAATGAACCAGAATTTTTACTGAATTTGCCCTTTTTCCCCTTTTTTATGCCCTTTTAACCCCAAAAACCACAGAATTAAGCCTCCAAAAGCTGATTTTTACCCTATTTTTATCTGATTTTCTGCTCTCCTGCGTATTTTTTAACAAATTTTCTGAATTTTTTGATGAAATTCCTCTGTGTGGGGGGAGTTGGCACGAAAGTTGCACTATATTATATATACTTAATTTGAACAGGAGTTTGCTATGAAAAACGAATATTCAGTATTAACAATGTATTTAAAAGAAATCAACAAAATCCCGCTTCTTTCTCATGAAGAAGAAACTGAACTTGCTTTAAAGGCACAGAAAGGCGATGTTGCAGCAAAGAATAAGATTATTAATGCCAATCTCCGCTTTGTAGTAAACGTTGCTAAAAAATATCAGAACCATGGTCTTGATCTGGAAGACTTAATCAGCGAAGGAAATATTGGTCTTATGACAGCAATCGAAAAGTTTGATGTTTCAAAGGGCTATCACTTTATTTCTTACGCTGTATGGTGGATCCGCCAGTGCATTCTTAAAGCTGTATGCGAAAAGAGCCGCGCAATCCGTCTTCCATTAAACAAGGCTAATGAGCTTGTACGCATTGAACACGCAAGAAAGGTTGTTGCAGGAAAGAAAACAGAACAGCAGGAATACGAAGAAATCGGACGCATGCTTAATATGGATTCTGCACACGTACGCGATATGATTAATGTTTCTCAGGAAATGATTTCTCTTGATGCTGAATTAAACAGCACAGAAGACGGACACAATCAGCTTTTGGACTACCAGGAAGATACAAACTACAAAAAACCGGAAGAACAGGCTATTGAAAACTCTCTTTCTTCAGAAATCAATACTGTGCTCAAGACATTAAGCCCTAAAGAAGCAAAGGTTATTAAACTCCGCTACGGTTTGAACGGCGCAAAACCAATGTCTCTTAAAGAAGTTGGAGACAGATGCAACCTTACAAAAGAAAGAATCCGCCAGATTGAAAAGCATGCAATCATCAGATTACAGAGCCCTTCAAGAAGCGACCGTCTTTCCTGCTACGTTGCATAAGCCTGAATCAGCTGCAATATAGAGTTTATATAATAGAAAAAAATTGCGTTCTGGGTTATAATAATTTAATTACATAAAAAAATTTAAGGAAATAAAAATGCCTATTACACAATACCTGGAACGCAATGCAGAAATCTATGCTACAGACTGCGCTCTTGTAGAATTAAATCCTGAAGTAAAAGAAAACCGACGCATCACATGGAAGGAATATGATTTAACTCAGCCTGAACCAAACCTTCCGTATCGTCGTGAAATAAACTGGCGCATCTTTAACGAAAAAGCAAACAGATGTGCTCACTATCTTTTGGACCGCGGAGTTAAAAAAGGAGACAAGGTTGGAATCCTCATGATGAACTGTCTTGAATGGCTTCCAATTTACTTTGGTATTCTTAAAACCGGTGCCCTTGCCGTACCATTAAACTTCCGCTACGCTTCCGACGAAATACAGTACTGTCTGGACCTTGCCGATGTTTCAATCCTCTTTTTCGGACCGGAATTCATTGGCCGTCTTGAAGCAATTACAGACAAAATCATTGCACACAGACTTTTGATTTATGTTGGCGAAGGAATGGCTCCAACCTTCTCCGATGACTACTTTATGTCTGTAATGAACTTTTCTTCTGAAAATCCGCACATAGTTATTTCTGATGATGACTACGGTGCTATTTATTTCTCTTCGGGAACAACTGGTTTCCCAAAAGCAATCTTACACCGCCACAGAGCATTAGTTCATTCTGCTGTATGCGAACAGAATCACCATGGCCAGACTCACGACGATGTATTCCTTTGTATTCCGCCATTGTATCATACCGGAGCAAAAATGCACTGGTTTGGTTCTTTAATAAGCGGAGGAAAGGCTGTTCTTCTTAGAGGAACAAAACCTGAACCTGTAATCAAAGCAGTAAGCGAAGAGCGTTGTACTATTGTATGGATGCTTGTTCCTTGGGCTCAGGATATTCTTGATGCACTCGATCGCGGAGAAATCAAGCTGGAGGATTATCATTTAAGCCAGTGGAGATTAACTCACATGGGTGCACAGCCAATTCCACGCAAGCTCGTAGAAGACTGGCTCAAATACTTCCCTCATCACGATTACGATACAAACTACGGTCTTTCAGAATCTATCGGACCTGGATGTGTTCACCTTGGTGTTGGAAATGTTCATAAGGTTGGAGCAATTGGTGTTCCGGGTTATGGATGGAAGTGCAAGATTGTAGACGAAAACCGTAAAGAAGTAAAACAGGGAGAAGTTGGTGAACTTGCTGTATTCGGCCCTGGTGTTATGGTTGAATATTATAAAAACGTTAAGGCTACAGAAGAAGTTATGGATAAAGAAGGATGGCTCTATACCGGAGATATGGCTCAGATGGACGAAGACGGCTTTATCTGGCTTGTAGACCGTAAAAAGGACGTTATTATTTCGGGAGGAGAAAACATCTATCCTGTACAGATAGAAGACTTCCTTAGAAAGAATGACAAGATTAAAGACTGTGCAGTTATCGGCCTTGCAGACAAACGTCTTGGTGAAATTGCCGCAGCCATTATCGAAGTAAAAGAAGGTATGAGCCTTACAGAAGAAGAAGTAAATGAATTCTGTATGGAATTACCTAAATATAAAAGACCACGCAAATTGATTTTTGCCCCTGTTCCTCGTAATCCAACAGGTAAGATTGAAAAGCCTAAATTACGCGAAATGTACAGAACAGAGGATCCTTTTGCAGTAATGAAGAAGGATTAATTTAAAAAATCACCTTGCGTTATTATATTTACATGGTATAATTAAATATACTGAATTTTGTAGAAGGGGTTTAAGCTATGGAAAGAATGCAGTGTGATAATTGCGGACATGTTTACGACAAAGATGAAGGCGACGCAAAAAACAACGTAGCGCCAGGAACAGCATGGGCAGATGTACCAGCTGATTACAAATGTCCAGAATGCGGTGCTGGAAAAGACAAATTCATCATCGAATAATATTTATTAAATTGTTATAAAAAAGGGCTGATCCTTTAAAGTGTTTTTCTTTAAAAGTCAGCCCCTTTTTTTTATTCTTCGTCTTTCTTATTCTTTTTGAATAAGCCTGCTATCTTTTTAATATAGGTTTTGTTTGCAGCGTTTACCAGGAAATGAACAAAGCCCGGCTTAATCTTTCCGCCGCTCATGCTTATAAGGCTTGCAACAGGATTTTCCTTTATTCCGTTTATAGCAATCATTACAGAAGGGTCTTTTTTAGATTTACCCTTATTCTGAAGTCTTACTATAAGGCAGAAAAAGCATTTAAACAGGCGCACAAAAATTGAACCCTTTGATAAATCCAAAAAATTATCTTCTATTGTATATTCACCGGTTTTGTGTGTATCTTCGTAGTGAGTATTTGCAAAGAAATCTTTTAAAGCATCCTTTGGAATAATGTCTTCTACATCAGGGCCTGTAACAGAAACCTCCTGCTTAAGACGGATATCTTTAATGGAAGAGCCAACCTGTATTTCGTAGTCGCCGCCGATTTTTACAAAGTCAGAAGCTTTTACGTCATATACACAAAAGGCCTTGTCGTCCAGTGTGATTTCTACAGTTTTAGTTTCTCCTGTTTTTAAGAACACCTTATCAAAGCCCGCAAGCTCTTTTACAGGTCTTACCTGGTGAACCGGGCGCACATCAGAAATCTGAGGGTTTTTAATATAAATCTGAGGAACTTCTGCACCGTCGTAATCACCTGTGTTTGTAATTTTAAAAGAAACCTTTGGAAGCTTTACCTTTAAGTCTGTATATTCAAACTTTGTGTAGCTCAAGCCCTTTCCAAATTCGTAGGCAACAGGAACCTTATAAGTTTCGTAATATCTGTAGCCTGTAAATACGCCTTCTTTATATGGAACTGAATTAGAGTCCAGACCAAAGTTACCGTAGCATAGTGTATCTTCTATTTTAACCGGGAAGGTTTCTGCAAGGTGACCGCTTGGATTTGCCTTTCCCATAATGATGTTTGCACAAGCCTGACCCGATGCTTCTCCGCAAAGATAAAGCTGAACAAGCCCTTTTACCTTTCCTATAAAGCTTAAATCTACAGGAGAGCCGCTTGTATTAAATACAACAACATTGTCTGTAATTTCGCAGATTTGTTTTAGAATCTTTATCTGTTCCTTTGGAAGCTTTAAGTCCTTTCTGTCAAAGCCTTCGCCTTCTGCTTCGTCTGGAAGTCCGCAGAAGAATAAAACCGGGATATTTTTATAGGCTGCAAGGCGAACCTGATTTACTGCATTTTTAATGTCTGGTTCATAAAAAACATCTACGCCCATATTCTCCAGCGCCTGAATTACGTTCGGATATTCTCTTGTGTGAACGTGGCTGCTTCCGGCTCCCTGGATACGCATTGTCTTGGCAAATTCACCGATTATTACAACCCTGTCTGATTTTACAGGCAAAATCCCCTTATTTCTTAAAAGAACAATCGATTCTTCTGCAAGAGCAAGCGCTGTTTCGTGCTGCTGAATATAATCTATTCTTAAATCTGTGTGACTTTCTGTAAGCTGATTAACTGCAGTTAAAACTCTTTTGTTTGCAGTATCAAGGTCTTTTTCAGTAATTTCACCTTCTTCCAAAGCCTTGTTTAATAAGGAGCCAAAGTAACCGTGAGAATCCGGCATGGCAAGGTCGAGTCCTGCTTTTAAACATTTTGCAGGATTAATACATGCGCCCCAGTCTGAAACAACAAAGCCCTTATATCCCCATTTTTTCCTGAGAATTTCTGTTAAAAGCATTTTGTTCTGACAGGCATATACACCGTTGATTTTATTATAGGATGCCATAATAGCCGCAGGTTTTGCTGTCTTTACAACAATTTCATAGGCTCTAAGATATATTTCATGAAGTGTTCTTTCGTCTATTATGCTTGAAGAAGTCTGTCTTCGTTTTTCCTGGCTGTTACATGCAAAATGCTTTACACAGGCTCCAACTCCGCCTTCCTGCATACCGTTTACATACGCTGCAGCAAGCTTTCCGCTTAAATAAGGGTCTTCGGAAAAATATTCAAAGTTTCGTCCGCAAAGAGGAGAACGCTTGATATTCATGCCCGGACCCAATACTAAATTTACATTTTCGCTCTGGGCTTCCAGTGCTATGGCTTTTCCCATTGTGTTTAAAGCCTGTGTATTCCAGGTAGAAGCAATTGCACTTGCAGTTGGGAAACAGGTAGCAATATTACTTTCATTTATATTAGAAACATTACTTTCTTTTTGTCTTCTTAATCCGTGAGGGCCGTCGCTCATTGTAATGGAATTGAGCTTTCCGTCTGAATCAAATGTATTCCAGCTTCCCTGCCCTTCAAAAAGTCTTATTTTTTCATCATTTTCCAAATTTTCACACATTTTTGAACTCACCATGATTCAATTATTATATCCTTTTTTCTCAAAAAAAAACACTCCCCAAAATCGCTTTGAGGAGTGTAAATATAATAAAAGGAGATACTTCTATTATTTTTTACTCTTTAATAGCACCACCTGCTACACCTTCTGCAAGCTTCTTCTGGAAGATGAAGTAAAGGATAAGAACAGGGAGTGTTGCAATAATGAGGGCCGCAATCTGCCATCCAAGCTGGATACCCGTTCTACTTGAGAATGAGTAAACACCAACCGGCAATGATTTTGTACCTTCTTTAGATGCCATAACGAGAACCAGAAGGAATTCGTTCCAGATTCCGAGTGCTGTCATAATACTGATTGTTACAATTACAGGCAAAGTCATTGGAACAATAATACTGATGAATGTTCTGAATGGTGTGGCACCGTCGATATATGCAGATTCAACAAGACTGTAAGGAAGCCCCTTAATGTATGTTGAAGAAAGCATTACTGCCATAGGAAGACCAAAGGCTGTATATACAAGGATAATACCAATATGTGTATCAGTAAGCTTTAAGTTGGTGAGCATAAGGAACAATGGAACCAAAAGCTGGTTTACGTCCAAAAGGTATCCGAGTGCAACTAAAGCAGAAATTATTGCTGCAATCTTCTTGAACTTGAACTTTGTTGTTCCGTAACCGAGCATAAGACCCAAAAGTACAACAAGGAAGGTAGAAATTACAGTATAAATAATACTGTTCAAGAACTTCATAGCAAGCTCACCGCGAGCCCATGCAGAAGTATAGTTCCACCAGATTGTCTGCCATGAGAACTTATTCTGAATGCCCATTGGAAGATCTCTTACATCAATCTGAACACCGTCTCCAGGCTGAATATCACGGAGAACTCTTCCGTCCGAAGTTATAATATCCGGAGAAATCTTATCGCGAACAAGGAAGTGAATCTTAATTCTTTTGTGTCCACCAATGTTTGGCGATTCAAGAATCATAATCTTCTTGTTGATTTCTTCGATATCTTTAGAAGAAGCAATTCCGTTCTTTTCGAGGAAGCCCTTTGGATAGTAAATGTTCAACTGAGCAGATACAACATCAAGCTTTGTGTCTTTTACATGGAACAATTCTCTTGGCCATGCATAGATATTTTTTGTAAGCTCTTCATTTGTTTTGAATGAAGAATATGTCATCCAGAACAAAGGAGCGATTGTAATCAGCGTCCATAAGATGAAGATAAAGTATGATAATGACTTAGGTGCAATTCTTGCTAAAGCTGATGGTTTTTTAAGTTCGTCTTTAGAATTAATTCTGTCTGCCATAATTAATACTCCTCATCAGTTCCAAGTTTTTTACCAACAAATTTACTGAACATAATCATAATTACACTGATAAGAACGATGATGTTAGAAATTGTAGCACCATAAGCGAATCGCATTGGATCCTTAGCGTTTCCGAATGCAACACGGTACATATAAATCGGCAATACTTCTGTATTAATACGAGCCTTTCCTTCTGCAGCGAGAGAGAAGATTAAAGCGAATCCCTTGAGGGAACCTGCAATGGCAAGAATACATGAAGTAAGGATTGAGCCAGCAAGAAGCGGAATTGTAATCTTAAAGAAGATTTTAACTTCAGAAGCACCGTCAATCTTTGCAGCTTCGAACATACTTTCGTTGATTTTCTGGAGGTTAGCAAGGAAGATAATCATGTAGAAACCTGTGTACATCCAGATAAGGGCAATTGCAATTGGAGTCATACATCTGTTTGGATCAAGCATTGCATCAAACTGTGCCTTTGGATTACCTGAAAAATACTGCATGATTTTGGCAACAGGACCATCTACCATAAAGAGCATTCTCCACATAATACCGATAACGATTGTTGAAAGGAACTGTGGAAGGAATACCATAGACTGGAAGAATCCAGCTCCCTTAACCTGCTTTCTGTAAAGGATAAATGCAAGAATAAATCCGATTGGAATCTGTCCGAATACAGAAACAAGCACAACTATCATGTTGTTTTTTAATGCATAAACAAATTCCGGTGTATTAACTGCCTCTGCATTAACTGTACCTTTGTTCATTGTCATTACTTTGATGTAGTTCGAAAGTCCTACAAATTTTGTTCCTGAACCAATGTTAGGATTGTAATTTGTTAAACTTAAGAAAACTGAGTAGAAAATCGGATAAGCAATAATAAACAAATAGATAAGAAGCCCTGGAAGAACAAAACCTAAAAAGGTTAGTAATTCACGTCTATCAGCCTTTTTCACTTTATACTCCTCTTATTTGAGTTTTAATATATTTTATAAGTAATCGTTTACCCCTTACTTAAAGTATACAACCTCTTATATGGAAGTAAACTGTTATATTCAATTTTAATCCTGTAAATCTTTTTTAATTAGTTTTAATAAGATTTTAATTGTAAATATTCTTCGAAAAAAAAGGGGTATTTCTATAAAAATGAATTGTATAAAAATACCCCTTATTAATGCTGTAATTAACTAAATATTAATTTACAAATTACTGAGCATCGAACTGTTTCTGAACGTTTTCAGCAAGAGTCTTAGCGTCGATTTTTCCTCTTACGATATCCTGCATACCTGCGTTCAAAGTATCGTTAGCAGCACCCTGGAGATATGAGTCGATAACGTAGCATGATGGGAAAGAACCGAGAGTTGCTTTTTCAGCGATACATGGATCCATTCCGTCTGGGAGTTTGAAATCCTTAAGGATTGGAGCTGAGATACCACCGTCTGCAAGTCTCTGAATTACTTCTTCATTTGAGTTGTAAGCAGCTACGAATTTCTTAGCATATTCAAGAACTTCTGGATTAGAAGCACCCTGCTTTGTGATACCATATCCTACCTGCCAAGCACCTGCAATTGCTCCTGGAAGACCAACTTCGTTAGGGAATGCTGGGATTGGGATAAGTTTAAGGTTCTTAGAAAGTTCTGGATAGTTAGATTCACCGAATCCCCACTGTCCATCAATGTACATAAGGTATTTACCGTTCAAGAAGTTTGATTTACCAGTACCGTCATCTACGAGAACTGAATCTGGATCAAGGATACCGTCTTTTACTAATGTAGAAAGTACAGCGAGACCGTTTACGAATCCCTGGTCTGTGAATTTAACTTCTTTCTTGCAAGCTTTTTCGATCCATTTAGCATCACCTGTTGTACGAGCGATGATAGCAGACATTACACATGAACCCCATACCCATGCATCAGCACCGTGTGTTGACAAACAGATGATTCCGTTGTCTTTACAAAGTTTAGCAAGAGCTTTCCATTCATCATAGTTTGTTGGGAGTTTTCCACCAATCTTGTTCAAGAGTTCCATGTTTACACCAACAACTGTACAGTAGTTAGATCCACCAAGTGGTAAGTAAGGTTTTACACCTGTACCGAAGAAGTCTGGAATCTGTGAAGCATCAATGTTGCTTGGGAAATATGGTGTGTTGTCAATCTGCTGACCAGCTTCCTGCCAAGATCCACCCCAACGTGCATCAGCACCCATGTAAGCTACATCTGGAGCATCTCCAGCAGCCAAACGAGCAACTGCCTTCTGGTGGTAAGCTTCATCATAAAGAAGTTCATAGTCAACTTTTACACCTGGATTTGCTTTTTCAAATTCAGCAACGATACGTTTGAAAGTCTGTCCTTCAGCGTTAGAGTTGTCACCATAACCCATTACTTTCAAAGTTACCTGTGAAGCATTAGTTTTTCCACCATTACATGATGTCAATGCTAAAAGTCCGATCATAGCAATTGCCAGACCACCTTTAAGAACTTTGCTTAAAAGTTTCATAAATACTTTTCCTCCTAAATATTTATAAATATTTTAGACTGTTTTTTATCGGGAAAGTTCCCGATAGTTAGTTGAAAAATTCAACTAACTTAACGTAGTTTAACACACTATTATTTTTCTGTAAAGTTTTTTTTTAAAGATTTAACAAATGGGCAGAAACAGGCACTTTTTCAGGCTTTGCTTCAGGAATACTAAAGATTTTAGTAAGATACATTGAGCCGGCTCCATGTGCTACGGCAAGATCGTCGTAGGTAGACATGCGGACATCAATCTGTCTTTCGTTTGTATAAGACCACTGAATTTCGATTCTTTCGTGAACGTATTTTTGCAGAACCTTAATATACTTTGGCTCCATACCACCTATGCAGACAGTCTGGAGGTTTAATGTGTTTACTAAAAATGCAATGTGGCGTGCAAGTTCCATAAAGACAGAACGCATTTCGCTGTTTTCTTCGAGCTTTTCGGAAAGATTTCCGTCGCCGGAATGGAATTGTCCTACAGTGCCTTCTTCCCAGAGCATGCTGCGGAATTCTCCTGCAGTTTCGTCGCGACCTTTTAAAAGCTCAGAGTCGAGCACGATTCCAAAACCAACGGCAAGGTTCTTTTTGGAATTTTCAGCAGGCTTATAGGCACGATATTCTGTAAGAACAAAAATCATATTGTTTACGGCTGTACTTTGAGAGCTTATCATCTCGCTGTAACAGCAGCAGCGGGCGTCGTTTTCAATTTCTACAGGGATGTCTGTTACTTCTTCGAGCTGTTCTTTGAGAGAAAAAGGAGTCTGAATCATCAACGGAAGGGAGTATTCAATTTCTCCGCGTGATGAATTTAAAAGACCTGGAAGTCCAAGCCCTATTCCCACAAGTTTAATTCCAAGCTCGTCTGCGCGTTTTTGTATAGTGTGGCATGCTTTTGAAAAAACACCCTTGATGTGCATTTTTAAAAACTCGTCTGTTGTGATGGACTGGCGGTCTTCGAAAATAATATCGCCGTGAAGATTTAAAAGACAGCACACAACTCTACCCGGTGTAATTTCTATTCCGCCAACGCAGGCAAACTCCGGAGTAATTTCCAGAAACACAGGAGGACGGCCGCCAAGAGGACCGGTTTTTCCCTGAATGGTTTCGCGAAGAAGACCGAGCTCTTTTAATTCATTTACGATTTTTGTAACAGTAGATTTATCAAGACCCAATACGCTTGCAATTTCAACACGGCTGATTAATTTTCTCTGCCATATTAACCTGAGGATTCTGCTTGTATTGATATCTGAATAAGAGCTTTGCGTCTTCATTTTTTTTGACAATAGAATAACGTGATTCTTTTTTTCAAGCAAGTTTTTTTTAAAAAAAAGGGCTCTTATGATAAAAAAAACAGCATATTCGGTAAAAAATCACAGAATATGCTGTTCATTAAAAATTGATTTTATTTTTTGTTTGCCAAAAAAATTATCTTATTTTCCAGGTTGCAAGGTATTCTTCGATTGCTTTCTGCGCGTCAGCATCCTTTGCTTTAAATGCTTTTGCATCCTTTGGTAAAACTAAAATTGCAATTGAAAGAGTATCATCAAGGCGTTCGTAAGACTTATTCATTGTGTAATAAGTTGCGCCGTTTTCGGTTTTAGCTTCGCCTCTGCAAGGATGTTCAACTGCAACACCGGATGTCTTTTCTGGCTTTACCTTGCATGTATAAATATAGCCCTTTGTTTCACCATCGCCGTAAAGATAAACCTTGTAATCTATTTTACCGATTGTCTTTTCCTGACTTTCGTAAACAGGGAAGTTATCGATGCTTATATCAACCTGGTCTTCTTTGTAAAGCTTCTTTGGATAAACATAAATGATAAATGTCATCTGTTCCTTCTTTTTGTTCATGGTTAAAGGCTCAGGTGCAATTACAAGAATAGCTCCTTCTTCTTTATCAAATGCAGTATGTTTTCCAAGAATTGTCTTACTTGTTACAGGAATAGACATACCAAGCATTGTACTGAAGATAAAAGCTTTGTTTTCACCAAAGTTAGAAATCTTCCAGACTTCTTCAGGCTTATAAACTTTTTTATAGTCCGATTTCTTTATATTATCTTTAATTAACTTTAAAAGGCCTTTTGCTTCAATCTTTTTTTCGTCGATTGTAAATCCGTTAGTCAAAGTGTAGTAAGCCGATAAAGGCATTCCAGAAACAAGCTGACAGTAGGCATAATCCTTCATAAAATATTCATTTGCCATGTTGTCATTCAGTTCAAGATACAATTCAAATTCATCCAAAGCATCTATTTGTTTTGTGCTGTAAGTAAGAAAGTTTGCATAAATCCAGTGAACTTCAGCGTTCTTTTTATACTTTTTTGTAATTGCTTCGTATTTTTTTACAACGTCCTTGGCAGAAACCCAGTCATAATTGTAAAGACAGCGCAATGTCAAAAGCTCAAGAAGCTCCTGATCGCATGTAGGTTTTTTGATTTTTTTAAGGTGCTCGTAAAGTGCCTTTGTCTTATTAAGTTCATCCTGTTTTTTAGCTTCACCATCGATTTCATAATAAGAAACTGCATCATAGCTGTTCAAAAAATCAACAACAAGGGCTTTCCTTTCTTCATCTTCAAGAATAACTTCATCAAAATTAATTGCAGCAGGAGAAGCAAAAGCCGAACCAACACTGATTAAAACCAGCATTGCCACTAAAAAGATTTTTTTCATAATAAACACTCCTTATTTTTTACGATTTTATCTTTATAAAGAAATTATAAATTATAAAAACCTGATAATCCATGAAAAAATTTTAAAATTAAGTGTTTTCTTATATATAATCTTGAAAACAACGGCATAAAAAGTTAAAATCGTTTAAATATTTTTAGTAAAATTTTAGGATTTTAAAAATGAAACAATTGATGTTAGGAAACGCCGCAGCAGCACGCGGACTTTTTGAAAGCGGATGTGAAATCATCTCCAGCTATCCTGGAACTCCAAGTACAGAAATTACAGAAGAAGCAGCAAAATTTAAAGAAATTTATTGTGAATGGGCTCCAAACGAAAAGGTTGCCCTTGAATCTGCTTTTGGTGCATGTCTTGCAGGAAAAAGAGCTTTCTGTGGAATGAAACACGTTGGTTTGAATGTTGCCGCAGACCCTCTTTATACAGCAAGCTATTGTGGAGTTAACGCAGGTCTTATTGTTGGAGTAGCTGATGATCCTGGAATGCATTCTTCACAGAACGAACAGGACAGCCGCCACCACGCAATTGCTTCAAAAGTGCCTATGCTCGAACCAAGCGATTCAGAAGAAGCAAAGGCTTTTATTAATATTGCATACGAAATCTCGGAAAAATACGATACACCTGTTTTATACAAAATGTGTACACGCGTTGCACATTCACAAAGTATTGTAGAAACAGGAGAAAGAAGCGTTCCAGCACAGAAAGCATACGAAAAAAATATTTCAAAATATGTAATGGCTCCTGCAAATGCCATCCGCCGTCATCCCTTTGTAGAACAGAGAATGAAGGATATTGAAGAATGGTCTTGCACAAGCGGAATCAACAGAATCGAAAAGGGTTCTAATGCTGATTTTGGAATCATCACTTCTTCTACAAGCTACCAGTATGTAAAGGAAGTTCTTGGTGATTCAGTAAGCATTTTAAAACTTGGAATGGTAAATCCTTTGCCTGCAAAACTCATCAAGGACTTTGCGCAGGATGTAAAAACTATAATTGTTGTAGAAGAGCTGGACCCGATTATTGAACAGTTTGTCCGCTCCCTCAATCTTAAAAATCAGATTTACGGAAAAGACATATTCCCTATCTGCGGAGAATTCAGCCAGAATTTATTAAAGGAAAGCCTTTCTAAAGTTATTCCTTCTGTAAAACCGGTTGATGCAGGTGAATTAAAAACTCTTGATTCACAGCTTCCTGTACGCCCTCCGATTATGTGTGCAGGTTGTCCTCACCGCGGAATGTTCTATGCATTGAATAAACTTAAGGTAACAGTTTTTGGTGATATCGGATGTTATACTCTCGGCTCTGCGGCTCCTCTTTCTGCAATGGATGTAACACTTTGTATGGGTGCTTCGTTCAGCGGAATTCACGGATGGAATAAGGCCGGCGGAGAAGGTAATGAAAAGAAAACAGTTGCAGTAATCGGCGACTCAACATTTATGCATTCAGGTATGACAGGCCTTGCACAGATTGCTTACAATCAGTCTAATTCAACAGTAATTGTTCTGGATAACTCAATCACAGGTATGACAGGCCACCAGCAGAATCCAACAACAGGAAAAAATCTCTACGGAGACCCTGCCGGAAAAATCGACCTGGAAGCCCTTGCCAAAGCCATGGGAATCAACCGCGTACGTGTTGTAGATCCTTATAATATAAGTGAATGCGAGACTGCCGTAAAAGAAGAACTTGAAGTAAATGAGCCAAGCTTAATTATAAGCAGACGCCCTTGTGCACTCTTAAAAGAAGTAAAACCAAAGCCAGCTTTAAAAGTTGACGAAGCAAAATGCAAGAGCTGCAAAATGTGTATGAAGATCGGATGCCCCGCAATCAGCATGAAAGCCGGCAAAGCAAAGATTGATGAAACACTGTGTGTAGGATGTGGAGTTTGTTCCCAGATGTGTAAATTCGGAGCGTTGTAAGATTTTCTGATAGTATGTGAAATCTTTCACTTTCTGACTTACCTGATTTTTTAATTATTTGATAAAAAAAACCGCTGAAGGATTATGAAGTGTGAAGTGCACTTCAATTATCCTGCAGCGGTTTTTTATAATATATCAGTTTTGAAATATATTAAAACTGATGGATAGGGAGAACACAAAATTCACTATCAATTGATGCACCATCATTTATGGTTGTATAATCCAGAAATACATAAATTCCAGAGTTATTCGTTATATCCCAAACATACTCATACATATATGCTTGTTTAAGTATTGTATCTGTAGTATCCCGTCCAAGGCTTATGAATGCCTGATTGACTATTACTTTGGCACCATAAAGACAATCTAATTCTGCAAACGAAGGTACATACCAGTCTTTATTATAAGCAGCTTCATTTTTATTGTATTCTTCACAATAAGCACATGCAGGATAACTAGAAGGATAATCCGTAAAGTTTTCTTTAAGATAATCACGTACCTTTAATCCATCATAAAAATCTGAATTATTAGACTCTACATATTCTAAATGTCCTTTTTTAGCTTCATCATAATAATAATCAAGATAAGAATTATTAGCTAAGAAGTTCCAGCCCTCAGCAGAATTCAATGCTTTATAATATTCATCTTTAGTAATATTCAGGGCAACACCTCTTGGTTTATTTCCAAGATACTTATAATAATATTCACTTTCTGTTCCTGCATAGAAGATAATGGAAACAGCCTGTGATTTCTGTTCATCTGTAAGAGTCGCTGTATATGGACATGCACTTCCGTCTGTAAAGATAATATCACCTACGGCACGGGTTTCTGTCGGTCCCTTTGTACCTATATACTGCTGGCTTGACCATTTTGCATAAAAGGTAACAGAAATTTCATCACCACTGAGCTTTGAACCTTCTGACATTACAGGACCATCTACAGAACCAAGCCTCCAGCCGTTAAAATATGACGTTACTTCTCCTGTTTCTGATGAAACAATATTATCGAGGACAGGAACATTATTCTGACTCAAGCCTGTATGACAGTAAACTTTTGTCGAAAGAAGGACAGGTACGTTATCCCCTGCATAATTAATTGTAATCTGAACACCGTCATGCATTTCTGCGTTATAGGTTATATTTTCTGTAAAAGTTGTAGGAAAAACTGCATCATTTCCATCTTCTCCAAGCCAGCGGTTAAAATGCCTTGTTAAACTGTATGGCTCTCCAAGTCCCGTAAGAATGACATTAGTTTCATAAATACCGCTTACAGTTTTAAAAACTTTTCCGTCTGCCTTAAAAGTCAAAGTATAAGTCTCGCGGTCAAAGAAAACAGAAAGAACCTTTCCATTCTGAGAAAAACCTTTTGGAACATAATGGTCATAGGTTTTAGTAATGTCAGAAAGCTTTGTACCGGCTTTTAAGTTGATATTTTCCTGTTCATAAAACTCATAAGTATTATAAAGACTCTGCTTATAGTACTTTACAACAGTTGCATCTTCTGTAGTGCTTTGCACATAGACTATCGTTTCTCCTGTACTACAGCCTGCAAAAAGCATAAAAATCAGTCCGAATAAACCTGAAAAAATTTTCTTCATAAAAACTCCTTAAAATTTATTTAAAAACAAAAAAGCCGCATCATATCTTTTAAAGACACAAGGCGGCATTTGTTTAAAAATTCGACAGATAATATTATTGATTGATTGATTGATT
>JAGCUI010000026.1 GCA_017962965.1 Treponema sp. | reverse complement strand
TTTTTTGAAAGTTTGCAAAGCAAACTTTCATGCATTCTCACATGCATTTTGCATAACATTAAATCAATTTGAAGGGGCCTCATACTCCGAGGTTTCTTTGTAAAAAAATAATAAGGAGCTTGAAAAATGAAAGTAATTCTTAACGTAGACGTTAAATCACTTGGTGAAGAAGGAGACGTAAAAAACGTAGCTAACGGTTACGCTCGTAACTTCCTTCTTCCACGTAATCTTGCTGTACCTTACAATGAAGCTACAGTATTGATGTTCGAAGCACGCAAGGCTGAAATCGAAGCACGCAAGGAACAGAAGAGAAAAGATTCTGCCAGCCTTAAAGAAAAGCTTGAAGGTACAACAGTAGAAATCGTAATGCCAGCTGGAGCAAACGGAAAATTGTTTGGTGCTGTAAGCGCAAACGTAATTTCTGAAGCACTTGCTAAACTTGGTTTCGAAATCGAACGCAAAAGAATCGATATTCCAGGAAGCGCTATCAAATCTGTTGGTAACTACAAAGCTGTTATTAAACTTTACGAAGCTCAGACTGCTGAAGTACATGTTGTAGTAAAAGCTCAGGAAGTAGAAGAAACAAAGGCAGCTAAACCTGCTAAAAATTCAAAACCAAAGGCTGAAAAGCCAGCAGAAAAACCTGCAGAAGCAGCTGAATCAGCACCAGCTGAAACAACTGAAGAAGCAGCTAACTAATTTTTCTGATTAGTTTTGTGCAGAAAAGTCGGTACAATTAAAAGTGCCGGCTTTTTTTTGCTAAAAGTAATTTTTTTAATAGGGAGAAAAGATTATGGAAACAACATTGTCGGATAAAGTACCACCACACAATCTGGAAGCAGAACAGTCGGTTTTAGGCGCTCTTTTGTTAAACTGGGGTGCAATGGCGGATGTTGTTAGTCAGTTAAAACCAGAAAACTTTTATTCCCTTCAGAATCAGGTAATTTTTGAAGCACTTTTGGGCCTTTATACAAAAAATGTACAGGGCGACACAATTACCTTAATCAACGAATTAACAGAAAAGGGTAAGCTTGAACAGTCAGGCGGCAGCGCTTATATTGCTTCCCTTACAGATACAGTTCCTTCTGCTGCAAACATTCAGTATTATGCAGACATTGTTTTAGACCGCGCCACAAGACGTGATCTTATGAAAATCACTTCCGAAGTAAAAGCCTCTGTTTTTGATGCAACAAGAAAATCTTCGGAAATTCTTGATTCAGCAGAACAGAAAATTTTTAGCCTCGCAGAAAGAAACGAAACCTCTGCAATTTATGACGCAAAAAGCATCATGATTCGAGAAATCGAAATCATTGATAATAAATATAAAAACAAAAATAACTTTACGGGTGTTCCAACAGGTTTTGCAACTCTTGATACAATGACCTCAGGCTTTCAGGATTCCGAGCTTATTATTATTGGTGCACGCCCGTCTATCGGTAAAACAGCGCTTGCTCTTTCTATGATGCAGCACATTGCACTTGAAGAAAAGATTCCATGCGGCTTTTTCTCTCTTGAAATGCCTTATGAATCAATCGGTATGCGTATTCTGGCTCAGGAAGCACGTGTTCCAATGTCAAAAATGCGTTCCGGTATCTTAAAGCTTGAACACATTCAGAAAATCCAGGATGCAGCTGGAAGATGGTTTAATGCTCCTTTGTACACTGTAGATACCCCGAATATGAGGCTTTTGGAACTCAGGGCAATGGCAAGACGCCTTGTTCAGACATACAAAGTAAAAATTATTTTTATAGACTATATCGGTTTGATTACTACAGATAATACCGGTGCTCCGATTTTTGAACAGATGGCTGATATTTCAAAATCATTAAAGGCACTGGCTCGTGAATTAAAGATTCCTATTGTTGCACTTTCTCAGGTAGCACGCGATGCAGAAGGTCAGGAACCAAGCCTTAATCAGATTCGAGGTTCTGGTGCAATCGAACAGGATGCCGATGTTGTAATGTTCCTTCACAGAGACCGTCTTAAGCAGGAAACAAACATCCAGGAAGCAAAGATTATTCTTGCAAAGCAGCGTAACGGACCAACAGGCGACATCAAGATTATGTTTATTCCGGCATACAGTAAGTTCGAAAATGCTTCTGACGAAGAATAAAACTTAAATAACAAAGACAATAAAAAAGGCTATGAAATGAAGTTTTCTTCAAATCATAGCCTTTATTTTTTTTTTAAGCGTGGTGCTTAATTATTTTGCATCTCCTGCAGATTTTGCATCCGAAGAAGATTTTGTAATAGCACTCAAATCTTTAGAAGAAAGGAGTCTTAACTGACCGTTTGTATCAGTTACTACAACTCCGCTTGGTGTAACAGTGATTGGAGTTTCGCTCTTAACTGCAACATCAGACTTAAGAAGGAGAGTGAGGGAAGAATCATATTTAGCTACAACCCATTTTCCATTGTCGTCGATTACACAGTAGTAG
Source organism: Treponema sp. (assembly GCA_017962965.1). GTDB lineage: Bacteria > Spirochaetota > Spirochaetia > Treponematales > Treponemataceae > Treponema_D. The sequence goes on along the minus strand of JAGCUI010000026.1, from coordinate 161,356 downwards.
TTATCACCGTCTTTTACAAGAACTGAATCTTCTGCAAGAATTTCATTGCTTTCTCTTGTGATTTCCATGTTTTCCTGGTCAATCTGAACAAGCTTGATTGTTCCGTTTCCGGTATTTTCTCCGGCTACAGCAAGGAACATATCTGAATCGTGGTAGATTGTTCTGTTACGGATTACTGAAACAGGTGACTTTCTTACGATATCGCCGTTTGTTGTATTGAATTTAACAAGGCGTGAAAGCATGTCTTTTTCGTCAACAATGATAATACCGTATTCTGTCTGAAGTCTTTCTTCTGCCATCTGTTTTTCCTGAACAACCTGCTGATCGTTGGCAATTTCTTTTCTTTCGTTTTGAGCTTCAGTCTGTTTTTTGTCTGCAAATTCCTGCTGCTTTTTAGCTTCTTCTTTTGCATCGTCAGTCTTTTTCTGCTGTTCGTCTGCTTCCTGCTGTTTTCTGTCGGCTTCTTTCTGAGCTTCATCAGCTTCTTTCTGTGCTTCTTCAGCTTCCTTCTGAGCCTGTTTGTCGTTAGGATTTTCGTCTGCCTTCTTCTGAGCTTCATCAGCCTTCTTCTGTGCTTCATCGGCTTCTTTTTGAGCTTCGTCGGCTTCCTGTTTCTTTTCGTTCAATTCCTTCTGACTTTCTGCAGCTTCCTTCTGAGCAGCCTGTGCTTTTTCATTAGCGTTTTCGGCTTCTCTTTCCTTTAAGTCAACCATGTCTTTTCTTGAGTCAACGTTTCTGTCATCATCTTCCTTCATAGATTCAACAACCTTTGAGTCGCTGATTACAGAAGTATCAACTGTAGAAATACCGCCGTTTACATCATAAAGTGGAATTACAATTTCTGATTTTCCAGGCCAGTCTTTATAGTTTACAGAAAGACCGCAGTTTGAACTTGAAAGATTGTCTGTTACAACTTTCTTATATTTTTTTGAATATATATCGTATTTTCCGCGATAAACCGCATTGTAAACTGTTACGAATACTGCAAGAGTATCTGCATCCTTTTCTGAATAACCGTAAGCAGACTGAAGATATCCGCTGATGATTCTTCTAAGGTTTTTTATGTGGTCTACAGTAGCATCTTTTCCAATAAAAAGAATATCTGCATCAAGTTTTCCGCTTTCAGAAGCGTCTACGGCGTGAACAACATAATATTTATTTCTGTTTCCTGCAGTAGAAGATCTTGATGGAGTAATAGAATTACCTAAGCCTGTACCAATACTTTTAATAGCGCTTGCTGAATCAATTACCTTATGAGGCCCTGTATAGTTAATAAATTCAACTGTTTCATTAACTCCTCTAAGTTCCGATTCATCAACTTTTTGTGCAAACATGCTGCACAAAACAAATAATGATAAAACTAAAATTGCTGATAATTTTTTCATATTGCATCCTTAAATTAAGATTAAATAATTATATCACACCCTATGTGAATTTGCCATAAAATCTTATTTTTTGAAAAATTGCGGTGGCTCAGGTCTGTTTAGAAATCAAGCTGGGAAATCTTTTTGAATGTGTCTCGTGCGTAATTTCTTACCTTTGTGCTGTATTTTGGATAGATAAACAGTGTGAGGATTTCTTTTCCCTTTGTGTAAAAGGCCGGTTTTCCGTTGAAAATGCAAAGATAATAAATTGCATCACAGATTTTTATGAGGGTATTGTCTTCTGCTTCCGAAAGTCTTCTTGAAAGATGATAGATTGCGTTTATGATTTTTCCGTCCGGGTCGTAGGCGTTTTGAGGAATGCCTTCGAGGATTGTCTGGATTACAACATTGTCTGTTTCGTGTGAAAGATAAAAGGCCATGTAATCTATAAAGGTATCTGTTCCTAAAAGAGAAACCTGTTTTAATAAAAGCTGAAAGCCAATGTAATCTGTCTGGAAAACCGAGCGTTCTCTTTTTCCCGGTGCGTTAGGGCCCTGAATTAAATCTTCTTTTCTTAGGCTCAAGGCAGAAAGAAGGTTTCCCATCCATTTTTGTTCGTTTACAGAATAGTCTCCTTCTTTTAGCTGTTCAAGGATTTTTTCTCCAGAAACCTCTTCATCAATTTTTCCGGGCATCAATTCTGTAGAAAACATACTCGGGTTTATGCTGTAAAATTCGTTGTAGTTATAGTCTTTTTTGTTATAAACAGTGTTTATTTCTTTTTTTGTGTGGGTAACCTTCTGGAAGGTTCTGAAGGCGTTTGCAGTCCAGTTTTTGTCAAAGATGATAAAGTAGTCGTCGATTGTAAAAAGATAATATTTCCACTGGGAATTTTTTGTCTTTGCAGGAAAGATTCCACCAAAAAGCTCGATTCCGTCTGTTGTATAAAAATAGGCGTTTTTATTGTCCGTAACAAAAATTCCGTCCTGATTAAAAACACAATGCTTTACGATTCCAATGTCCGGTATTTCAAAGGAGCTTTTTATTTCGCCGTTTTCAAGATTGATTAAATTAACCTTAAGCTTATTTGCATACTGAAGGAAAAAGGCTGCTTCCTGTTTGTTCTGAGAAACTGCAAAAAAGTCTTTATTCAACGGGCTTGTATTTTTTTTGTTTACAACCCATTTATTTTTAGCCTTGTCGTCTACCAAAGAAAAAAGACCGCTTAAGCCGTTTGTAAAGGAAATTAAAACTCCTTCAGGACAGGTTGTTGTTGAATAAACCTCGCCCGAAAAGATGATTTCTTCTAAAAGCTCTCCAAAAGGTGATATTCTTAAGCCCTTGGTTTTGGATTCTACAAGCTCTTTTAAAAAGACAATTATACTTCCGTCCTTTAATTCCTGGATTGGTGTATCTGTCTGCTCCGGAGTTTCCATGCTCCATTTTCGTATTCCGTTTATTCCATAGCAGATAACCTGGTGTGAATTTCGAATAAAGATTCTTCCGTCGCGGCCTGCATATGGCTTTTGGGTAATAGGTTCATCAAGATTTTTGTACCAGATTTCGGCTCCACCAGGGTTTAATAAGGCTAGTCTTTTTCCGGAATTCGTGATTACTGCAAAAAAGTCGTTTGGTAAAACTGTAAAGATTGTATTTGTGGCGCGTTTTAATGGCTTATCCCATAAAAGATTTCCGTTACTTGAATAACAGGTAAGACATTTAGCATCGGTTATAAAACAAAAGCCGTAGGAGGTTTCCTGTGGTTCGGACATTAATTCTCCGGGCATAACCTTTTGCCATGAGCTGTTTACAGATGATAATACAGGCTGTTGTGCTTTTTGAGAATAAAGCGGGATAAGGAAAAATATGCTTACTAAAAGAGAATTAAATAACTTTTTCATTTACACTTATATTTTAAAGCCCTAAATTGAATATTGCAAGACTTTCTATATGGCTTGTGTGAGGATAAAAATCAAGAAGATAGATTTTTTCAAGCCTGTAGCCGGCTTTTATAAGTCTTTCACAGTCGCGCGCATGGGTAGACGGGTCGCAGGAAAGAGATCGTATGTAAGGGATTTTACTTTTGCATAGATAATCCAAAACTTCTTTTTCCATTCCTGAGCGCGGAGGATCTACTACACAGGCATCAAAAGGCGGGCAAAAGGATGCGCAGTTTTTTACCCATGAAGCACCGCTTAAACCATAGCTTGTGTGAGTAAGGCCGTTCATATTTTTTTCTGCATATACAAGAGCGTCTCTGTTATGTTCTACAAGGCTTACGTTTTTATATTTATCTTTTAAAAATACACTGATGGAGCCGCAGCCTGAATACATATCTAAAATATTTTCTCCTCCGGGCAGACTTTGTGTTATAAGATTTAAAACCTTTTCGAAAACATAGAGGTTTGACTGGAAAAAGCCACGTACATCAAAGCTTAAGGTTTTTCCGTTTAAGTTTACTGTTGCAGTGTTTTCTTCGCTAAGGATTGTGCCCGAAAAATAATGCTTTTCCTTGAGCTTGATTTTTTTATTTGATTTTATTTTTGGACCTTCTGCTTTAGGAACAGGTATTTCAATTTTGAGTTTTTCTTCTGTGCAAAGTTTTTCGCTTCCAAAATAATGGGCTCTTCCCTTAGGACGATTTTCGAACTGTGTATTTTTAAGAAAATCGTTTACGGGCTTTTCGGCACAGAGGCATTCATCAATTTTTATTACGTTATTTGTGCTTTTTTGAGAAAGGCCTCCGTCTATAAACTGAAAACGGCTTCTGTAATTAAAATCAGGTCCTGTTACAACTTCAATCTTATCCTTTATGTCTATTTTATATTTTCCAAAGGCATCGCAGAGCATTTCTTTTCTAATCTGGCGCTGAAAGTCCGTGCTTATGTGCATCATGTTACAGCCACCGCAGTTACCGTAGTACTTACAGGCAGGAGTAACTCTATGAGGGCTTGGTTCAAGTATTTCTAAAATTTCTGCGTTGTCATAATCATTTTTGTGTTGTACTATATTTACAGACAGTGTTTCACCGGGCATGGAATAAGGAATAAATACGGTTTTTGAATCAACCTTTGCAATTGTGTTTCCGCCGAATACTGTTTTTTCTGTTTTTACGGTTTTAATTTCCATAAAAAATAATTTAGCATTTATATCAAAAAAAATACATATTATGCGAGGTAAAGAATGCAGCTTAAAAGTTTTTCATTTAAAACCAGCGATGGTACTGAACTTTGGGTAAACAGATGGATTCCTGATCAGGATGTAGAAATTAAAGGGCTTGTTCAGCTTAATCACGGTATGCAGGAGCATTCTTTGCGTTACGACCGATTGGGTTCAATTCTTGCAGAAAACGGCTATGTTTTAAATGCCTTTGATATGAGAGGACATGGAAAAACTGCAGAAATGGCCCAGCAAAAGGGAAAAGGTAAGCTTGGAAAGATTGCAAATCACGGGGGAGCAAAGCTTGTAATTAAAGATTTAAGCGAAGTAATTCAGGCTTTTAAAAATGAGTATCCTGGAAAAAAGATTGCATTATTGGGACATTCATTCGGTTCCTTTGTTTCTCAGGGCTATATCGAAAAATATCATAATACTCTGGACGGTGTAATTTTAAGCGGAACTGCGGGGCCTAGAAGAATGATGATAGGAGCTGCTAAGGTTTTGTGCCGTATAATTCAGCTTTTTAAAGGACCAGATAAAACCTCTCGCTTTTTGGATGTAATTGCTTTTGGTTCATATAATGCGCATATTAAAAATCCTGCAACAACCGTAGACTGGCTTTCTAAGGATAAGATGATTGTTCAGATGTATAACTTAGACCAGTGGTGCGGAAACAGACCTTCGGTATCTTTTTACAAGGATATGATGTGTCTTTTGAGTATGATTCATAAGCCTGGAGCAATCAGAAAAATCAGAAAAGAGCTTCCGGTTTACTTTATTTACGGTACAGAAGATCCTGTAGGAGACTACGGAAAAAGTGTAGAAAACCTTATCGGCATTTATAAAAATAACGGAATGATAAACATCGAGTACAAGGCTTATAAAAACGACCGTCATGAAGTTTTGAACGAAACAGATAAGGAAAAAGTAGAAAAGGATGTACTTACCTGGCTTTCTAAGACCTTGACTGAATAGTCTAATCAGGATTATTATTTGACATTGTGTTATTTCGTTACGGTACAGATGATAACGGTAAGCTTGTAAAAAAAGCCGTTGTTTATACTAAGTCTGAACATTTTATAAAAAATGAAAATATCGATAAAGATGCTCTCCAGATTGTAAACCGCCTTCGTGATGCAGGTTATACTGCCTATATTGTAGGTGGTGCCGTACGAGACTTAATCATTGGTAAAAATCCCAAAGACTTTGATATTGTAACCGACGCAACTCCTTCCCGAATAAAAAGAATATTCCGTAACTCAAGAATAATCGGAAGAAGATTCCGCCTTGTACACGTTGTATTTGGTCCAAAGATTTTTGAAGTAAGTACCTTCCGTTCAAATGCAGAGGGCTCTGTAGGAAATGATTTTGGAACAATAGAGCAGGATGTATTAAGAAGGGATTTTACAATCAATGCGCTTTATTATGATCCGATTCAGGAACATATAATAGACTATGTGGGCGGTATGCGTGATATTAAAAAGCATGTGCTTAAGCCCGTAATTCCAATTGATACAATCTTTGTGGAAGATCCGGTACGCATGCTCAGAGCCATAAAATATTCTGCAACCACACATGCAAAAATGCCTTTTTCTTTGCGCCATAAAATCAGACAGTCTGCATCCTTACTTTTACAGATTTCTCCATCGCGCCTTACAGAAGAGCTTTTAAAAATTATCAACTCAGGACACGCATACGACATTGTGATGGAAGCGCTTGATACAGATTTATTTATGTACCTTCAGCCAAGTGCAGCTTCTATGATTTTTGATAATAAAGAGATTCAGGAAAAGTATCTTACAAACCTTAAAAATCTTGATGAATTAAATAAAACAGAAAAGGACGCACGTCTTGGTAAAAAGCTTTTCTTTTTGATTTTTGATTTTATTTCGTGCTTAACAGACTGGAAAAAAGAGACAGAGCAGAAGTATTCTTCAAACGAGCTTTATGTAAAAACCTGGACAGAGTGCCGTAATTTTATTCTTCCGATGAATCCTCAGCGCCGTGAACTTGAATATGCAATCAAACTTTCGCTTAAAAGACTTGGCGTTCAGATTAAAACTTCTTCTAAAAAAACAAACACTAAATAATTATTTTTTATCCTTGTGGGTTCTTGCAAGGGTGCGTTTCATCATTTCTAATTTGGAAAGCTCTTCAACTGTTTTTTCCGGGGCAGCCTGAGTCTTTGTGATTTTATCTATGATGATGCTTACTTCTTCGATTAAGATTCCTGTGTAAGTTTCGATTTTGTCTATGATGTACTGCTGAAGCTTATGTACCTTTCCTGTAAGCTGGGTTCCAAAAGGTACGTCGATTGTTACAAAAAGCTTATAACCTCGGACATTTGTTTTAATCGAGATTTTTTTAATCTTTACATCAGGTGAGCATTCCTGTACGCAGTGCATAACCATCTGGGTGAGGGCTGCTTCTGAAATTTCAATCCTTCCTTTTTTGGAAAATTCGGGCTGAACAATTGATTTTTCAATCATCTTTCCGCCTTTTCCGCTTGGGTTTTTGAGGGACTTTTTCTTACTGAAAAAATCATGGATTGAGTTTGAAAAAATCTGAGGATATGACTTTTGGACTTCGATTGACGGAACCGGTATAACGTGTTTTCCTTCAACCTGTCTTGATTTTACTGCTTTTTCGATGTCTTCTTTGGAAGCGATTTCTTCTATGTGGATGATTTTTGAAGGCTGCGGAAGCTGAAGACGCATGGCAATTTTTGTTACCATTTTTTCAGAAGTTCCCAAAAGAAGAATTTTTTTAAGCTTTGATTTTTTAAATGCCTTTGCTACATCATCTCTCTGCTCTTTATCGTCAAACAAGGCAGCACGCACAGCACCCATGTAGGTTTTTTCTCTTTTTGCAGAATGACCGGCAACAATTTTTTCGTCAATAATCAAAAGTCCGTCGTCTATAATGGCATGAATTCCATATTCTTCGGCCAGTAATTTTGAGCGAAAGCTTTTTCCCGTTCCGCTTTCTCCTATGAGTGCATATACTGTGATTGGTTTTAAATTGAGCAATAATTCGTTAAAAATATTTTCCATGATGTATAAAAATTATTATAAACTGAAATTTTTAATATCACAAGTTTTTAGAACTAAATCGCCAAAGTCTTTTGAAAGAGGGCAGGTAATTTTAGGAGGAAGAGCCAGTTCGTTTGGAGGAAAACAAAGCTCGTAGGCATGAAGAAAATATTCGCGTTCCATATTCTGTTTTTTTGCCTTGTACGCAGTGTCTCCTAAAAGAGGATAGCCGTGAAAGGATGACTGAGCCCTGATTTGATGTGTTTTTCCGGTTTTGATGTCGAATTCTACATAGGTGATTTCTGTATCATTGTATTTTCCGTGGGCTAGAGGGGTAACCTTTGTGAAGGCATTGGTTTGCTCTTTTTTCTGGATTTTTACTGTCTGAAATTTCTTGTCTTTTTCAAATTCTTTTGAAATATAATCTTCCCAGATTTCTTCTTTCTGTAAGTTTCCCTGAATAATTCCGCGGTATTTTTTTGTGATTTTGTGGTCAATTATATTTTTTGTAAACCATTTTGCTCCATCGAGCGACCATGAAAAACAGATTAAACCCGAAGTTTTTTTATCAAGGCGGTGCAGGGGGCCGGTTTTAAAAGAGATTGAATCATGATCCTTTTTCTGTTCGTAAAAAGCCTGGACTATTGTGTTTAAAGAAATTTCATCCGTTCCGTTTGGCTGAACCAGAAGATTATAGGGTTTATTAAAAATTATAAGGTCTTTATTTTGAAAGATTACCGGCGGAAGCTTTTCAAGAGGTGTAGAGGTTGAATTTTCCTCTTTTTTGTCTTGAATTAAAAACTTTGCAATACTGATTTTATCGCCTTTTTTTACGTGAGCACTTTGTGAAGATTTTTTGTCATTCACTTTTATAAGGCCTTTTCTGATTGCTTTATAAATCTCTGTGAGGGGCAGGTTAGAGGCAAAAATTCTTATAACTTTATCGAGCCTTCTGTCGTTATCGTCGCTTCCGGCTGTAAAATCTACAAAGTCCATAATTTGATTATATTTAAAAAATTATATAATTACTACTTATTTATTTTATCTTTCTACTAGTAAAAATTGGCTTGTGATGATAAAATATATAAAAGTTTTTATTGGAAAATTTGTTATGTTAATTACTCTAAAAGAACAGCTTAAACTTTTTCTTACTAACTCAACTCTGCTTGCAGGAATTGTAAGCTGGTTTAGTGCACAGTTTATAAAAACATTAATAAATATTATTGGATCTAAAGTACATTCACCTGGCGAAGTTATAGAACTTATGTTCTGGCGCACAGGCGGCATGCCTTCAAGTCATTCGGCAATCGTAACATCTTTATGTACAACAATTGCTTTTAAAAACGGACTTAATTCGGATATTTTCCTTGTTTCATTCGTATTCCTTTTAGTCGTTGTGAGAGACGCTTTTGGTGTAAGACGTTCAAGCGGAATTCAGGCACAGAAGATTAATGAGCTTGGAAAAGAACTCGAAGATAATAAAGCATTAACAAATTTTAAACCACTTAAAGAAGTAAACGGTCATACACCAATGCAGGTAATTCTGGGGTGTTTATTAGGATTTTTTGTTGGCCTTGCTTTTTCATTGTTAAAATAAGGCCAGCGGAATGAGTTTACTTAAAAAGCTAATATGTTTAATCGTCTCAATTTGTGTAGGAATTCTGCTTTTTAATTACAGAACAATTCCAAGCGGTCGCTTATGGGAAAATTATACAGTTCTTTATATTCCGAATGAGGTTGATGATTCTGTAATAACCATGGCCTTTAATGAATGCGGAATCGAAGAATATGTAAGCTATGAAAACCAGAGAGTGCCTGTTCTTTTTAAAAATGATTCTGTAGAACGCTCGATGTTTTCCTTGAACACTTCCGAAAACGGCTATAAATATCTTAATCAGAGATTGAATTACTTTTTTGATTCATCAAAGCAGTACAGACTTTATTATGTACCAAACCAGTACAGAGAAAATTTAAACGAATGCGTAAAGATGATTGAGTCTGAAGGAAATACCGCGGGCATAGACAGTAATTTTTCTTACCCATGGGTTTTACCTTTGCTTGCAATCGTTCTTTTTGTAATGCTTTTGATTTTTGTAAGAAACAAGCTGATTTTCATCTGCTCTTCGATTCTGCCGGTAATGTTTGTTTTCTGTAATCCTTTTTATTCGTGCGCAATTGCAGCCTTTATGCTCCTTGTAGTATTTTTTATGGTTTCGAACGTGTGGGAAAGGGAAGGCTTTTTCAAACGCATTTTTACTTCAAAAGCATTTTATATTTTTGCAGCCTGCGCACTTTTGCTGGCACTTACAAACGCATTTATTTCACTTGCATTCCTTATGGCAGTGGTAGTCGGCTCTGCGGCTTTACTCTACATCTGCTGGTCAATAAAAAACGATATAGAAAGCCGCTCAACCTACAGATATGTTTTTATTCGAAACGCCCGTCTAACTCCGCTTTTTGCAGGAAGAATAAAAACGGTATGCCTGGTTGCTTCAATCGCCGTTGCATGCATATTCGTTTATTTTATTTTAAATTCGTCGGATTCTTTCAGTGGACATTTTGCACGAGTGCTGCTTCCTGGAGAGTCTTCAATTTCTTCCAAAGAGCTTCCTAATCTTGAGGATTACTGCAAATGGGACTGGGACGTTCAGACATATCCTTATAAATCAACTAACGTAAAAAACGACAGCGATACAGTAACATATCCACACTTTGTAAAAGAAAATGGTATAATCAGACAGGTGGACCAGGTTTTTAAATACGACGAAGTTTTTATAAACGAAACCATCCAGGCTGTAGACAACCTTGATTTTTATTCAATCGAACAGGTGCTTAAATCTCAGGGTAAAAATTCTGTTTACGGTTATACGGCATCAAGCAGCTACAATGTGAGTATTTTGAGCATAATTATGATGATTATTACATTTGGTATGTTACTTTTTATTTATATTTCAGCTATTATAAAAAAAGGTGGTAGAGAATGAACACTTTACAGGACGTATCTTCAAAATTAAAAGACTATCATTACTCGGGAACTGCATTTTTACCAAAGATTGCAATTGTTCCTCTGGCTCAGGAAAAAAACTGTTCCTGCAAATGTCTTGTAAGCCCGGGTGAATTTGTAAAGGAGGGTGATGTAATTGCACGTCCTTCTTCCGGAGACGGATATAAGTCTGTAATTCATTCTCCAATCCCTGGCGAAGTAATTGATATTATTTCTACTACCTGTCCAAACGGTAACCTTGAAAACGCTGTAAGAATCAAGCTTGGAGGACAGTTCTCTTATACCGGAAAGCCTTCTCCAGCTGCAGACTGGCAGTCTCTTTCTGCAAGTGCCATCATCACAAAAATAACTGAATACGGAATTATAAATACCTTCTTAACTTATGAACCAAGCTCACTTGGTGAACAGATTAAAAAGCAGCAGAAAAGAAAAAATCGTGCGCTCATTGTTAGATTCTTTGACGAAGATTTCTTGAGAATTTCTGATTCCCTTTATACAAAATTTTTCTTTGATGAAATTCTTTTGGGAACAGAGGTTGTTGCAAAGGCAATGGATGCTACAGAAGTTGTTTTTGTAATCGACGATCACTTTGACCAGAATTACCTTGAATATTTTTCAAGATTTAAAAACAGCCACGTACTCGAAATTAATTCGGGAAAATATCCTGCAGGCTTTAAACGCGAAATTACCCAGGCATTCAATAAATTATTCAAAAAGACAAATAACATCAGTATTTCACAGGACGACCTTTATGTTGATTCATGCACAATGTATGACGTTTACAAGGGAATCGTAACAGGTGTTCCTTCAATCAGTAAGTACATTCATTTTTCGGGAAACTGTCTTAATGCTTCAAGCTTCCTTGACGTAAAATTAGGCTTTAGAATTAAGGATGTTGTTGCTCAGCTTGGAGGCTTTAAAGAACAGCCTGCTTTGGTTGTAATAAACGGTCTTGTTTGCGGATACACTGTAAACAGCATGGATATTCCTATTACAAAATACGTTAAATCAATTGAATTTGTTTCAGAATTTAAAACAACAGACTATCACATTTACGAATGTATTTTGTGTGGAAGCTGCCGTTATGTTTGTCCTGTAAATCTTTCTCCGGATATTTTGTACAACTACATGGTAAACGGAACAGAAAACCTTAAGAAATATAGTCCTACATCACTTTTGTGTACTGAATGCGGACTTTGTAATACAGTTTGTACTGCGCGCCTTCCTTTGTGCCAGACTATTACTGCTCTTAAAGAAAATATTGAAAAAACTAATAAGGATAAGAACTAAAAATGAAGAACAGCGAATTTGATTATAAGATAAAAAGAACTCCGGTTCTCTTAAAACCCTATTTTTTCATTAAGCCTTCTATTTCCGCAATTGCCATAAGAATTCTTGCAATGCTTTTTGTACAGATTCTTCTTCTGGCATTTTCAAAAAGCTATCAGGCTTTAGGAGTAATTACAGCTTCAACTCTTGGTGCTGTTTGTTGTGCATTAATCGGCCATTTTGTAAAAAAGGACCAGGGTTTTACAAGCATTATTGTAATTGTTCAGGGAATCCTCATTGGTATGTTTTTACCGGAAGGTTATCCTGTTGTAGCGGTTTTCTTCCTTTCGTTCTTTATTTTATACATAGAAAAAATTATCTTTTCTAACTGTGTAAACTCTTGGGTAAACGTTGTTTGTGTTGCAGTAATCATTGCCTGGGCAATCGGTAAGATGTACTTCCCTGAATGCCTTGTAACAAATGAATTCCTTTCTGTAAAGAATCCTTCTGCACTCATGATTAAAAACGGTATTTTCCCGGTTTATGATTTTGATAACGTAATTACAGGAGTTTTGAACAGCACTGTTTTATACTGGTTTAAGGTAACTTTACCAGAAGGAATTATTTCGCTTTTGTGGGATTCACATTCTGCAATTCCGGCCTTCAGATTTACATTGATTACACTTTTTTCTTCTGTGTTCCTTTTTTCAGACAGAGCGTTCTCGGGAATCATTCCGGCTGTATTTACAATCGTTTACGGTCTTTTAATAAGACTCGTTCTTCCACTTGTTTCATCTGCTCCTTTACTTCAGGGAGATTTGATTTTAGCCTTCTGTACAAGCGGAACTATCTTTACAGCAATCTTCCTTTTGCAGTGGTTTGGAACCAAGCCGATTACAATCGCGGGTAAGATAATCTACGGTATTCTTGCCGGAAGCATTGCCTTCTTAATTGCCGGCTGCGGATATTCTTCGGTTGGTATGTGCTATACGGTTTTAATCTGTAATACATTTAATCTTTTAATCAAGGTGATTGAAGAAAGACAGAATAATAAAAACATGAGCAAGCTGCTTGAATCTGTAGAAAAAATTTCACAAGAGGATGAGGAATAAGCATGAATAATATTTCGAACAAAAAGTTCTTTAAGAATTACGGAATATTTCTTTTAATTCTTATTGTTTCTTTTCTGACCCTTATATATATGGTTTATCTTTCCAAAGGTTTCTGGAGGGATAATTTACAGGATAGCGTAGAAACTGTTCTTGAAGAAAAACAACCAGGGACTTGGATTATGGGTGATTTTATTGAGCTCAAAAATCCGATGGCAACAAATGCTGCTGCCTACAATGTTGTAGATAAAAACGGCAACGAGGCAAAGGCTGTTATTTTAAGAATAATTACTTTTTATGGACCTGTTTCCGGAGTTTACATTATGCACAGTGAAAGCGACGTTGAATTTATAGGCTTTTGTTCCATTCACGGACGCATTGCATATCAGCTTGGAGACAGCAAAAACGATATCCGTGTTGAATACTGGGCTAAGAGAATCCCGGAACTTTTTGAGTAGGAGGTTGTAGAAGTGAAACGCAGATCTATTTATGTTTTTGTTTCGGCAACTTTAGCAATGATTGTGCCAGCTCCTGGACGCTTTGTTTATGGTTTGGTTTTAATTGTATTGTTAAACTTTTTAATGCTTTTGGGTAATGTTGCAAATTCAATCGTGAAAAAGTTTGATTTAAGGGAATTGCAGTCTACTGTAATTTTTACGTTCATTCTCTGCGGTACAATTTTCTTCCGCCAGCTTATGATTTTCCTTAATCCTGAGGTTGTGCTTACACTCGGCTTTGTAATGTACTTAACACCGGTTTCATTCTTTGTAATCGGATATCTTTTTAATAATGCAGAAGATGCCTTTAAGCAGAGAATTAAATTCAGCTTTACACATTCACTTACTTTCTCGGTTTATGCACTTTTTATTTTTATTATCCGTGATATTTTTGGTTACGGAACATTTACTTATTTTGGTTCTAATTTCCAGATTGTAGAAAAGGTTTTATTCCCGGAGGATTCACTCAGAGTTCTTTCATTCATTGCTTCTGTTCCTGGTGTTTTAATCCTTTCTTCTGTAATTTTATTCTTCCACATCATGAGCCGAAACAAGCTTAATATCATCAAAAATACTGATTCAATCAAGGAAGAAAAAGAGGAGGGCAAAAAATGATTTTATTGAACACCTTTTTGTATTATTTCTGTTTTGGATCAGCAGTTTTGCTCTATGGAATCGGAATTAATAAATTTACAGAAATCAACTTTTTTACAAAGAAGGATTTCTTTTACATCATTAAGGTAATTCTTTCAATCCTCATAAGCTCTGTTCTTTCATATCTTTTTGTAGACAAGCTTTTAGTTCCTCTTGGATATGTTGAGCTTTATCCTATTGTATGTCTTTTGATTTATCTTTGTATTACAATTTTCCTTGAAGCAATTATCCGCCTTACAACAAATAAATCTGCTACAGAATTTATTTTCTCATTCTTAGTAGTTTTGCTTTCGGTAACAGAAAGTAATAATCTTTTAACAACCTTTATCATCAGCATAAGCTGTCTTGTTTCTATGGCTGTTATTATTCCTTTAGTATATTCATTCAGAAAACGTAATCTTGAAAACGAAACAGAGCCTGAAAAATACATCAGCCGTCTGTTCCTCTTTATTATGATTCTTCTTCTGATTATTTCTGTATGGGATGTAATGTGGTTTAATCCGGAGGTAATCAAATGATTTTATCTTATGTTTTACTGGCACTTTTTATAATCATTTTTGCGGTTTTAATCTGTTTTTTCCTTTATGTTTTAACACCAAAAAAGACAAGGGAATTAAAATATACAGATGATGATTCTGTTATTTCTGATGATGAACGCAATTATATTACACCGGACATTCCTTTAACAAAGCTCAACGACAAAAAAGCCTTTGTTCTTTGTTCACACGAAAAGGAATTTAAAGTTGACCGTTCTATTTTTAATAAACAGCACACCTGTTTTATGATTAATTCTGATAATGGAACCGGAACTGACTGTAAATATTCATGTATAGGTCTTGGTGACTGTGTAAAAGCATGTCCTCAGGAAGCTATTAAGATTATAAACAACACTGCTGTGGTTACTTCTTTGTGTATCGGCTGTGGAAGATGTATTGATGTATGTCCTTTGCACATTATCAAGCTTATTCCGGTTGATACAAACAAGATTGCTGTTTGTTCTAACTGTAATCACGATCCTACAAGCTGTTCGCTCATTCAAAAAGAAAAGAAAATTGAATGGCCGGAGAAAAAAGACTTTAAAATTTGGTCATCTTGTTATAAAATTATTAAGAAGATTATTAAGAAATAAATACCGGGGAATTAATTTATTATTAATAATTTCGTTCAAATGTAAATAGGAGTAAAAGTCATACAGGGTGGGAAGCGGTATATCGTTATATGAGTACAATATACATTTGCTTCAGTTTAAAGTCGATTTCTAACTGTATGGAATCCACCGAGGTTCTTGAAAAAGACTATCAGACTGTTTATAAACCTTTAATTAAATTTTTATATACTCACCCAGAGATTTCCTTTTCTTTTGCATGTACAGGAAATCAGTTAAAGTTTTATAAAAAGCGTAAAAACGAAATACTCACTATTCTCAAAGAACTCATAGATAAAAATCAGATAGAAATTATTGGTGGTGCTTATTACGATGCCATTCTGCCTCTTTTATATCCTGTAGACAGAAACGGCCAGATTGATATGCTTTCCACAGAATTAAGACAGAATGTGGGAAAAAGACCGCGCGGTATTGAGCTTTATCAGGACTGCTGGGATTCTTCTTTGGTAAATTCCATTCAGTCTTCGGGAATTGAATACGTATTTTTGGATTCATCAGTTCTTAAGGCAGAGGATAAAAAATTCCTTCCGCTTGTTATGACAGATGTTGGAAAGTCAATTGAGATTTATCCTTATTACGAAGAATTTAATCCTGAAAAAGATATTTCTCCAAAGGATTTTGCATTCAATATTATTAAGGCTGTAGAAAAAATCGAAAAGAAAGATAAATATGTTCAGCTTCATCCAGACAGAGTTATAACAATCAATTTTACTCACGAACAGATTGCATCTTTGGTTGAATCTAAATGGTTTGAATCCTTTGCAAAATATTTAAAGGCAAATCCTGATTCCAGAATTAAAACTACAACACCATCCTTATTCAGAAAAAACAGTGTAATTAAGATCCCTACATACGTTGTTTCAGGTATTAACCAAAATGTTTCTAACTGGAGCTCTGAATATTACGTGTTAAACGATTCAAAAAACAAGGGCTCTTCGAATATCTTTGATTTTATGAAGACTTATCCTGCTGCACATAATCTTTACAACAGAATGATGTACATGAGCATGCTTGTAAATCAGTTTAAAGCAGATAAGATGAGAAAAAAGGCTGCAAGGGAAAAGCTTTGGGAAGCACAGGCTGGAACCGGTTTATTGTACGGTCATAACGGAATCTTATCGTGTGTTTTATGCCGCCAGAAATCTTATAAAAACTTTATGGAAGTTGAAAAGATTTTACGTGAGGACGGAAACTTTAAAGAAGCAATTACCTGTTTTGATTACGATGGCGACGGACTTAATGATTATGTTTGCCGCATGCAGAATTATTTTGCATATATTTCCCTCATAAGCGGGGCCATTTACGAGCTTGATTTATTCAAGAACACCGGAAACTATGTAGATAATCTTTCCAGAATCGAAGATTTTGATGGAGTTACAGATTCCTATAAGCGCGGACTTTTTGTGGACTTCCTTTTCTCTCAGGATCAGTATGATAAATATCTTTTGAACGAGCCTGCAGGAAACGGTGTTTTTTCGAGAATACATTATACACAGCTCAAATTTGCTCCAAACAGACACGAAATCCAGCTTGAAGCAAGAGCAGTATTTACTCCTTCAAAGCAGTCTGTATACCTTAAAAAACGCTATATAATCAACTCGGACGGAATGAACGTTCAGTATATTTTGAGAAACGAAAGCCCTTATCCTTTAAAGGCAAAGTTTGCTGTTGAATCAAACTTCTCTAATATAACGTTTAACAAAGACGCCGTTGAATACATGGGTGTTGAAATTATCGATAAAGGCGAAAGAATTACAATTCCTTCTGATGTTTCTACAAGAAAGCTCAATAAGCAGAATAAGCTTAAAACTGTAGATGTAATCCGCCTTACAGATAACGAAAACGGAAATACCTTTGCATTCGAAGCAAGCGAAAAATGTACCTATTTTTATTCACCAATAATCTTTAATCGCCCGTATATGAACGGAATTGACGAAAGAAAAACCGACATGACATCTGTTTCTACACTTATCTGGGATGTGGATATTGAAAGCGGAAAAGAGACAGAAAAGAATATTAACTTTACTATTTCAAGCGTGAAAAAAGCAAAGAAATAAAATCAACTAACTCGTCTATTTTTTTGTGGGTAATAAGCGGATTTAAAAGTGTAAATTTTAAAAAGACCTTATTATCTGCAACAGTCTGACCAACTACAACTCCATATTCGTGTAAGAGTGTGCGGCGGGCTTTTTTATTAAGTTCGTCTGTGTTTTCACCTGTTTTATAGCGGAAAACTACCGAGCTTATTTCAGGTTCTGTTATAACTTCAAAATCCTTGTTTCTGATTAATTTCTGGTATAAGTAGTGGGCGTTTTCTACAATTGTGTTTATGATTGTATTCCATCCGTCCTGGCCGCGTACCTGGAAGGATACCCAAACCTTTAATGCATCAAAGCGTCTTGTCGTCTGAAGTGATTTATCTACTAAGTTTGTATATCCGTCTTCTTCGTCTTCTTCGCGGTTTAAATAATCTGCGTGGATTGTAAGGGCATTAAAATCGGCAGCATCCTTAATTAAAACGGTACTGCAGCTTATGGGCATTGAAAACATTTTATGAAAATCAACTGTAATTGAGTCGCAGTTATCTATGCCCTTGATTCTGTCTTTATATTTTTGAGAAAGGATGAGACCGCTTCCGTAGGCTGCATCTGCATGAAACCACATGGAATTTTCTTTTGCAATGCGGCTTATTTCTTTAATTGGATCTATGCTACCAAAATCTGTTGTTCCGATTGTGCCTATTACTAAGAAAGGAATGTTTCCGTTTTCCTTATCCTTTTGAATAAGCTCTTTAAGTTTCTGGATATCCATTCTTCGGCTTTCATCTACAGGAACCTTTACAACGCTCTGATATCCAAGGCCTAAAACATGGGCTGATTTTTCCATGGAGAAGTGTGAAATCTCGCTTGTATACATTCTGAGTTTAGAAAAGTTCTGAGGTAGTCCGAATTTTTTAACATCCCAGTGTAAAATTTCGTTGCAAAACCAGTCTCTTGCAAGGATTATTGCTGTTTGATTAGACTGACTTCCGCCCGAAGTAAATACACCGTCTGCCTTGTGATTATAGCCGTAAAGAGAACAAAGATGATTAATTACATCAACTTCAATTTCTGTTGCAACCGGGCTCTGATCCCAACTATCCATAGACTGATTAAAGGTTGAAATAATTAATTCACTTGCGATTGTTTCGATAAGAGAAGGACTATGAAGGTGCGGCATGTAATCTGTAGAAGACGTTTTTAAAAGATTTGGCAGCACCTTTTGTTTAAGACTATTTAAAACCTCAGACCAGCCCATTCCTTTTTTAGGAAGGATTGTGCTTTGTTTAATGAGCTTTTTAAGTTCCAAAGGTGTAGGACCCGAATAGGCTCTGTCGTCTGTAAAAGCATCTGTAATTGCCTTTGTGGTTTCCTGTAAAAGGTTTGTAAATTCTTCTTTAGAACTTTCGCTTGAGGTTATAAAATAGTTTTTCATAGGCCTTTAGTATTTTTTATTTACCTGAAGAACTGCTTTTTCAAAGATATCAAGACCTTTGTTCAAGTCTTCGTCGGTAATATTCAATGCACACAAAAATCTCATAACTGCACCGTTTCTACCGCCTTTTTCTACAATGAGGCCGTTCTGGAAGCAAAGCTTTTGTACCTGGGCAGCAATTTCTCCGCATGCAGGGTATGAACCTAAAACGTCTTTTTTGCCTTTTGGATCTATAAATTCTGTTCCAAACATAAGACCTTTTCCTCTAAAGTCACCGATAATTTTTACCTTTGACTTAAGGGTATTCATTCTTTTCTGAATGAGTTCGCTTTTTCTTGTTACGTCCTTTAAAAATTCTGGTTTAGAAACTGTGTTTAATACGATTGTGCCGGCCTTCATTGCAAGCTGGTTTCCGCGGAAGGTTCCTGCATGAGCACCCGCTGTCCACTTATCAAGCTTTTTATTGTATACAACAACAGAAAGCGGCTGTGAACCTCCGATTGCTTTGGAAATCAAAAGAACATCCGGGATAATATCAGCGTATTCAAAGGCAAAAAGCTTACCGCTTCGGCCCATACCGCACTGAATTTCGTCTATGATTAACGGAATATCAAGTTCCTGAGTAACTCTTCTAACTGTCTTTAAGAATTCAACTGGAGCCGGGATAACTCCGCCTTCGCCCTGAATCGGCTCTAAAATAACGCAGGCTGGTTTTGTAATACCGCTTTCCGGATCTTTTAAAGTTCGTTCAAAATAATTGCAGGCAGCTTTAACACCTTCTTCGTTTCCAAGACCAAAAGGACATCTGTAAGAGTATGGATAAGGGAAGAAATATACTCCCGGCATTAATCCGTTTACTGCATTCTTGGCATTGAGGTTTCCTGTGCATGAAAGGGCTCCGTGTCCCATTCCGTGGTAACCGCCGCCAAAGCTTACGATGTTTGCTCTTCCTGTTGCAGTCTTACACAGTTTGATTGCTGCGTCTGTTGCATCTGTTCCGCTTGGTGAACAGAACTGAATCTTTGCATCCTTTGCAAATTCAGCGGGAAGCTTGCTCAAAAGTGTTTCAACAAATTCATCCTTTACAGGGCTGATTAAATCAAGAATGTGTAAAGGCTGATCACTTGAAAGCATTTCAATCATTGCCTGATTAATTTGTTCATAATTGTGGCCCAGTGCTAAAGTACCGGCTCCACACAAAAAGTCCAGATATTTGTTTCCTTCTACGTCCTCAACCCATGAGCCTTTAGCTTTATTAATCGCGATTGGAAATTTTCGCGGATAACTACGGGCATTAGATTCTGTGGTTTCCTGTCTGGTAATGTAATACTGATTGGTGCCTTTTTTTGACATCGACTTTCTCCCATTACAATGTGATAAACAAACAGAAATTCTGTTATAGAACTCAAATCTACACGATATTTGATTTTGGGGCAAGCAATATAACAAAATATTTAATCTTTTTTTTCTTATATTATGATATACTTTTTATCCAAGAGGTATTTATGTTAGAGACTGTAAAAAATCGTTATGATGTATTCGGCCCGACTGTTGTAAAGGCACTTAAAAAAAGACATTTTGAAGCATTTTATTGTTCAACAAAACAAGAAGCCCTTGAAAAAGCAATTTCTTTAATTCCTTCGGACCATGTAGTTTCATGGGGTGGTTCTATGACTGCTGATGAAATCGGATTAAGAACTGCTGTAAAACAAAAGGGATATAAAATCATAGACCGTGATACAGCCAAAAATCCTGAAGAAAGAACAAAGCTTATGAAAGATTCACTTACCTGTAATACATTCATTATGAGCAGTAACGCTATTACACAGGACGGAGAGCTTTTTAATATAGACGGTGTTGGAAACAGAGTTGCAGCCTTGTGTTATGGTCCTGACAGTGTTCTGGTAATTGCCGGAATGAATAAGATTGTAAAGGATATGGACGAAGCTTATCTTAAGGTAAGAAATTTTACAGCACCTTGTAACAACAATCGTTTTAATCTTGAAATTCCTTGTAAAATTACAGGAGCATGTTCAGATTGTCTTTCACCACAAAGCTGCTGCTGTGAATTTGTAGAAACAAGAATGTGCCGCCCGGAAGGCAGAATCAAGGTAATTTTGGTTGGAGAACATTTGGGTATTTAATTAAAATAATACTTTGCGTATAACAAGACGAAATTTGATGCCTGTACGGTAGAACAGATTTCGTCTTTTTTATTTATATCGTTTTTAAAGTAAAGAAAGTCGTTTATGCCAAGGTAAAAGTTGCCTGTAATTTTATGTTCAAAGCCTGCTTCCACCATAAAGATAAATGCATCGCTTATAAACTTTGAATCGATTGTGCTTCCAGGGATTGTAAATAGATAATCTAAAACAAGGCTTGAATAGATTTTATAATTTTGAGATTTAAATGCTAAATCAAATTTTAATTCAGGGCCTAATTTATAAGTGTATACAGGCTGCTTTGCGCTTTTTGTAATGCTTGAATCCTTTTTTAAAAGAAAATAATTATCTGAGGCTGCTAGATAAACAAAGTTTAATTCTAAGTTTGAAGTAAGCTCTTTATCAGAAAGTTTTAGAAGGTGTTTATCTGTAAAACCAATGGATGAGGTTGAAAGATTAATGTCGGTAGCTTTATAAACATCGTAATCAAAGCTAATTCCAAGATTGTGTTTATTATCCTCGTTTTTTAAATAGTACGGCCATGAATAAAGAGTTCCGTCTGCCTTCATGTAAAGTAAGCCGTAATCAATTGCGCCGTAAGTTCCTGTTCTAAAATTAAACTGATCCAAAGGCTCTTTTGTTTTGTGGCCGTAAGGGTTTTGGTAAACGATATCAAGACCAAAGCCTAAGGACGGGTAATAAAAGTTTGTATAGGAAGAATACGAGGCAGAATCAAAATTAAAAGAAGATGAATTAAAGCCTGAAGAAAAAAAGACATCCATACTGTAGATTTTTCCTTCCGGGCGAACGGCGTTTTTATCGCGCAAAAAAGAGTTTATGGAATCTACCGGGCTTACAAAAAAAGAAAGAAACGGGGAAACGTCGTAGGCACAAAAATAAAGACGATGCATGATTTCTCCCACAATGGAGCCGGCCAATGGAGTTGTAATAAAGTCGTTTGCAGAGCTTACAGGTCCTTCAAGATAGGTTTCCCATATAAAAGAACCGGCTGCAGAAAGTAAAAAAGATTCATAAAAACCAAGGTTATTTGCACGGCCGGAATTAAAATAGGTTGCTCCGATATAAGGGTGGAAAAACTGATTTCTTTTAAAGCTTGAAAAATCCCAGATCCATGGAGTTTTTAAGTTCTTAAGAAAAATATCAAAGCTCACCTGGGGCGGGTCTGATTCTAAAAAAAGGGTGTTTAAATCAAAGAGAAAAAGGTTTACGGTAAGCATTTCTCCGGCGGCAATTACACGGTCTTTTGCTTTGGCTTGTGAAAAACCGCGTGAAAAGATAAATGAAAATAATAGTGCAAAAATCAGTAA
The DNA here is from genome assembly GCA_017962965.1 of Treponema sp. Lineage (GTDB taxonomy): Bacteria > Spirochaetota > Spirochaetia > Treponematales > Treponemataceae > Treponema_D. Next base: position 139,139 of record JAGCUI010000026.1, on the reverse strand, counting down.
CCTTTGTTTCATAAAATAGATTTTATTGTGCAATTGGTATAAAATCAAGAAAGGAACAGATATGAAAATTTTTAGCCGTAAATGCTTTGTTTTAATTTTTTCACTCCTTATTTTTTCTTTGCATGCTCAAAATTCAGTAGCCGGTATTAATAACGAAATAATTTATAAGGGAACACGCTCTTATTCACTTACAGAACGAACAGATTTAAGATGCTACGAAAACGGAAAATACAAAGGGCTTTTATCACGCGAAATTAAATCATACATTGCTCCTGTAACCAAGGATGAAATTACTTATTACAACGGCGAATTTTATGTAAATCAGGATACAAGACGTGGAACAAATTATATAAACTCAGGCATTCATCAGGCTATCTCTTCAGGCTTTTATATTGACCAGGAGGGTATTTTTGAAATGACCGAGGATAACGGCTACCCGTCCTTCAGAAGCTTTCCCTCTTATCCTTCAACCCCAATTAAAAAAGGAGATACCTGGGAAGCCTATGCAATTCGAGCAGTAGATCCTTTAAATAAAGGTGTTTTTACAAGAACAAAAATTTATGTTCAGTATCATTATGTTAGGGATTCAGTTTTTAATAATCAGGAAGTATATGTAATTACTGCAAAATGGGCCACAAGATATTCATACCTTGATGAAGAAAAGGATGAATACGGAGACGAGCAGCTTGAAAAAGCATACGGAAATCATACTGCAACAATTTATGTAAGTAAGGAAAACGGCACAGCCCTTTTAGTAAGCGACCAGGTTGATGAAACCTTTGTTTATTTTGACGGTTCAAGACATCAGTTTAAGGGAAGTATCTCGCTTTTTACAGATTATCCGCCTTCTGTAAACGAAGAAGAAATTAAAAGTTCACTTATTAATCTGGAAGACATCGGCTTTGAAAAAACTGATTACGGTTTAAGGCTTACACTCATGGATTTAAAATTTAAACCCGACAGTGCAGAGCTTATAGAAGGTGAAGAAGAAAGACTTGATAAGATTGCCCAGGCTTTAAAAAATATAGATTCCATGCTTTTGGTAGAGGGGCATACAGCAAGGGTTGGAAGCATTGATAACGAAAAAGAGCTTTCTTATGAACGAGCCATGACAATCATTAAAGAGCTTGTAAAACGCGGAATCAAGGAAGAAAGATTTATCTGTAAGGCAAGCGGCGGCTCAAAACCAATTGATACAAATGAAACAGAAGAAGGTAGGGCACGAAACAGACGTGTTGAAATTACCATTTTAGAATAGTAATATAAGACTAACAAAAAGTGATTAAAAGGAAAGCAAAATGACAGAAGAAGAAAAATTAAAACTCTACAGCGAAACAGATGAATTACTTGATATTTTTAAGGAGTTCAGCCCCATCCAGGAAAACGGCACCTATGTTTTGGAAGCAGTAAAGCCTTGTTTTACAGAAATGATTAATTACATCATCAAAAACAAAACTGAATCTGCTGCCTTGTGCGACTGGCTTGATGAAAGCGATTTCTGGACAGCTCCTGCTTCTTCAAGATTCCACGGAGACTTTAAAGGCGGGTTGAGCATTCATTCACTTATGGTTGTGCGCCAGTCTTTAGTATTTACAAAACCTCTTATGGAAAACTTTTTATCAAGTCCTATAAAGGATAGATTTGTTGTAAGTGCCTACGATATTTTTATTTCTGCATTGTGCCACGATTTTTGTAAGACAGGCTTTTATACAACAGAATTCCGTAATACAAAGGATATAAACGGTAACTGGATTAAACAGCCTTTTTTCAAAACTAAAAGCGATAACAGAAATTTAGGGCATGGAAACGAATCTGTTTTAAAAATGCTTGAGATTTTCCCGTCGCTTATTAAAAACCGTACTGTGCTCGAAGCAGTGAGCCGCCACATGGGATTCAGCGATTTAACGGATACAGAACAGATTAATTATTCTAACTTTTTGGAAAACCCTCTGGTATTATTGCTACAGCTGGCGGATCAGAGTGCAGCTAATTGGTTCAATGCATAATAACGCCTGAGTTTGTCGCTTTGTCATCATTTAATGTTACTCCAGGCGTTTATAGTTTTACGGGGCAAAACTATTAAACAGGGGTTGTTTTGGACGGTACTGGCTAGACTTTAATAATACTAAAGAAATTTAATATTACTGTATTGAAATTATTTGGGAAATTATATATTATTAGAATATAAAAATACTTTTTTCTGGAGTTCACATGGCTAAAGGAAAACCTATTATCGACAAGGAACGATGTAAAGGATGCGGACTATGTATTCGTGTTTGTCCTAAAAATATCCTTGAAATGTCAAAAGATACAAATGGACAGGGAGTTAATTATCCTGTATGTAATGATGAGGCAAGTTGTATTGCCTGCACTTTCTGTGCAACTATGTGCCCTGATTGTGTTATTGAAATTGAGGCAGAGTAAGATATGAGTAATAAAGTTTTAATGAAAGGAAACGAAGCAATTGGCGAAGCTGCAATCAGAGCAGGCTGTCGTTTTTATTTTGCTTATCCTATTACACCACAGAATGAAATCCCGGCTTATATGGCAAAGCGTCTTCCTGAAACAGGAGGAACCTTCTTACAGGCTGAATCAGAGCTTGCTGCTATCAACATGGTAATGGGTGCAAGTGCTGCCGGAGCCAGAGCAATGACTTCATCTTCTTCTCCTGGAATCTCTCTTAAACAGGAAGGAATTTCTTATATTTCAGGTGCACAGCTTCCTTGCGTAATCGTAAACATGATGCGTGGAGGACCAGGGCTTGGAAACATTTCTGGTGCTCAGGGAGACTACTTTCAGGCTACAAGAGGCGGTGGAAACGGAGACTATCATGTAGTTGTAATTGCTCCGGGAACCGTTCAGGAAATGGCAGACTGGACTGTAAAAGCATTTGATATTGCAGATAAATACAGAGTTGCAGTAATGATTTTGGGAGACGGATACCTTGGACAGATGAGTGAACCTTGTATTCTTCCTGAAAACGTTACTAAGTTCCCTGCAAAGCCTTGGGCATTAACAGGAAAAACTGGCGACAGAGCTCAGAACAAAATCATGTCTTTAAAACTTTCTGGAGTGGACGGAGAATTAAATGCTCATACAAAGGCATTGTTCGAAAACTACCAGAAGATTCAGGACAACGAAACTGCAGCAGAAGTATATATGTGCGAAGATGCAGACTACATCTTAACAGGCTACGGAACTGCAGCACGCGTTTGTAAAAAAGCAGTAAAAATGCTTAGAGATATGGGAATCAAAGCCGGATTATTCAGACCAATTACTTTGTGGCCGTTCCCACAGAAAGAACTTGAAAAAGCATGTGCAAAGGCAAAAAAGATTCTTACTGTAGAAATGTCTATGGGACAGATGGTTCAGGATGTTAAACTTTATTCTGGCCGTAAGGTAAGCGATGTTGATTTTTATGGTGAACCGGGCGGAATTATTCCAAAGGTTGATGCAATTATTGAGAAGGTAAAAAGCTATGACTAAGAAATATGAATTCCCAAAATCAATGTGCGATGTAAAAACACACTATTGTGCCGGCTGTGGACATGGAATTGTTCATAAACTCATTGCACAGGTAATAGATGAATTAAATATTCAGCAGGATGTGCTTTTGGTTGCTCCTGTTGGTTGTGCAGTATATGCATATAATTATATTAACGTAGATGCCTGTGAAGCAGCGCACGGTAGAGCACCGGCAGTTGCAACAGGTATGAAGCGTGTTCATCCTGATAAGGTTGTAATCAGCTATCAGGGAGACGGAGACTTACTTGCTATCGGTACTGCAGAAACAGTACACGCTGCAAACCGCGGAGAAAACATTACTGTAATCTTTATCAATAATGCAATCTACGGTATGACAGGCGGACAGATGGCTCCAACATCTTTGGTAGGGCAGGTAACAAAAACAACTCCTTACGGAAGAAATGCAGACGAAGTTGGATATCCAATCCGTGCATGCGAAATCATCAATACTTTAGTAGAACCAAAATATATTGAACGCTGTGCCGTTTATGATGTAAAGCACATTAATCAGACTAAGGCAGCAATCAAAAAAGCTTTGACATATCAGAAGGAAGGTAAAGGTTATTCCTTTGTAGAAATTCTTTCTATGTGTCCTACAAACTGGGGTGTAAATCCAACTGTTGCAGCAGACTGGGTAAAGGATGCTATGGAACCTTATTATCCGCTTGGAGTATTCAGAGATGTACCGGCAGGTAATATTCCTGAAGCAGCAAGACCAACTGCAGGCGTTGTAGGAGGAAATGCGTAATGACTACTGAAATAATTTTTGCAGGATTTGGCGGACAGGGTGTAATTCTTGCCGGAAAAATCCTTACTTTAGCCGGAATGAGCGAAGATAAATACGTATCTCATATTCCTTCTTATGGTGCCGAAATGAGAGGAGGAACTGCTAACTGTTCTGTAATCGTAAGCGATGAAGAAGTTGCTTCTCCTGTAATCGAAAACCCTGATGTTGTTGTAGCATTGAATAAACCAAGTATGACAAAGTTCGAACAGCTTTTAAAACCAAACGGACTTTTAATCTATAATTCAAGCCTTATTGATATTAAACCAAGCCGTACAGACATCAAAACCCTGGCACTTCCTTGTAACGAAATGGCTATGGAAAGCAATAACCCTCGTGGTGCAAACATGGTTGTTCTTGGCTGTCTTGCAAAGGTTTGTAAAGGAATGATCAGCGGTGTAAAACCATTTGAATATGCCCTTGATGAAGCAATTTCTGCAAGAAACAAAAAATTCAATCCTATTAATATTGCCACAATTGAGGCAGCCTTTAACAAGGATTACGAAATCAAATAACAGGAAAAAAATATGAGTGATAAAAATAAAATTGGTGCAAAAGTAAAATTAGTTAGAGAAAACAGAAAGCTCTCTGTAGAAGAAGTTGCAGAAAGATCGGGATTAAATGCCGCACAGATTTCAAGCATCGAAGACGGTTCTTTAGTTCCAAACCTTACTCCTCTTATTAAAATTGCCCGTGTTTTAGGTGTTCGTCTTGGAACCTTTATGGATGATGATGAAAACCTTGGTCCGGTTGTAACACGTGCCACCGACAAAAAGGAAGTAACAAGATTCAGTGACCGTGGAAATGCAGTAAGCTCGGATCTGGATTTTTATACACTTGCACAGAATAAAGCCGGCCGTCATATGGATCCTTTTATCATTGATATTTTCCCGACTTCACAGGAAGAAGTTAAGCTTTCTACACACGAGGGCGAAGAATTTATTTATGTTCTCGAAGGTGAAGTAGAAATTATTTATGGAAAAGAAACTTATGAGCTTAAAAAAGGTGATTCAATTTATTATGAATCAATTGTTGCTCATCACGTTCATTCTCATAATACAAATGCAAAGATTCTTGCAGTTGTTTATACACCGGCTTAATGGCAGGTTAATATAAAAGAGATTTTTATGGATGATTCAGAATACTATTCTTTAATGAATCGTTCTTCGGCATGGGCCTTGCAGCAGGAATTAAAGAAGAAGCAGCAGAAAGACACAAAAAAAGTGGTTCAGGAAAATCTTAAAAAAGAAAGCATGAACTACACAAACCTTGAGTTACGTCAGGGAAAAGCTGATGCCGAAATGTTATTGGAGAAAAATAAAGAATGATAGAACTTACACTCAGTCAGTTATTACATGAAAAAACAAAAGCTGATCCAGAGCATGAATTTATGGTTTATGCAGACCGCGATCTTCGTTTTACTTATGCAAAGTTTAACAAAAGAGTTGATGATTTAGCCTGCGGTTTATATGCCATTGGTGTTAGAAAGGGAGACAATGTAGGAATCTGGGCTACAAACGTTCCGGACTGGCTTACATACATGTTTGCCTGTGCACGCCTTGGAGCAGTTGCAGTAACTGTAAACACAAGCTATAAGCTTCATGAGCTTGAATATCTTGTAAAACAGTCTGATTTAACAACACTTTGTTTAACCGACGGTGTAAAGGATTCAAACTACGTTCAGATGATTAAGGAGCTTGTTCCGGAAATCGATGAATACGAAAGAGGCTGCCTTAAGTCTAAAAGATTCCCGTGCTTAAGAAATGTGGTTTTTATGGGACCAGAAAAATTCCGTGGACTTTATTCAACTCCGGAGCTTTTGCTTTTGGGCCAGCACGTAGATATTAAAATCATCCGCGATATTGAAGACAGCGTAACCTGCGAAGATGTTGTAAACATGCAGTATACTTCGGGAACTACAGGCTTTCCAAAGGGTGTTATGCTTACAAGCCGCAATATTATTAACGACGGATTTATTATCGGTGAGCGCATGCGCTATACAGAAAAGGACAGACTCTGTCTTGTTGTTCCTCTTTTCCATTGTTTTGGAATTGTACTTGGCGTTATGGCTGTTTTAACCCACGGAGGAACTCATGTTTTACTCGAAAGCTTTGATCCTCTTGTAGCACTCGCTTCCATTCAGATAGAAAAATGTACATCTTTATACGGTGTACCAACAATGTTTATTTCAGAATTAAATCATCCTATGTTCAGCATGTTCGATTTAACTTCTCTTCGTACAGGTATTATGGCAGGTTCAGGCGTTCCTGTTGAACTTATGAAGCGTGTAAACGATGAAATGCATATGCCCGAAATCACATCGGTTTACGGTCTTACAGAAACAAGTCCCGGTATGACTCAGAGTCACTGGAATGACAGCCTTGAAGTTCGTGCCACAACTGTAGGCGATGCCTTTGAAGGAATCGATGTAAAGGTTTTAGATCCTGAAACCGGTAAGGAATGTCCTGTTGGAGTTCAGGGTGAAATGTGCTGTAAGGGCTGGAACGTAATGAAGGGGTATTACAAAATGCCTGAAGCAACAGCCGAAACAATCGATAAAAACGGATTTTTGCATTCGGGAGACCTTGGTGTAAAGGATGAAAACGGAAACTTTAAGATTACCGGCCGCATTAAGGATATGATTATCCGTGGTGGTGAAAATATTTATCCTCGCGAAATCGAAGAGTTTCTTATTCAGATTCCGGAAATCAAGGATATTCAGGTTGCAGGCGTAAAGAGTGAACGCTACGGAGAAATAACAGGTGCATTCATCATTCTTCACGAAGGTAAAACTTTAAAAGAAGAAGACATCATCGAATTCTGCCGCGGAAAGCTTGCTAAATTCAAATGGCCTCAGCTTGTTATGTTCTTAGATGAATTCCCAATGACAGGTTCTGGAAAAATTCAGAAATTCAAGCTTACAGAAATCGGTACTGATTACCGCAGAAACGTTCTTAAGGTAGAAGACTAATTTTTATCTAAGAGGGCTGTTACATTTTCCCCCCAGCTGTACTGACTCATAAATTCATTTACGGTTGGGGTAGAGCCGTTTAAATAATTATAATAGTCGCATTCAACAAACTGCGTATTAATTCCCATTTTTCCTCTCTGGCGCACAAGAATATTTTCACAGTCTAAGTTACAAAGGGCAATATCAAGGTCCTGTCTGAGCTGCTTAAAATAAGAAGTATGGTCGTTAAAATCTTCCCACAAAACTCCGATTATTTCTTCGTTACTGCAAAGAGCTCCGCGTTTATAAACAAGATAGGCCAAAAGCTCCTTTGTTTTACTGAACTTAAATTCAATCGGCTTTGAATCCACAAAGGCTTCGAAATTTCCAAAGCACTGGAAAGTAATTCTTTTTTGAATTGTTTCTTCCACAGGGTAGCGCAGGTTATTCAATTCCTTTTGTATGCTTTCTTTTGTTACAGGCTTCATGATGTAGCCGCTTGCATTCATCTTAAAGGCCTCTATGGCAAAAGAATCGTAGCCGGTAGTAAAAATAATATTGATTTTAGGGAAGGTCTGTTTAAGGCTTTCTGCAAGCTCAAGTCCCGTAATTCCGCTCATATGTATGTCTAAAAAGGCGATGTTTATAATATTATTTTCTGCATAATTGATTGCATCCTGGCAGTTATCAAAAGAGGCAATAACTGCTTTAGGCATGAGTTCTTTTATGCGTTTTTCCATGAATTTTAAAAGGATGTGCTCGTCATCAACTATAAGTATATTCATTATTTTGTCCTTTTTTTAGGAATACAGATTGTTACCGTGGTTCCTTTGTTTATTTCCGAATTGATTGTTACGCTTCCGTGGCAGAGATACTGGATTCTGTCTTTTACGCTTGAAGTTCCAATGTGTACCTTTCCATCGTTTTTTAATGCATCTAAAGAAAAACCAACGCCGTTATCCTTTACTGTGATGATGTATTCTTTGTCTGTTTGTTTTGAGCTTATTGTAATTTCTCCGCCTTCCGGTTTAGAACAGATTCCGTGCTTTACTGCATTTTCTACAATAGGCTGAACGCTTAAAGGAGGCACCTGAAAAGATGAACACTGAATGTCGTAATTAATCTTTAAGCGGTTATCAAAACGAAGCTGTTCGAGCCAGAGATAGGTCTGTATGTGTTCAAGCTCTTTTTCAAAGGTAATATTATCCTTACACTTGATTGAGTAAAGATTCATTTTTAGATAGCTCGAAAATCTTTCTACGGCATCCTGGGCAAGACGCGGATCAAAGTCGCAGAGTGCACTGATTGTAGCAAGGGAATTATAAATAAAATGCGGCTGAATCTGGCTTAGCATAATATCCATCTGTGCCTGCGTAAGCTCATTACGTTTTTTTTCAAGCTCAATCTGTTCTTCCTTTTGTACGTTTATGTAAATCAAAAAGAGGGAGAAAAACAAAGTTTGTTCGGTTAAAGCAACGCCATAATGCTTTAAGTGATAAATAATGGGGAAGAAGGCGGTTACTGTAATTAATGCAAAGGTAATCTTTTTCTGGATAGTCTTTGTTGAATAACAGATTGTAAAAAGAATATTTGTAAAAAGAACGTAGAAGATAAAAATATAAAAAAGCCAGAAGGTAGGGCTACGGTGATAAGTTTCATTATCATAATAAGAAAGTATTTTTGTAAATGGATTTGTAATTATTATTAAGATGGAAATATAAAAAAGAATATCTCCCAAACGTTCAAGCCTGTAATAATTCTTTGTTTTTTTGCTCAAGGTTTCTTTTAAATATTTTTTATAGGAAAAAATAAAAAGGTGATTTGAAAAATATACGTTCGTATCGATTATATATTTTGTTGTCATGTGAACGTTCGGGCGGTATGTCCATTTTAAAAAGATTGAAAAAAGAAAGAAGAACATTACAAACCAGCAGTATTGAAAGTTTGTACTCTGTTTTGATTCATAGTTTTTTTCCTGGGCAATGGCTGTAAACAAAATGGCAGAAACAATCATTGCAATAAAAGAAAAGGCTACATTTATTAAATAGAAAGGGCGGATATGATTTGTGCCGATTGCAAGAAGATAAAATGGGCACATTATTACCAGAGCAAAAAGACTTAGGGAAACAGGAATGTAAATTGCTTTTCTTTTAAAGAAGGGTATTTTTTCAATCTCCATAAAAAATATTATATCATAAAATTTACAAATATGAAAAAACTTAAATTATTATTTAAAAACAAAACCCCTCCATTGCAGGCTTAGAGGGGAAAGGGAGAAGGTTGTGAATTAATGAAAAAAAAATAGCCCCCCGAGAAAGACACTTAAAAATTCTCGAGAGGCCCGTTGGAGAGAGTTTATAATGTAATTTTATCAAGCAAATGGACAATAAAAGGACAATAATTTTAAAAAAGTGCAAAAAAAACACAAAAAAAGTAGAAATTTCATCAAAAAAAAGCAAAAAAAGGGCTGATTATATAAAGCTAACACCTTGACCTTTTGTTAAAACTTTAATAATATTAAATAAATTCAATATTTGTAAACTTTTTATATTGAATTTACCACTGATTTATTATAAAATCAGACTATACCTTAAAAACTGGAGGTTTTTTATGAACGAAGAAATTAAGGCAGTTGCCGACCGCTTGATTGGTTTACGCGATATTATGGATGTATCCGTAGAAGAAGCTGCAGGAGTATGCGGAGTTTCAATTGATCAGTATAAAGCATACGAATCAGGTACTGTAGATATTCCGGTTGGTGTATTACAGTCTATGGCTAAAAAATACGACATTGATTTAGGCGTTTTGATTTCCGGTAAAGAACCTCATATGCATTCATATTGTCTTACTAAAAAAGGAAAAGGTCTTTCGGTAGAACGCAGAAGTGATTATAAATACGAAGCACTTGCAAGCGGATTTATCAACAGAAAATCAGATCCATTCATTGTAACAGTTCCTTTTAATCCAAAGGCAGAACCACATTTTAATGCACACCCTGGTCATGAATTTGTTTACATGATTGAAGGAAAAATGGAGCTTACAGTTGACGGCAAAACTATGAAAGTTGAAGAAGGCGACAGTGTTTATTTTGATGCCACTAAAAAACACGCAATGGTTGCCTTGGAAAAAGAAGCTAAATTTCTGGACCTTATCATATAAGCGTTTAAGGCTGATTCAGAAATATTTTTAGGAAGAAATAATATGTTAGAGAAATTTTTACAGAAAACAGAATTTACAGATTACAATGATTTTTTTAATAACTATAAAATCAATGTTCCGGACAACTTCAACTTTGGTTATGATGTTGTAGATTACCTTGCAGAAAAAACACCTGATGCAAAAGCACTTGTATGGTGTAACGATTCAGGCGACGAAATCACCTTTACTTTCAAAGACATTAAAGAAAGAACAGACAGAGCTGCTGCATTTTTCCGTTCACAGGGAATTAAAAAAGGCGACTTTGTAATGCTTATTTTACAGAGAAGATATGAGTTCTGGATCAGCATTGTTGCACTTCATAAAATCGGTGCTTCAGTTATTCCTGCAACTCACATGCTCACAAAGGAAGATATTGTTTTCCGTGTACAGAATGCTTTTATTAAGGCTGTTGTTGCAGTAAACGACCGTGACCTTTTTAAATATATCGAAGAAGCAAAGGCTGAATGTGAATCACTTAAAACTTTGATTGCATGTACACCTTTTGGAATCGACCAGGAGCTTTCTGCAGAAGAAAAACAAAAGCATCCAATGTGGATAGATTTTACTAAGGGTGTAAAAGAAGTAAGCGAAGAAGCATTAAAAGAATTTCATTCATTAAAGAGAAGTGAAATAAGTTCTAATATGGACATCATGCTTGCATACTTTACTTCGGGAACAACAAGCCATCCAAAGCTTGTAACACATAACTTCCTGTATCCTTTAGGACACATTGTTACAGCAAGCTACTGGCAGCAGGTAAAACAGGGCGGACTTCATCTTACAGTTGCAGATACTGGCTGGGGAAAGGCTGTATGGGGTAAGCTTTATGGTCAGTGGATTGCAGAATGTTCTGTATTTGTTTACGACTATCACGCAAAGTTTAAGCCTGTTGATTTAATTGAACAGATTCAAAAGCATCACATCACATCTTTCTGTGCACCTCCAACAATCTACCGTTTCTTAATCCAGGAAGATTTAACTAAATACGATTTTTCAAGCTGCGAACACTGGTCTACTGCCGGAGAACCTCTTTCGGAAGAAGTTTTCAATAAATGGAAGCAGATTACAGGAAAAGAAATTCACGAAGGCTTTGGCCAGACAGAAACAACACTTTCACTTTTGAACTTTGGTAACGAAAAAATCAAACCTGGTTCTTTAGGAAAACCGGCTCCTTATTACAATGTAACTTTGGTAGACGAAGAAGGAAACGAAGTAGAAGACGGTGAAGTTGGTGAAATTGTTGTAGACATGAAAAACGGATATTTTCCAGGTCTCTTTATGGAATATTTTGGAGATCAGGCAAAAACAAAATCTGTTATGCACGACGGATACTATCACACAAGCGACAATGCATGGCGTGATGAAGACGGATATTTCTGGTTTACAGGCCGTAACGACGATGTAATCAAATGTTCAGGTTATAGAATCGGTACCTTTGAGGTTGAATCAGTTTTGATGCAGCATCCGGCTGTTGTTGAATGTGCTGTAACCGCTGCTCCAGATCCTGTAAGAGGCCAGGTTGTAAAGGCAACAATTGTTTTGGCAAAGGGCTATACTCCTGGAGATGAGCTTATTAAAGACATTCAGGAATTTGTTAAAAAGACAACAGCCCCATATAAATATCCAAGAATTGTAGAATTCCGTGATAGTTTACCAAAGACAATTTCTGGTAAAATCATGAGAAAAGATATAAAATAAGCTTTCAGGAGTACTTAAAATGAAAAAAATCGGTATAATTTTTTCAATTCTTATGGCATGTTTATTTGTTTCATGTGGCAAAGAAACAGTAAGCACAGTTGAAATCTGGCACACATATAACGGAATGCAGAAAGATGCACTCGAAGCATCCGCTCAGGCCTTTAATGAATCACAGTCAAAATATGTTGTAAAGGTTCTTGCACAGGACTCATCAAGTTTTGCAGATTCAGTTTATAATGCAGTTGCAAACGGTATTGGACCAAGCATTATCTTTAATTACGGTTCAACAGCAGTTGATTATGCTAAAAACGGTCTTGCAGTAAACATTCAGAATTACATTGACGAAGACCTTAAAAAAGGCGATTCAACAATGAAAGATCTTATTGAATCTCTTCCTTCTGCAATGAAAATGGATATTTACGGCTTTAGCGACGGCGGAATCTATTATGTTCCTGGCTGTACAACAGGTCCTGTATTCTTCTACAACAAAACTCAGTTTAATAAGCTTGGGTTAAATCCACCAAAAGATTGGGATGAACTTGAAGCAGTTTCTAAAAAATACTACGAAGCAACAGGAAAAGCTGCATTCCATTCAGACGGTCTTGTAGACAACATTCAGGCAATTCTTATGCAGAACGCATGCGGCTATATCGATGTTGCAAACAAAAAGGTTAGCTTTACAGAAAATGACCTTTCAAAAATCTATCAGTGGTATGCAGACTGCTGTAAAAAAGGTTATTTTGAATTCAACACAGTTGGAAAATATTCATCAGAAGATCTGGCAAACGGAACAATCGGTTCATTCAGCGGTTCTTGTGTAAACGATCAGTATATTACAATGCTCAACGGTGATGAACTTGGTATGGCTCCATGGATTGGCTCTTCAAACGGAGTTGACTTCTATACAGCATGGAACCGTGGCCCAATCTTCCTTAAGAGAGCAGACGACGTAGACAGAGGAGCTTACGAATTTGTTAAGTTCTTTCTTTCTGGCGAAAACGGTGCTAAATGGGCAATTGCAAACTCTGCATTAACTCCCTACGGAAAATGTTCAGAAACACAGGTTTACAAGGATTACATCAATAACATTCCTGCAACTTCAGCTTTACCTTGCGTTCAGGCAAACATGGACTATTCCGGTTCATTCCCTAATGTAACTGGTGCTGCACAGGTTCGTAATATTCTTGTAAAATACTTGAACTATACAGTAGACGGACAGATGACAAGTAAAGAAGCAGCTGCTGCATGTATAGAAGATTGTAATACAGCCTTGAATAAATAGGATGAAAGTTACTTTACAAAATATAACAAAGAAATTCGGCTCAACAATTGCCGTAAATGATTTTACTGCAACCTTAAACGATGGTCATTTAATCTGTTTATTAGGACCATCTGGCTGCGGTAAATCAACTATTTTAAATCTGCTCTGTGGAATTATTAAAGTTACTCAGGGCAGAATTTTTTTTGATGATAAGGACGTAACAGACCTTCCGCCTGATGAAAGGGGAATCGGTATGGTTTTCCAGAACTACGCCCTTTATCCTCATCTTACAGTTTTAGAAAATATTGCTTTTCCTCTGGAAGTACAAAAAATCTCTAAAAAAATAAGAAACGAAAAGGCTTTGGAAATTGCAAAGTTAGTTCATGTAGAAAACCTTGTTACAAGATATCCTGCAGAACTTAGCGGAGGTCAGCAGCAGAGAGTTGCCATTGCCCGTGCCTTGATTAAAAATCCAAAGCTTTTATTGATGGATGAACCTCTTTCAAACCTTGATGCACGTTTACGACTTGAAATGCGCGAAGAAATCAGACGCATCCAGAAAGAGACAGGGGTAACAACAATATTCGTTACACACGACCAGGAAGAAGCCATGGCTATTTCTGATTCCATCCTTATTATGAAAGACGGTCTTTTTGTACAATCAGGCCTTTCTCAGGATCTTTATAATAATCCGTCCTGCAAATTCGTTGCAGACTTTTTAGGAAATCCTCCGATAAACGAAATCCCATTAAAAAACACTTGTGAGGATTTCCAGAACGACGGCTGGAAGGTAGAAAAAGGTTATATATGCGCGGGAACTAAGAAAACCGCTTTGCCGGAGGAGTATTCTCTTGCGGTCCGCGCCGAAGCGTTTGATTTTGGGGCAGACGGGCTTATGAGCGCGGACGTTAAAAGCGTGGTGGAAATGGGCAAGGAAAAATTTGCGTATATGCAGATGCTTGGCTCCACGGTGAGGGCGTATGTTTACGGCGACCAGGAGATAAGGGCCGGACAGAAAATACGCTTTAATCTTAAAAAACGCGGCGTATTCATCTTTAATACTAAAACAGGCGAGAGGTTAATGTGAAGTTTTCCTTAAAGAAAAGACAGGTTTTTGACTCAACTGAACCATGGCTTTATTTAATGCCTTTTTTGGTTTTTATAATTGTCTTTACTCTTTATCCTATGCTGAATGTTTTTATTGTTTCTTTTAAAAACAACTACGGCTTTTTAAAAGGAGATTACACCGGCATTGGGCTTGAAAACTTTAAAACAGTTATTAAGGACAAGGAATTCAAACAGGCTTTGAGTAATACTTTTTTGTATGTTTTATTTGTAGTTCCTTTTAATACTGTAATCGCAATAATCTGTGCATATTTTTTAAATAAAAAACTCAAAGGCTATGCATTTTTCCAGACTGCATTCTTTATGCCAATGGTAACCTCTGTTACTGCAGTTGGTCTTATCTGGCGTTTTATGTACAACAAGGAATACGGTCTTTTTAATTTTATCCTTACAAAGTTCGGCTTGGAACCGATTGGCTGGGTTGTAGATTCAAAATATTCTTTACTTTCCCTCATCATTTTTGGAATCTGGAATCTTTTACCTTTTACAATAATTCTTCTTTTGTCGGGACTTCAGAATATAAACGAGCAGTATTATACGGCAGCCAGAGTTGATGGGGCTAAGCCTTTAAAAATATTTTTTAGAATTACTGTTCCTTTGCTTTCTCCAACAATCTTTTTGGTTTGTATAATAAATACAATTTCGTGCTTTAAGGTATTCAGTGAGCTTTATCCTTTGTTCAACGGAAAGCCTGGACCTTATTACAATCTTTACACTGTAGTTTATTACATCCGTTATGCAATGATTGAGCTTCATGAGTACGGTCTTGCAGCGGCTGCAGCAGTGATTTTATTCCTTTGTATTTTATTTTTTACTCTCATACAGTTTTCATTTAAAAAACAGCTTAAGAGAAGGGGATTTAATTAATGAAGTTTAATAAAGATATTATTTCTAAAACCCTTATTTATATCTTCCTCATTTTCGGCTCTTTTGTAATGATTTTCCCGTTTTTGTGGATGTTCTTAAGCTCATTTAAAACAATGCAGGAAGTAATCGTATTTCCGCCAAAGCTTTTTCCTTCTCACATCTCATTTGAAAATTATAAAAAAGCGTTTTCCATGGCTCCCTTTGGAAGATACTTTTTTAACTCTGTAGTTGTAATGATCGGCTCTGTATGCTGTACAACAACCACAAGTATTCTTGCAGCCTTTGCTTTTTCAAGATTAAAGTTCCCGGGAAAATCAGTTATTTTTTCATTCTTAATCAGCCTGATGATGATTCCTTTTGAAATGCTTATTATGACTAATTACACAACAATCGTAAAATTAAAGCTTTTTAATACGCTTCCGGCTTTGCTTTTACCTTTTGTTGCAAGTATTTTTTATACCTACATCCTTAAAAATTTCTTTGATACAGTTTCTGATTCACTTTATTATTCTGCAAGAATTGACGGTGCTTCTAACTGGAAATATTTATGGAGAATCCTTGTTCCTCTTGCAAAGCCTTCAATCTTTACAATCGTGCTTTTAAATGCCTTATCTTCGTGGAACAGTTTTATGTGGCCTTTGTATATTACTTCGGACTTTCATTCAAGAACGCTGCCATACGGACTTCAGGTGTTTACAACAGAGGCTGGCTCTTTCCAGGAGCTTTTGATGGCGGCTTCTACAATTATTGTTTTACCAATGATTCTTCTTTTTATTTTTGCGCGTAAATACATTGTAAACGGGGTTGCTCACGGAGGTTTAAAAGGCTGATTTATTTTCGTCTTATAAAGCCGGGTCTGTATTCGTGAGGGTTATACCAGTTATTAAGAGACTGGACAATTTCATCTTCTTCGTAGGTTAAATATCGCTGCCAGAGCTCTTCTTTAATCAAAGTGTAATTTGAATCAAGAGGTTTAATTAATTTATCAAGCTCATCTTCTTCATATTCGCCAAAAAATTCTTTTAAATAATCAGCATTTACACCATATGCAAGGCGCCAGATTTCGTTATCCGGTACTTCAAAATCGCAATTGTAATTAAGGCAGTCTTTTAAATTGTTGTAATAAGTATAAACATGATTTAACCCAAGGTGTGCAATTAAAAGAGAGTTTTGCGGTAAATAATCAACTTTGGAAACAAGCTTTTTATAATATTCGTATGGCGGATCATTTTTAGCGATATAAATTTTATGTGGTTTAGAAATAAAGCTTAAGATGATTAAAAAAGCGAATGGAATTATCAAAAGCTTTTTTGGAGTGGAGGTGAGTTTTTCTTTTGTAAGTTCATAAATGATAATCAAAATAAAACAGATAGCACATGGAACGGCATTTAAAAACATTCTGTATCCCATGTCTACAGTATCAAGCTTCCAGAAGGGAAAGAAAATAATAATAGGTAAAAGTAAAAATAAATCAAAATGCTTTTTTATAATGGCATAAATTACGACACACCCATAGGTCAGAATAAAATAAAAGCTCATTTCAAGGCAGACCGGGAGTTTTATTATATTAATCAATGGCTTTGAAAAAACCGGAAGGATTGGTGTTAAAGAAAAAACTGAATTAAAACGACCTTTTTGCCATATAAATAAAAGTACAAAACAAAAGACTGCAAATACAACAAGGATAATCTGATTTTTAAGCTTGAGTTTTCTTAATAAAACAAGGCATGCAAAAATAAAACAGTAGGCAAGGGAAACTAAGTGAGAAAAGGAAGCTGTAAGGAAAAAGAAAACTGCAAGGCTTGAATATATTATTTTTTTGTTTTTAGGTAAGTCTTTCCACGAATTTATAAGAGCATAAAAAAGGGAAGCAAAAAAGAAAAAACAAAAAAGGCCTGTAAGATTATTGATGTAATTTATTTCAAAAGAGGCAAGGGAAGGAGAACAAAAGTCTGAAATAAAAAGACCTGCAAAAGAAATGATTTTATTCTTAGAAAAAGTCTTAAGTAGTATAAAAATTGAGACAGAAAGAAGGGTTGAAGCAAGGGCTGCCCAGAGTTTACAGCCTGTAATTACGTTGCGGCATAAAAAAGAAGTAAGGGCGCATAAATAATAGCCTGTTTTATAGTCCGGATTTTCAAGGGCATGGTTTACTAAAAGTGATTTTGCCTGGAGTGCATAATAGTATCCGTCTAGGCCACACGGGTGATTGGATTTTAAAAGCATTGTAAAGCGCAGGGTAAAAATTACTGCAGTACACAAAATAATGAGGCTTAAATAAAAGGTTTTCGAATTAATTATTTTTATAAATTTCTGCTGCATTTTTACTCCGATTTTTCCGGTAATAAAGGATTATACATCATAAGTGCGTGGTTTTGGGTAATTAAAATATCTTCTGTTTCTTTTTTAGAGCTTTTGTCTTTAACAAAGGTTTTTCTGTAAATTGTGTTATGTCGGACGTAAATACCAGGACCTTCCTGCGAGATCCAGTGGTCTTTCTGATAAACTTCGTATTCATATTCTACAGGAGTTTTTGAGCAGAGTTTTCCGCAGAGCCTGTTATTTTCTATCCATACTAAAACTAAATATTCATTTTGAGTCTGGTTCTGGATGATTAAATCCCTGTAATTATATACGCAGGTTGCACCGCTTCCAAAAGGCAGGGTTCTGTTGGAATCGGGGAAAACATCGTAGCTGTGCCTCCATCTTTCTTTTACTGTAAGAGGGCTATGTAAGAAAATCCAGTATAAAAGGTTAGAAAGAGCACATAATCCGCCGCCTGTGCTTGCCTTTGGTCTTCCGTTTACAAGCATCATCCCTTTTTTATAGCCTTTTATCTTTAATGGATTTCCGATTAATTTCCAGTAAGAAAAAAGATTTTCTGGTTTAATAATTGTTCCGTTTATTTTTTTTACGGCTATTTTAAGATTATGAACCTTGGCTTTTTGAAGAAGGGTGTCTTCTTTGGAAAGATTTCTGTATAGGGGACTTGAATGAGTAAAAACTGTGTATGGAAAATCCGCCTGGATAAATTTAGCTTTTTTACAGAAAAAACGGTTATATTTGAGCCAGTAAAAATATCTTTTAAGGGTATAAAAAACGCAGCCGGCTTTTATTCTAAGATGACTGCGTTTTTTTTGAGGTACGTATTTATACATACTTAATATTAAAGTCCATCATTTGTTTCAATTTTTTCTAAGTTATCACCGTTTATGATGTTATAGTGAACGCCGTTTATATAAATACTGCTTTTACCGTCAAATTTAATAAGCATGGAAGTTGTGGTTGTTACATAATCAATTGTTTCATCCTTAATGATTCTGTAATTTCCAAGAGTATAATCTACACTTCTGCTCCAGCTCCAGTAATTTAAAAAGACTATAAATGGTCCTTTTTTATCTTTAAAATCACCGGAAGAAAGATATAAGTCATTTTCATTTACTTCTTTTTCCATTTTGGAGAATGAAGTGCCTGCAGGAAAATAAAGGGCTTTTGAATATCTTTTAATTTCTTCATCTTTTAATGTGATATAAAGGGCATCTTTTTTGTTGTCTGCTAAAAGAACAAGCTCGTAAGTCTTATCTTCTTTTTGAGTTGCGAGTGCTAAAAACTGATCTTTAAAAGAGCCTGAATCATTCTGGAGCATGAGCTTGGAATTTTCTTCCTGTTCTTTTTTGATTTTATCAACGTTTTCAAAAGGAATTACCTTTCCCTTGTACAAAAAGCGGATATCATCTAAGCAGGTATCATCATATTTTGCACCCTTATAAACGCTTACAATTTTAAAAGTGATTGTCTGTGCTGTCTGTGTATATTCAAAATTGATAGACTGCCAGTCCGGGGTGTCGTCTTTTAAAGTATAAGTTTTCTGCTGGAAGTGTTTTTTTGCAACCTGAGTAATCTGAATATCCTTTACGCGGTTATTTTTCTTGTAATAATCTTTATATGCAAAGCCGTTTACAATCTGAATTTCATCAAAGCTTAAAGGTTTTGATAATTCAATAGTGATTGATTCACCGATTCCAGGTCCGTCCTGAACAGATTCACACCAGGTATTTTCAAATTTTCCGTCTACAATATTTACCGGCGGATAAATATATTTTCCTTCGTACTGTGCTTCTATGAGCTCTGATGTTGCTGTAATGGAACTAATAGTGGCTTTTTTTGTCTGAGCCATAAACCAGTTGTCATCACCCTTAGCAAAGATAAAAAGCGATGAAAACACACATAAAACTAAAAATGCTGCAAACTTTTTCATAATTTTCTCCTTCCACAGATTTTTAAAAATTATAACATCAATAATCGTAAATTTATATAGTATGTTTATTATTTTAATGCTATTATCACCTTGTGAACAATAAGACTTTTCTTAGATTTGCACTTCTTTTTATGATTTTCTTTCTCATAGTCACTGCTTCTTCGCTTAAAGATGATAAGATTAACAATGAGCTTTCAAAATTAACCTTGAACGAAAAAATCGGACAGCTTTTTGTAATTCATCCTGAGGCAATAGATCCTGATTTAAGTCTTGTTGAAGTAAATTCTGCCACAGTCGGATTAAAAGAGCTTACACACAAAATGAAGTCTTATTACAAAAGATATCCTGCAGGCGGTTTTATTTTATTCGATAAAAATCTTTCGGGACAGGACCAGCTTATAAAATTTAATAATGACTTACACGCTTTAGGTAAAATAAGACCTTTTATTTATGTTGATGAAGAAGGTGGAAAGGTTGCCAGAATTGCAAATAATAAACATTTTGATGTTCCGCGTTTTGATCCAATGTATTTAATTGCTCAGAAAAAGGATGAAAAGCTTGCTTATGAAGTTGGAAATACAATCGGAAAATATTTGAGCGAGCTTGGTTTTGATGTAAATTTTGCCCCTGATGCAGATGTTTTTTATGAGAATGGAAACAGTGTAATAGGATACAGAGCCTTTTCTTCTAATCCTGAGGTTGCAGGAAATATGGCAGTACAGGTTCTTAAAGGGCTTGAAGCAAATAATATAAAGGGATGTTTTAAACACTTTCCGGGACACGGAGCCTGCACCAAAGATACTCATTTTGATTTTGGAGTTGTTTATAAAACCTGGGAAGAAATTTTAAATACAGATATAATTCCATTTAATAAGGGAATCGAGAATAATGTTCCTTTTATAATGGTTTCTCATGTAAATTATCCTTATGTTACAAATGATGAGCTTCCGGCAAGTCTTTCTTATACCTTACTCACAGAAAAGCTTAGAAATGAATTAAATTACCAGGGGCTTATAATCACAGACGGAATGAGCATGGGAGCAATCCACAAAAATTATGATGATGAAACTGCGGCTGTTATGGCAATTAAAGCAGGAGTTGATATAATCTTAGTTCCTTTTGCTTATGAAGATGCTTTTAATTCACTTGTGCGTGCAGTTAAAAAAGGTGAAATTAGTGAGCAGCGAATCAATGAGAGCGTGTACCGAATTTTAAGCCTAAAGTTAAACTGATACCTGGAACCGGGTAATTTTCTACGGCTTCGTAATCTGTGTTTAAGATATTCGAAAGCTTTAAATAAGGTGTAAAGATAAAGTTTTCTGTCTGGATATTCATCTGAGCGCTTGCGTTTAACAAAAAGTACGGGTCCATAAAATAAAGATTTGCATTTGATGTGTAGCGTTTTCCAACATAAGAGCCATTTAAATTAAGGGCATATTTATCTGTTTTATAGGTTACTGTGAGTGAGCCTGTCCAGTCCGGAGTCCACATAATCTTTTTTTTGTAGGTGCCAGGATTTTTTTTATTTAAAAGGGCAGTGTAAAGATATTCTGCATTAGCCTGAATTAAAAGTCTGTCTTGTAAAAATGATTTTTTAAAGAGCATATCAAGGCCAAAATAAAAGGCGCTTGAAACATTTTGAGGCATGGTTCCGGCCCACTGGATTTTATTTTCGTAATAATTTGTGTAGGCGCAGAGGGAAACGCATTTAAAAAGATTTGCTGTTATTTCGCCGCCCCAGCCTGATTCTTCTTTTAAATCCGGGTTTCCGTGGTAAACTGAATCCTGCCAGTACAAGTCGTCCATGTTTGGAAACTGAACCATTCTGTAGGCGTTTAAGATTAATTCAAAATTATTCCAGCTTCCTTTGAGTCCGAGCTTTGGAATAAAGGCTTGATTATTTCCGCTTAGTTTATAAATCAAAGGAATGCTTACTGTGTAGTGGTCTAAAAATGTGAAGCTGCAGGTTTGGGTGAGTGCAAGTTCAAAAAGAAAGTGATTTCCGTCTGTGGTAGATTTTAAGTCTACAAAGTTTAATAAAAGTCCTGCATTCTGATAATAAAAAGGGGCAGGCTTTGCTTCGATTGTGCCTTTATATTTTATTGTGCTTATATAGTGTTCTGTGTGTCCAAGATTGTCGTCGTAAAAACGAACGTTATAAAGCCAGGCAAGATTGTTTTTAAAATTTAATACTTTTAAAAATTCGGGGAAGTTTAAGTTGAATGTTAAGTTATTGTCGTAATCTCTTTGAAGTCCGATGTTTGTTTCGTTTTCTGAGCCGGGGCATTCTTTATTTCCGATGTAAAACAGTTCTCCTGTAGAAAAGGAGTTTCCGTTTCCAAAGAATTTTAAATAATTAATTCCTGCCTGTCCGTCTATTACGCGGCTGTTTTCCCTTTGTTTTAAAATGTTATTGTAGCTGTTAAAGAGAAAAAGGTTTTTGGCAAAGGTTCCCTTTAAGTTTAGTTTTAATGATGAATCGTCGGGTAAGGGAGTAGAAAAGTTTAAGCTCTGGGAAAAGGTATCCAGAGGGAAGTTTAAATTAAAAAAGGTTTTGATGCTTGAATCGCTTGTAAAAGTTTTTTCGATTGTCTGTTTTTTGGTGGTGATATAAATGGTTCCGCCAACAGCTCCTTCGTCTCCGGGCTCTTCTGAAAACCCGCCTCTTACAATTTCTATGCGTTCAATATTTTCAATGCTTATGGATGTAAAATCAAAGGTGCCGTACTGGGCATTATTTACACAAACACCGTCTATAACCACGCGTACAGTCTCGTCTGTAAAGCCACGAATACTAGGTTTTGCTTCAAGACCGTAGGCACCGTAGGTTAAAATCTGCATACCCTGGGACTCAAGAAAGTCTGTGAGGGATTCTGTGTTTGATTGAGAAATATCTTCGGAATTAAAAACCTGTCTTTGCTCCACGCCCGATTCAATGTAGGTTGTAATGTCCGGCATTATGATAATGCTTTCCTGTGCAAATAGACCGCCTGCAAAAATGAATGAAAGCAGGGCAAGACAGATTCTTTTTAATAGTGAACGCATAGAGGGAAAATTAATTATTCACCGTCATACAACTGAAAATCGTCATATGTTGAAAAATATCCATTTTCGATTGTAAATTCTTCTACGGCTTCTGCAAGTGTGTCACAAGAAGATTTTCTTGCAGCATTATATGCTCCGGCAATTTTAATTGTTTTATTTGTCGAATCAAAGTTTTTATAGCTTACTGCATACCATTTTCCAACATCAGGAGCTTCTGAAGGGTCTGTGCTATAACCGCTCCAGTCAGGTTTTCCTGCTCTTGTATATTTAATAAATAAAGTTCCATTTGAATCAGAAATTTTAAGTACATAGAGATTGTTACCGGCGTAATTATCTATAAACTTGTAAGTACCATCTTCTTTATACCAGTCGTAATTTGGATCAGACCAATCAAGGCCTTTAGCATCAATTGAATTTTGTGTAATTGTGATTTTTTGAGCATACATTGGATTAAACCAGTCCTGAATCAACAAATCACCATCTTGTAGTTTCACCAGGTCTTCAGGAATATATTCAGGTGTTTCAGTGGCATCAGGTTTACAACCAGTCATTACAGCTGTAAACAACAAAAGAACACTCAGAGCGAGTGCTTTTTGGAGGGAAAAAAATCGTTTTTTCATAATATCCTCAGGAATCGAGACTGCGCAATTCCTAAAAAAAGAGATTATTTCCGCATACGCAGAAATATGAAGTTTAGAACTTCAACGCGGAAATTAAGCATTCGGGCTTGATTAAATCTTACCGTTGCGCATTCAGTCAATGATTTTCACATTGTTTCCTTAAAATCCACAAATGTATATTAATAAAAATTCACAAAAAAATCATCCTATATAGGATAATTGTATAAAGCATAAAAAAACTGTAAAATAAAATATTCAAAATCTAAAAAAAATTCAGAAATTAAGGACAATTTTACCTATGAACAGAAGACTTATTACTGCTGCTTTACCTTATGTAAACAATATTCCTCATCTTGGAAATATCATTCAATCTTTGTCTGGAGATGTATTTGCACGTTTCTGCCGTAACCGTGGATACGATACACTTTATATTTGCGGTGTAGATGAATACGGTACTGCAACAGAGACAAAGGCTTTGGAGGAAGGTAAGGAACCTCGCGCTTTATGTAATCATTATTATCAGGAACATACAAAAATCTATAAATGGTTCAACATCAACTTTGATAAATTCGGACGCACTTCTAATCCACAGTGTACAGAAATTACTCAGAGTCTTTTTAATGATCTTGATAAAGCAGGTCTTATTAAGGAGCACACAAATAAACAGCTTTTCTGTCCTCACTGCAACATGTTCTTGGCAGACCGTTATGTAGACGGAACTTGTCCTAAATGCGGTTCAACAAAGGCCCGTGGAGATCAGTGTGATGAATGCGGTTCACTTTTGGACCCAATTGAATTAAAGGAACCTCGCTGCCATACCTGCGGTGCAACTCCGGAAGTTCGCGAAACAAAACATCTTTATATAGATTTACCTTCATTAAGTCCAAAGCTTAACGAATGGATGGAAAAAGCAAGTGTAGAAGGAAAATGGTCTGACAATGCTTTGAATATGACTAAGGCATGGATCAGAGATGGACTTCAGGAAAGAGCAATTACACGTGATTTAAAATGGGGTATTCCAGTTCCAAAGCCTGGTTATGAAAATAAGGTTTTCTACGTTTGGTTTAATGCTCCAATCGGATATATTTCTATTACAAAACAGCTTGCAGACGAGCTTGAAAAATCAGGAAGAGGAACATTTGACTGGAAGAGCTGGTGGATTCCGGAAGAAAGTGAAGAAGCAAAGGGTAAGGGAAAGGTTGATTTATTCCAGTTTATCGGAAAAGACAACATTCCTTTCCACACTGTAATCTTCCCATGTACAATGCTTGGTTCACCTCATAACTGGACAAAGCTTCACCACATGTCTAGTACAGAGTTTTTAAATTACGAAGACGGAAAATTCTCAAAGAGCCGCGGAATCGGTGTATTTGGAAGCGATGCAATTGAAACAGGAATTCCTGCAGATGCATGGAGATTCTATATTTTCTATAACAGACCGGAAAAACAGGATTATCAGTTCACTTGGAAAGACTTTATGGAAAAGCTCAACGGTGAATTAATCGGAAACCTTGGAAATCTTGTAAACAGAACACTTTTATTTGTAAATAAATATTTTGAAGGAAAGATTCCAGATGCTCCTGTTGATGAAGAGCTCTGGGCTCAGGTTCGTGACCTTGAAAAGAAGGCTACAGATTATCTTGAATGGGCAGAACTTAAGGATGCCTTCCACACAATGTTTGAAATTTCTGATATCTGTAATAAAAAGTTCCAGGCTGCAGAACCATGGAAAACTCGTGAATCAGATCCAGCTGCTTGTGCAAAGCTTATTCATAACCTTTGTTACGTAATCAAAGATTTAATGATTATGATGAATCCTTATATGCCTCAGTATACTCAGGTAATCATGTCTTACTTTGGAAAATCAATTCAGGAAACAAAGGCCGGAACCCAAGCAAAGCCTGGATACACTTGGGCTAACCTTGGAGAAACAGAAGGTCTTTCAACTGTAGGACCAACAGAAGTTTACTTTAAGCCTTTAGACCAGAAAACAATGCTTGCATTCAGAGAAAAGTTCAGCGGTCAGGCTCAGGCAAAGGCTGAAAAAGAAGCTAAGAAAGCAGAAAAAGCAAAGAAGGAAGAACCAAAGCCTTCTCTTACACCGGAGCAGCAGGTTGAATTCTTTAATAAAAACATAAATCTCACAGTTGCAAAGATTGTAGACATTAAGCCAAATCCGGAAGGAGAAAAGCTTTATATAGAAACTCTGGACGACGGAACTGGAACTCCAAGAACCATTCAGTCGGGACTCCGCATGTACCTTAAGGAAGAAGATCTTTTGGGTAAGCATGTTATCATTGCAGAAAACCTTGCTCCTCGTACAATGCGTGGTGTAGAAAGCCGTGGTATGCTTTTGGCCGGAGATTATAAAGAAGGCGACAAGGAATGCGTAGAAGTTTTGGACGCAGGCTGGGCAGCTCCTGGTACTCGTGTTGTTCTTGAAGGTGCAGACGTTAATGCTTCTAAAAAAGAACAGATTACCGGCGATGAATTCTTTAGCGTAGAAATTAAGGCTATTGATGGTGTTGTTCAGATTGGCGGTAAGAAGCTTTTGGCAGACGGAAAGGAAGTTAAAACACTTAAGGCTTTAAATTCTGAAATTGGTTAATAAACCGGAAAAAAATGGGTGGATATTTAGACGAATTAAATGATGAACAAAAGCTTGCGGTTACGAGTACGGAAGGCTTTATCCGTGTAATCGCAGGTGCCGGTTCTGGAAAAACAAGGGCTCTCACATACAGGTTTGCCTATCTTGTAAACGAAATCGGCATTCTTCCATCCCATATTCTTTGTGTTACTTTTACAAACAAAGCAGCAAACGAAATGCGTACCCGTATCAGAAAACTCACAGGAGATAATGATACGGGTTATATTTCTACCTTCCATGGTTTTTGTGTAAGCATTCTTCAGGAAGATTCTAACGCTGTAAACTATCCAAAATCATTTTTAGTTTTAGACAATTCAGACATAGATGCCATGCTCCAGATTATTTACGAAGAGCGTGGTTTAACTCTCAGGCAGATGACTTTTTCTCATGCAAGAGACATGATTGAAATGAAAAAACTTTTTGAGTATCCGGACTATTATGAGGATATGATAAAGATGAGCCTGGATGAAATTCACTTTAAATACGAAAACGCCACAAAGGTTCAGGACATAATTTTTTACGGTTATCTTTATCAGGAAAAAAAGTGCTTTGGACTTGATTACAACGACCTTTTAAAATTTTCACTCTATATTTTCCAGGAAAACCCGGACATTAAGGAAAAATGGCAGAAGCGTCTTGAATACATAATGATTGATGAGTTTCAGGATATTGATTTAATTCAGTATCAGCTCATGGAAGTTTTGTGCGGCTATCATAAAAACCTCTTTATTGTAGGAGATCCGGACCAGACAATTTATACCTGGCGTGGTGCAAACGTAAAATATCTTTTGGATTTCGATAAAAATTTTTTGGACGTAAAAACTGTAATGATGATGAAAAATTACCGTTCTACACCAGAAATTATTCACACAGCAAATTCATTAATCAGTAAAAATAAAAACAGAATTAAAAAAGACCTTATTCCTGTGCGTGCAGGAGTAACAAAGCCTGTATATTTTCATGGAAAAACTCCTGAAGAAGAAGCGGGTTTTATTGCAGACAATGCCATGAGCTTAATTAAAAAAGGCGTTTTACCATGCGACATTGTTGTTTTATACCGTGCTCATTATATAAGCCGAACAATCGAAGAAGTTTTTCAGGATAAAAAATTAAGCTATACACTTTTTTCAGGCCTTCCATTTTTTGAACGTGCAGAAATTAAGGATGCGCTTTCTTATTTAAGAATGATTGCCTATAAGGATGACCTTTCTTTTTTAAGGATTGTAAATGTACCAAAAAGAAATATAGGGGAGCGCAGAATTAAATTTTTAAAAGATTATGTTGCAGAAAATGGCGGCTCTCTTTACGACGCTTTAAAATTAAACCTAGAAGATGAAATTTTTACTAACACAAAGGCACGGGATTTTGTTGAATTAATAGACCGTTACAACGCTTCTTATTCAAAGCAGCAGATTTCAGAAATCTTTTCTCATCTTATGAATCAAAGCGGCTACGAAATTGCACTTAGAACAGAAGGCTCGCAGGAAAGACTTGATAACCTTGCAGAATTAAAGCAGTCGATTTATGAATATGAAACCTCATGCGGCGAAGAATGTACTCTTGAAAATTATTTGAGCCACGTTGCCTTATACACAAATGCAGATCTCGGTGTAAAAAAAGATTCAATCCGCTTTATGACAATCCATACTGCAAAGGGACTTGAGTTTCCTTACGTATTTATTGCCGGTATGAACGAAAATATGTTCCCAAGCAAAAAGACAGACAGTCAGGCCGGAATGGAAGAAGAAAGAAGGCTTGCTTTTGTAGCATACACTCGTGCTGAAAACGGTTTATTTTTAACAGAGGCAGAAGGAAATACTCAAGGGTATGGTTTTAGATTCCCGTCCCGTTTTATTTTTGATGTTGAAAAAAAGCTTTTGGAATACAAGGTTGAGCTTCCGCAAAAATTAGTAAATGATGCCCAGCGTTACATCGAAGATTCAAATACTGTTCTTGCAAAATTAACATCCCTTTCCGGTCTTAAGGTAAACGACAGGGTAGAGCATCACATTATGGGAAAGGGTACTATTATTGAAATTGATGAAACAAAGCACATATATTCCGTTCAGTTTGACGGTGTACCAACAGTAAGAAATTTAAGCTTTAAAACAACTTTAAAGAAAATATAAAAATCATAATCTTAAGCCCCACGGAATCTTAGTGATTTCCTCTAGTGACTTTTTTTTACAAAGGGAGCATAATTAGACCATGAAATTAGAACCAATAATTACAAGTCTTTTGGAAACAGATTTATATAAATTTTCAATGGGTCAGGCAATCTACCATCAGTTTGCTTCGTATAAAACTAACTGGACTTTTAAATGCCGTAACGAAGGCGTTAAATTTGATTCCCAGATGGTAGAAGAAATCAAAGACCAGATTAAGCATTTTTGCAGCCTTAAATTTACAGAGGATGAATTAAACTATCTTAAAAAAATTGAATGGCTTCATGAAGATTACATCGACCACTTAAGACTCTGGAACGCCCGCTACGAGGATTTTACAATTTCTACAGATTCTGAATGCGGCTTTGCCCTTGATGCAAAAGGAACCTGGCTTAATACTTCCATGTACGAGATTCCTGTTTTAGCAATTATAAACGAAGTATTTTTCAGGATGTCTTATACTTACGATTCCTTGTTTGAATCTTATAAACAGCATTTAAACGAAAAAACTCAGTGGCTCATCGACGGAAAATATAATTTAGGAAACTTTTCTGAATTCGGTTTACGCCGCCGTCTTTCGGCTCAGGCACAGGATTTAGCCGTAAAAACACTCATCGATAATAATTCAAAATATAAAGAATCAAGATGTGTAGGAACCTCCAACGTTTATCTTGCAAAAAAATACAATGTTACTCCTGTTGGAACAATGGCCCACGAATTTATTATGTGTGTAGGTCAGGGAAACCCTATGTATAATCCGGCTTATTCAAATAAATTTGCTATGGATGCCTGGACCAAGGAATACGGAGTTTTAAACGGAACTTACCTTACAGACACAATTGGAGAAAAAACAACTCATCTTGATATGGGCTATACTTTTTCAATCTGCTTTAGCGGTGTTCGTCACGATTCAGGTGATCCTTATACCTGGGGCGAAGACTGGATTAAGCATTATGAGTCTTATTACAGTAAATACAAGGATGAACGCGTAAATCCAAAAAATAAAACACTTTTATTCAGCGACAGTCTTGATTTTAAACGAGCAAGTGAGCTTTATGCTCATTTTAAAGACAGAATTAAGGTTGCATTCGGAATCGGCACTTACATTGCCAACGATACAGACGAAGAGCCCCTCAATATCGTAATGAAGGTTTCTTCTTGCAACAATCGTCCGGTAGCAAAGCTTTCCAATGACAGCGGAAAACTCATGTGTAAGGATGACGAATACGTTGAATACTTACGAAAAACAATAGACTGGAGATTAAATCACCAGGAGTAAGGCGGGGCTTTGTACATAAGGCTTAAAATCGCTATAATAAAATTATGTTTACATTCGAAATAAAACCAATTGATTCAACAAAAAATATTAATAACGGAACTTTTTTACAGACTCCCTTCTGGTGCGAATTTAAAAGCCGTCACGGATGGCAGTACAGACGTTTTTTGATCACAACTGAAATTCCACCATTAAATCTTTCGGAAAATTCCTGTAAAAAAGAGGACGAAAAAAATATAACTAAATCCTTTGAAATTGCAGTATTAAACAGGAGTTTTTGTAAAGGCACAATGAGTATTGCATATATCCCTTTAATGCCGCAGCTTTTGTATGAATGCACTCCTGATGAAGTTTTGGAAAAGGCCTTTGACGAAGAAGGAAATACTGTAATCGACCAGGAAATTATTACTCCGGAAACTCAGGCAATTGAATTTGCATCCTTTATGAATGACCTTGCAAAAGCATTAAAGCCATATCTTCCAAAAAATACAATTGTAATCCGCTTTGATCCTGATGTTATTTTAACAAATATCGAAGACCGCTATAATTTTAATCTGGGCTTAAAAACTGTTGCTTTGGCAGACCGCCTTAAGCTTAAAAAGAACAAGGTTGATATTCAGCCGCCGGACAGTACTCTTGTTGATTTAACTTTGAGCGAGGAAGACATCCTTTCTAAAATGCATTCAAAGTGGCGCTATAACATCAGACTGAGTGAAAAAAAGGGTGTAAAGATTCATCGTTACTTAGGAAATGATGTGAACTTGTCTACAAAAATAGACAAATTTTATGAATTAACAAAAGAAACAAATGCACGCGACGGTAATTCAAGCCACGCAAAATCATATTATTTAGATTTGATTAAATCTTCTGCAGAACAAAACGGTTTAAAGGAAAATGAAGTTCCTGTAAAAACTGAATATCCTTTGGTAAGCCTTTATATTGCAGAACACGAGGGTCAGGAAATTGCTTCTATCATGACTTTATTCAGTGGAGATGAAGCAATCTATCTTTACGGTGCAAGCTCTAATAACAAACGAAACTTAATGCCAAATCATCTTTTACAGTGGACTGCCATGAAGGATGCAAAGGCTTACGGTTCTAAGGTTTATGATATGTACGGAATGCCTCCTGAGGGAGAAGATGAACACCATCCTATGCACGGCCTTTATATGTTCAAGGCAAACTTTGGCGGAAAGATTATTCACCGTCCTGGAAGCTGGGATGTGCCTTTAAAATTTATTTATAAGCCTTATAATGCGGCAGAAAAACTCAGAGCCTTCTGGTTCAAAAAGATTGTGAAGAAATTCAAGGGAAGATAATTTATGAAAAAAGGTCTTGTTTTACAGGGCGGAGCCATGAAGGGTATTTTTACCTGTGGAATCCTTGATGTTTTTATGGAAAATAATATCACTTTTGACGGTATTATTGGTGTTTCTGCCGGGGCTGTTTTTGGCTGTAATTTAAAGTCTCATCAGCCTGGAAGGGCCTTAAGATATAACAAGCGTTTTGTTCATGATAAGCGTTATGCAAGCTGGTGGTCTTTTTTTAAGACAGGTAATTATTATGGTGCAGATTTTTGTTACCGTGAATTACCCGAGGTTTTAGATGTGTGGGACAACCAGACCTTTGAAAAAGATCCAACGGAATTTTATTCAGTTTGTACGGATGTAGAAACAGGGCTTCCTCATTACCAAAAGCTTAGTAAAGGAAGTCTGGATGATATTCAATGGCTACGGGCTAGTGCTTCGGTGCCGATTGTTTCAAAAATTGTGGAGCTTGAAGGCGGAAAATATTTAGACGGAGGCTTGAGTGATGAAGTTCCTCTTAAATATTTTGAAGATTTGGGCTACGAAAAAAACATTGTAATTTTAACAAATCCTGTTACTCATAAAGAAAAATTCAGTCCTGTTTTATATTTTATGGAAAAGCTTTTTTTTAATAAGTATCCGAATCTTTTAAAAACAATGAAAAGCATTCCTGAAAGAAATACACAGAGCTTTTTACACATTGCAGAACAGGAAAAAAACGGAAATATTTTAGTTATGAGGCCTAAAACTGAGCTTAAAATCGGGGCTAAGGCAAAGGACGAAGCAGAACTAGACCGTATTTATGAACTTGGACGAATTACGGCTCACGAACGTCTTTCTGAAGTAAAAGAGTTTTTGAATGCGGGAGGAAAAAAATAATGGATTTAAAAAACATGCCATGCTTTGGAGTTGCAGGAAACTTTACAGGACATCTTGAGCAGGCCGGAGAAGCAAAGGACTTTTTAAACTTTAAAACAAAGGATGCAAATGCTCCAAAAGCTGTTTTCCCAACTTATATTCACGTTTCAAAGCCGAAATTAACTCCCAAATTTTTAACTGTTTTTCCTTTTGATTCAAAAAAAATCATCTTTCCAAAGGACGAAAATAAGCTTCAGATTGAACCTGAATGCGCAATAATCTGTAATCTTACCTGGGAAAAAGAATTAATCAAAAGAATTACTCCTGTAAGCTTTGGTGCTTCAAACGACTGTTCAATCCGTAAGGAAGGGGCTAAAAAAATCAGCGAAAAAAAGAACTGGGGAAAGTGTTCAAAAGGACTTTCTGAAAACTTAATCGCCCTTGATTCCTTTAATTCATATTCAATTATTAACGATTACTGTATTGCGTCTTTTTTAATCCGCGACGGAAAAATCTATGAATACGGCCAGAACAGCCTCATCTTAAATTACAGTTATATTTACGAAAAATTATTATTCTGGCTTGTAGATAAATTAAATAATCAGAGCGATGAAGGTCCTGCAGAAAATATTCATAAATATCTTTTGGAAGCCGGAAAGCCTGAATCAGCTATGATTTCTATCGGCGCAACCCGTTATACAAAATGGGGCGAACAGAATTTTTTAATGAATAACGATAAAACCTGTATTATTCTTTATCCTCAGAGTAAGTATTCGCAAGCTGATATTTTAAAGATTGTAGAAAAAGAAGATTTTAAAGATCCTGAAATTTCTGTATTGTTCCAGACTGTGCAGATGTAAATCAACCTGTAATTTTTTTTATCTTTTCTAAGGTTTCCTGGATTTCTTCTTTTGTGCCCAAGATTATACACTCACAAAATCCCTTCTCGCGTTCCTGCTTTGCGGCCATATCATTCGACTGGTTTAAAAGTTTCACACATCCAAGCTTCCGAATTTCATTTAACTTTTCGTCTGTCTGTACTTCAAGCTTAATATCCTTACACCAAAGATCCGGTGCTTTTTTGTAAGGGCTCTTTTTTCCACGAACACAGGTTTCCCAGATAAGGTCGTAAAGTGTCTTATTATAGCTTTTTGCATACATAAAACTCATACCGCTAAGACGAGGATTTATTTCGATTATGTACCATTTTCTATTGCTGTAAATTAAATCCACCTGGCAAAGAGTTTGAATGTCTAAAAGGCGGGCAAGCTTTTTAATCTCTTTTTTTAATGCATTTATTTTATATTTTGCATCTTTTACAGGACCTTCCTTTGAGCTTTGTTTCGGGCTTGTAATTCCGTATTGATTTAAGCTGAATCGGTACGGATCTAAAACCACAAAATCATTTTTGGCACGGTATACTTCAAGACCAAAGTGCTCGCCTGTAATATATTCTTCTACAATTCTGTTTGAATTATTTCTTTTGGAATTTAAATAGCCCATAGCTTCGCCGTAAGTATGAACTACAGTCATTCCGTATGAGCTTAAACCCACTGTATCTTTTATAATAAGAGGAAGCTTTAATTCCTGGATCTGGCTTAAAATACTGTCCTTATAAACATTGTGAATTACTTCCTTATGACTTCCGGCACAAAAATATAAATCGTGGTCCACAAAAACAGCTTTTGGAATATTAAAGCCGTTGAGCTCTAAAAACTGGTGTGTCTTATATTTATCAAAACAGATGAGGGAAGAAGAAAGCAGATTACATAGGGTTTTAATTCCGTTTTTTTCAAGTTCATTTTTAATAAGGGCGTCGTTTACAGAAAGCCAGTCGTAAGGATTTACCCAGAATGAAAGGGCAATTGCAAGGTCTGGTTTTAGAGAAATTATTTTCTGAGCCACTTCCTTGTAGCTTAAGTTCTGGTCTAAAACAATTGAATTTTCTGGCATGAACATTAATGGAAGCTGGGTTACAAAGGTAAAGGAATGCTCGGGGTATTTTTTCTGGAAAGACTCAAACTGTTCTTTATTTGCTGGAAGAACTGTAATTTTAAAAGTTTGGGGATTAAAAATGTTTGAATTTGTGCTGTAAAAAACTACCTTCATTTTTAGCCCTTGTTTTTAGAAATCACCTTGGAAATTGCGTCTGTAAAATCCTGCTCTTCTTTTTTTGTAATTACATTTTTGTCGTATAAAGCCTTTTCAAAAATAGCTCCGATTAAATCACAGGCGTTGGCTTTTTGTTCCATTTCTGGTGTTTTTAATAAATAGTCACTTATAAGCTTTGTGTATTCAGCCGGGGCAAGATTTTTTGTGTATTTGATTTTTAATTTTGTTCCGTAGTCAATTATTTTTACAAACTGGCGTGTAATTCTGTCTAATTCAAGTCGCTTTTCACGGCTTTTCTTTGAGTTTCTGGAAATTTTATATACAGAATTAATGAACTCTTTTTTAGAAACCTTTGCATAATCATTAATCACTTCTTTTTTTAATAAATGCTTTATAAAGCTTGAAAACTTCATGTGCATTCTTTTAAATAATTCTTTTATGTGAAGTGCAAATCTCTTAAAATAAAAGCCCTGAAATTTATAAACTATAAGCACTATAACAAGGAATGATAAAAGGAAAGAAGGGGTATGGCGTGCAAGAAAACCAAGGATAATTGTAATATAGTCAAAAAGCTTTTCTAAAAAGAGAATGAATTTATTGTTTACCTTTGGTTTGGCATCAAAACCGTTATCCGGAAAATCTATAACTGAATTATCTGGAGGTGGAACATAGGCCTGCTCAACAGAATGTGTTTCTCCAAAAAGCCAGGAAGGAAGATGAAGTTTTATTGGCGCATAATCCTTTGCAAAAGCAAGACCAAGAAGAATTGAGATTATAAAAATCAAAAAGATTGATTTATAAAAACGTTTTCTTTCGGGGATGATATTTGTAAGGCCTTCGTTTAAATAATAAACTTCCTTCTTAAAATATCCCAAAAGATAGAAAATCACTATGTAATTAATAAAAAAGACTGCAGAGTTTATGATTAAAAATAAGTTGAATTTCTTTTGAAAGAATTCAATTATGATTGTAATAATTACATAAACCGAAAGAAAGTATAAAATCTTTTTAGTTTTTTCAATCTCAACTCCAAGGTCCATGGCGGCAAATTTGTTCTGGTAAAGATGATCTCGTAATTCAAGACCTGTTTTTTCACCGCATAAATCTAAAAAGTCATCATGAAGAATTATAACAGTCGTAAGCTTATTAATAAAAATAATCTGGAATGCTGATAAAACTAAAAGGCTGAACTGAAACTTCTTTGTAATCAAATAAAAAATTACCTGGCAGATGATAATCGGAATAAGGCTTGCAAATATTTTTGAAACAAGGGTGAATTTATCCGAGGCTGTAAAATAAGCAAAAAATATACAAAAGATTCCGAATACAAAAAGATAACCGTAGTTAAAAAGGGCATCGGTAAAGCCTAAAGGAGCCGAAATGTGGATTAAATAATCGAGTAAAAAAGTAAAAGGGGCAATGAGAAAAAGAACAATTATGTTTTCAAAAAAAGAGTAAAATCTTTTCATTTTTTCATGGCTCCTATGTTTTTACTGTTTATGTTTTCCTTGTCTGCTTCAACTTTAACAAAGTATTCGCGAACAACCTTTTCATCAATAGAAAAAATCAATGTGCCGGCCGGAAGCTCGTCTGTATATTTAATAAAAGGATTATATGTAAGCTTTCCAGGTTCGGGTTTTATTACGGCAAGCATATCAAGGATTTTATTCACCTGATTTTTGGCAGGTTTTAAATATGGAAAGCCCTGTGCGTAGGCTGCAAAACCAACGTTCTGTCTGTAAAGCTTTGATTTTTCAACAATGGAGGCTGCAATTTCTATGGCTTTTTCTGTGTAATAGGTTCTGTTTTTTAAGTCGTAATCATCTTCTGCAAGATTTAAAAATACAAAGAACGGTGCGTCGTAGGAGTTTTCATACTGGTTTGTAAATAGCTTTGAATATTTGGCACTCATTCTCCAGTTGATTCTTTTCTGTTCATCGCCGTTTTTATATTCGCGGATGGATTTTCTTAAGGTTGTATCTTCGTAACAGATATTCTGGATTTTAATCTCCCCCTGAGGAATACCAGGGTCTGTGGTTGTAATAAGCTTTATGCGTGCCGGACGAACAATGAGCTTCATTTCTACAGGATATTCTTTTTTAAAGGAAAATAGATTTAAAGGATCTGAGGTTTCTATTACAACAGGACTTATTATAAATTCTCCGCGTGTGTCTGCCTTAATTGTGTAGGTTACTTTTTTGTTTTCTTTTTTATGAAGTGTAATTACGTTTTCGTGCTTGTTTCCAAAGATGTAAAAATACGGAACTGTGTCTCTGTAATAAAGAAGATGGGCTGTAAAGCGTGAATTATTTTTGATGTTAAAGCTTATTTCGATTTTTTCGTTGCAGGCTGTTTTTAATTCTTTAAAGGGGCGTTCAACCGTGATTTTTTTAGAAAGGTCGAATGCATAAATAAAGCTTGCAAGAAAGATAAAAATAGCGGTGTATGCAAAAAACTGGCATATTCTTGAAGGAACTACCAGTGTTATGAGAAATAAAACTAATACAACAAAAACAAAGGACTTTTTTATTTTCATCTGCTTTTATGCGTGGGCTTTAAAATCAGGGAGATTTGTCTGTTCAAGCATTTCCTGAAGGATGCTTTCTGCCTTGTAGCCTTTTAAAACTGAATCTGTCGAAAGAATAACACGCTTTCTGAATACAGGAATAGCGAGCTTTTTAATGTCTTCCGGTGTGACATAGGTTCTGTTGTTTACCGCAGCGTAGCACTGACCGGCCTTGTATAAAGCGAGGGTGGCGCGAGGTGAAACTCCATTTAAAAGGCGCCCATCTTCTCTTGTAAATTTTGCAAGACTCAATATGTAATTTAATACGCTGTCGTCCACATAGATTTTAAGGGCTTCGTTCATGCATTCAAGAATTTCTTCTTTTGTTACAACAGCCTTTACGTTTTCTACAGGGTGAACCGGTGTATTTTGTGCAAGAATGATTTCTTTTTCAGCTGATTCTTCAGGATATCCCATGCTAAGACACATCATAAAGCGGTCTTTCTGAGCTTCTGGTAATGGGAAGGTTCCTTCTGATTCTACAGGGTTTTCTGTGGCAATTACAAAAAATGGCTTTGGAAGAGCGTACATGTTTCCGTCGATGCTTATCTGGTTTTCTGCCATACATTCCAAAAGAGCCGACTGAGTTCTAGGAGTTGCGCGGTTTAATTCGTCTACTAAAACAATGCCTGCCATTACAGGACCTTTTCGAAATTCAAATTCACTTTTAGAAGGAATCCATACAGAACTTCCAGTTACATCCGAAGGCATAAGGTCCGGCGTACACTGAATGCGCGAAAAATCAAGTCCTGTAGCTTTTGCAACTGATTTTGCAAGAACTGTTTTTCCTGTTCCCGGTACATCCTCCAAAAGAACGTGACCGCCTGCTAAAAGACATGCAAGAATCATATCTACAGTGTCTTTATTTCCTTTAAAAACATTAAGTGTTTCTTTTCTGATTTTTTCTGAAAGTTCGTATATTTTATTCATAAAATCAGTATATCAATTTGCATAGAATTAAAAAAGTAATTAGAATGCATGTTAATGACAAAAGATGATTTAATTTTTTTAATCGAAACAGGCAAAAACCTGGAGTTTGATTATAACGGAAAAAAATATATTTTAACCTACGACAAGACTAAGGACGGCAACACTGATATTGTGTTTGGAGCCATGTACGAGCAGAAAAGATATAAAAGTCTTGGAGAGCTCTGGAACGATGCCAGGGTAGAAAATCACTTTTTTAAAGATATGCTTGATATTTTATAACGGAAAAAAATTATACACTGTGGATTATGAACAGAAAAAATGAATTAGATTTAACACAGGGTTCAGTCTTTGTTAATCTTATAAAATTTTCAATTCCTCTTATTTTTTCAAGTATTTTACAGATTTTATTCAATACTGCAGACCGTGTTGTTGTAGGAAGATTTTCTGCTCCTGCCGCCTTTTCTGCAGTTACTTCAACCGGTTCTTTAATAAACCTTTTGGTAAATCTTTTTGTGGGCCTTTCAATAGGCTGTAATATTGTTGCTGCAAATTATTACGGAGCCAAACGCAAGGCAGAAATTCAGGATACAGTTCATACTTCAATTTTACTTTCAATTTACAGCGGAATAATCCTCACAATTGTTGGAATTATCTTTGCAAAACCTATTTTGATTTTAATGGGTGCCACAGATGATTTTTTAGAGCTTGCTGTAATTTACTTAAGGATTTATTTTGGCGGAATTATTGCCACAACTATTTTTAATTTTGGAAGTGCATTGCTCAGAGCCAAGGGAGATACAAAAAGACCTCTTTACATTTTAACAATAGCAGGGGTTATCAACTTTATCTTAAATCTCTTTTTTGTAATTGTTTGTAAAATGTCTGTAGACGGAGTAGGTCTTGCAACAGTTCTTTCCCAGGTTTTTGCATGCGTTGCAGTCTTAGTTCTTTTAGTTCGCGAAGAAGACGCCTTTCATCTGGATTTTAAAAAGCTTAAGATAAACACACACATCTTTTTTAAGATTGTAAAGGTTGGATTACCCGCAGGCTTTCAGGGAATAATGTTTTCTTTTTCGAATGTAATTATTCAGTCTTCGGTAAACTCCTTTGGAGAAGTTGTAATCAACGGAAACGGAGCTGCCTGCGACCTTGAAGGCTTTGTTTATTTTACGATGAACGGTTTTGCTCAAGGTGCTTTAACCTGCTGTTCTCAGAATCTTGGTGCCAAAAAGTTTAACCGCATCAAAAATGTTG
This sequence comes from Treponema sp., assembly GCA_017962965.1. Lineage (GTDB taxonomy): Bacteria > Spirochaetota > Spirochaetia > Treponematales > Treponemataceae > Treponema_D. The sequence goes on along the minus strand of JAGCUI010000026.1, from coordinate 100,693 downwards.
TTTTATCATCTCAATTTTTAACCTTTGCAGCCGGCGGCCTTATGAGTGCTATATTCTTAATCTTTGGACGCACTTTAATCGGTTTTTACCAGAAGGACCCAGCCATTATAGAAGCCGGAATGGTTCGTGCTAGGGTAATCTTTTCTACATATTATCTATGCGGCATGATGGACGCGCTTTCCAACTGTATCCGCGGAATGGGTTATTCAATGATGCCGTTTATTTCGAGTCTTACAGGGGCCTGCATATTCAGAATTATCTATCTTTTTACGATTTTCAGGATAGAAAGGTTTCATAAACCGATTACAATCTTTCTTACATATCCTTTTTCGTGGATTTTAACAATTATTGCAAACCTCATTTTCTTTATTTACATTTACAAAAAGCTTAAACGACAAAATCTTAATGCTGAATAATGACTTTATTTTGTAAATTTGATAATATATTTTTATGAATATGGAAGCATTTGTACTTGGCTGTGGCGGAATGATGCCACTTCCATACAGACATCTTACATCAGTTTTGCTTAGACGTGACGGCGATTTATTCTTGTTTGATGGCGGAGAAGGTACACAGGTAAGCTTAAGACGACTGAACCTTAAATGGAAAAAGATAAATGCTATTTTTGTTTCCCATACTCATGCAGACCACGTAACCGGCTTACCGGGTATTCTTATGCTTTCGGCACAGGTAGACAGAGAAGAACCTTTGTACATCTACGGCCCTCCAAAGATTAAAGAATACATAGAAACAAGCAGAAAAGTTCTGGATATGTACATCAACTATCCGATTGTGGTTAAAGAAATACAGGCACCTTGTGTTGTTCACGAAGAAAAAGACTTTGTAATAAGGGCTTTTCCTTTAGATCATACAAAAACCTGCGTTGGATATACACTCGAAGAACACGAAAGACCGGGAGAGTTTAATCCTCAAAAAGCCAGAGAATTAAATGTACCATGCGGCCCTTTGTGGTCTAAGCTTCAGAATGGTGAAGAAGTTCAGTCTCTGGACGGAAAGACCGTAAAACCTGAAGAAGTAATGGGTGCTAAAAGAAGCGGAAGAAAATTCAGCTTTGTAACAGACACCCTTTATAAAGAGAGCATTGCAAAGGAAGTAAAGAATTCAGACCTATTGATTTGTGAAGCAATGTTCGAAGATGAGCTTATAGATCAGGCTAGAGAAAAAAAACATATGACTGCATCCCAGGCTGCAACAATTGCAAAGGACGCAGACGTAAAAAGAATGTGCATGATTCATTATAGTCCACGCTATAATGATAAAGAACTGCATATCATTCTTGAACAGGCCCAGAAGATTTATCCAAAGGCTGAGCTTTCGAGAGACAGAATGCAGATAGAAATTCCTTTTGTTGATTAATTAATTATAAAAAATAATTAATAGGAGATAAAAATGAAAAAAGGTTGGTTAATTGCAGGTATTCTGATACTTGCGTGTGTTTTCGTTGGATGTAACAAAGACAACGGTAAACAGGGCGAAGGAGATGCATCAGTTGCAACTACTGTTGATGAAAACGGAAAAACAAAGTCTGTTACTTTAGTTCCATGTGTACTTTTCTATCCGGAAGGAAGCTTGTGGTCAGAAGACTCTAAAGGTCAGCTTGTTTGGTACAATACTTTCTATGCAGGACAGACATTCTATGCTTATCCTTCAGAAGAAGGCAGTCTTTCAGAAGACATCTTTACTGCTAAAGTAACAAAGCAGGGTAAAAAAGAAGCTGAAAAAGATTCTTATGCTAAGATTTCTTACAACGGTAAAACATACTGGATGGTAAGCGATCTTCTTATTCCTAATGCTGTTGCAAAGGTTGTTCTCGAAGACGGATATAATTATACAAACGATTCAATTGCAGACATGACAAAAACAACAATCAAAAAGGGACAGATTGTTGCTGTAAATCCTGCATATGTAAAATCTGCTGAATCTGATTTGGAATGCTACAACGTTACATGGCGTGCAATCGGCGGCAAATCAAGCTACAGAGATGTTTATATCAAAAAATCAATTGTTTCAGATAAAGATGATGACCTTGTTGCTCAGAGATATTTGAACCGCTTGAGCAAAATTAAGGAAACAAAGAACCAGATTCTTATTGATGAAATTTATGAAACATGTAAGAGTCTTGATCTTTCTTCTGCAATCAGAGAACAGGTTCTTACCGAATTTGGAAATAACTAAGGAAAGGAGGGCAATATTATGAAAAAGATTATTTCAATTATTTTAGCTTCATTTGTTGCATTTGCAGCGTTTGCAGCAGAAAAACCAATTCCTGCAGTTATGCTCCAGGACGAAGGTTATCTTTTTGTAGAAGAAGATGGCAAAATGACATACAAAATGTCTATTCCAGCTGGTTCTGAACTCGACGTTCTTACTGTTAAAAACGAAAATGGAGTTGTTGTTCCAGAAGTAAAACAGTCAAAAAGAATTGTAAGCGAAAAGCTCAGAGACTGTGAATGCTATCACGTAAAATATAACAACAAACCATACTGGTGTCTTACAAACAGAATCGGTCTTAACGAAAAAATCGGTATTATCATTAAAGATTCTGCTATCTATCGTTCTCCAGATGTTTGTGACGTAAAAGAAAAATCATTCCTTACTGTCGGAACTGTTATTTCTTACGGTGATGTTTTCCTTGCAAACAACAAGATTAAGCTTGCAAAGATTTCTTATTATGATTCAACTGCATACGAAGTTTATACTGGTTATGTAAAGCTCGAAAAAATCTCTTCTTCAAAGGACGATTACAAAGGTATTAAAATCATCAAGTCTATTAAGAAAATCTTAAGTGACGGTGAAAAAGCTGATAAGGGACTTTTGGAAGAAAACTACAAGAACTTTAAACACCTTAATACTTCTCCTGCACTTTCACAAATGTGTGACGAACTTATGAATCCACCAGAAGACGGAGATGTAGAAAGTGCCGAAAGTGCTGCTATGGATGCTTCAACACCATTCCATTTCGAGAATGCTATTATAAATGCTCAGGGCGAAGAATCAAATATCAACATCAGAAACTTACCTTCTTCAAAAAATTCAAAGGTTATTGGTCAGTTTGATGGTGGTGTAACTACTACAGGTGTTTATGTTTACAATCGTTCTGCTGAAACAGAAGTAATCGATGGAGTTGAAGATTACTGGTATTACGTAGAAGATGGTAAATATGATAAGAAAGGATGGGTATTCGGTCAGTACATTCTTTTCCCTGTAGATGAAGAAGAATACGATAGTCCAGACTACGACGATTCATATGATGAAAGAGGCTAGATAAGGCCAAAATTATGATTGAGATAAATAATTTTAACAAAAGTTATTATAATTTCTCTCATAAAAAAGCCTTGTTTAGTGTTCAGGATGTTAGTTTTAAAGTTACTCCTGGTGTAATATCAGGCTTACTTGGACCAAACGGTTCCGGTAAAACTACAATTATGAAAGCTATCTGCGGTTTTCATTTTCCGAGTGAAGGAACAATTTTTGTTTCGGATAGAGACGGAAATAAAGTAAATGCCGCAGAACATCCTGAACTCATCCCGGATTTAATAGGCTACGTGCCAGAAAAATCCATTCTCCCGCCGGACATGTATGTTAAGGATTTTCTTGATTATGCTGCAGCCATGCATGGCCTTTACGGAGAAGAAAAACATAAATCATTGGAAAAAGTAATAGAAGAATGCTCCATTTCCGATGTAACTCATAAAAAAATCAAAACACTTTCAAAAGGATATTTACAAAGAGTTTCTTTTGCTCAAAGTATTATCCATAATCCACCAAATCTTATTTTAGATGAACCGGTTTCCGGCCTGGACCCTGCCCAGATTATTCAGATGAGAAAGCTCATTCAAAAAATGTCTGAAACAAAAGCGGTTTTAATGTCTACTCATCTTTTGCAGGAAGTTTATTCTCTGTGCACAAACATCAATATAATCAGTAACGGAAAGCTTGTTGCATGCGGCACGGAAAAAGAAATACTTGCACAGACTAAGTGCAAAAACCTTGAAGATTCCTTTATGAAACTCACAGCGGACAGTAAAAATGAATAAAAAGTTTCTGGCATATTTAAAATTCAATCTTTTCAACTTTTTTCATCATCCGCTTTTTTATATAACAGCAGTATTTTTTTCTGTTTTTACATCTGCATATTTTTTATATAAGCAGCAGTTTTTTAACGGTGGCGGAACCTCGGATTTACTTGCTTTCTTTTCTACAGTTCCATACATCAGTATTATTGTAATACCTGCACTCTGCTACAAACGTTCGGACTACGTGTACGACAATTTTGTGCCGTTAAGTTTTTTTACAAAGATATTTGCACGTTTTCTTTCGGTATTAATTGTTTATTCAATTTTAATTTTAACTCTTATTCCTGTTCCTCTTTTTGTAAATATTTTTGGCTCAGTTGATGCAGGGCAGGTTTTTACAAGTATAATCATCCTGCTTTTTTATGGGGCCGCAGTAATTTCGCTCTGTATTCTTTTAAGCGAGATTTTTGAAAATGGAATTTCATCCTTTGTAGTTTCTTCGATTATCCTGGCAATATTCAACAGCAGTCATCTTTTTACAGTTTATGTAAATTTAAATAACTTTTTTTCTTCGTTCTTTAAACTTATAAGCTTTGCATGGCATTTTGATGCAGCAGGTAAGGGAATTATAGATACAAGAGATGTTTTCTGGTTTGTTGGCTTAAGCGGATTAAATCTTTTTGTTACAACCTTTATCCGTTATAAAAAGGCCGGAAAGGTATTCAATAAAACATTAACAGTCAGATATATTTGTGTATTTGTAATCTTTGTTTTAGTTTTAATGAACGCAAACAGATGGTTTACAAGAATAGATCTTTCAAAAAATAAAACTTATTCAATTTCGAATTTTAGTAAAGAGCTTTTAAGTAAGGCACAGGGAAATATCAAAATTACTTATTATCGTTCCGGCGTGCTCGAAAAAAAATATCCTCAGGTCAGGGATATAAGCGACTTTTTGGTTACATATACTTCATATTCAAATAACATAAGCCTTAGCATTAAAGACCCGGATAAGGATGAACAAACAAGAAATCTTTTGCAGAATTACGGTGTTACAACTCATCCAATGCAGGCTGTTACAGATAATTCTTTGGAATATATAAACGTTTATTCTGCAATCACAGTTGAATATAACGGAAACACAGAGCTAATTCCTTTTATTCTTTCGGCTTCATCTTTGGAATATGATTTGGGCGGAAGGCTTGTTCATTTAATTTCCAATAATACAAGACTTGTAAACGTTATTGTGGGAAACGGACTTGGTCTTGATAATGACAGAGGCTATAATTTTATAATTCCATGGCTTAATTCACAGGGCTTTATCTGTTATCCTTTTGATCCTGCAAGCCCCACCTTTGCTACAGAGCTTTCGCTTACAACAGGACCTCTACTTGTAATCGGCGACAGTAAAATAAATATAGAAGCGGCAGTTGCAATAGAAAGTTATATTTTAAGCGGAAAGGGTAACGGTTTATTCTTTGTAAGTCCTTACAGCTTTGATTTTGATGAATGGCTTTTAACTCAGAATATGTCTACAAATGTTGTTGAAATGCTTGAGAACTGGGGCATTCATTTTACACAAGCTATTGCTGCCGATGTTTCTTCTGCAATTTTAACAATGGACAGTGCTACTTCGGAAGAGAACTTTTATTCAGGCGGAAACACCTATCGCGAAAACGTAAATTATCCTCTTTTTATAAACCTTTTACCTCAGACAAATACAAAAACCGGTGGAACAATGTTCTGGGCAACTCCAATCGAGATTCTGGATGAAACAAAAGTTACTCCATATCTTGTTACAAGCAATTTAAGCTGGAATTACAAGGTTGATACAACAAAAGAAAAGTTGATAGAAACCGTTCCTGAATTTTATAAAACCCAGGATTATACTCAGTTTGATTTACAGACTCAGAATGTAGGAGTGCAGATTAGGGGAGCCTTAAACGGACTTTTTACAGCCTATAATTCTGATGATTCAAACATCATTGTTATTCCGGATCAGTACTTTTTAAATACACTCACTCTTTTTGGAATGGTTGGAAACGGCTACGGAGATTACAGAAACCTTGATTTATTAACAAACTGTCTTTTAAAACTTAACGGCGAAGAAGACCTTGCAAACATTCAGTCCAGAACTGCAACAGATAAAACTTTAACAAAGATTACTCAGACTCAAAAGTTCAACGACATGAAAAAGCTTACAAATCTTTTCCTCTTTGCAGTTATTCCGCTCATTTATTTTGCAGTTATGATAATCCTTACACTTGTTCATTACAGGAAATTAAAAAATGAAAAAGCTTAAACTTACACTAAATCATTATCTTTTTATTGTAATCTGCCTCCTTTTAGTTTCTTATATTGCTTCCTTTAAGATTAAAGAAAAAAAATATGACAAGCGCGAGCTTTATAAAACTGAGCTTATAAACGAAAAATACAAGGATAAAATCACAAGCTTTAAAATCACTGTAAATAAAAAAACTCTTGAAATTATTAAAACAGGAGATTTCTGGCAGGCTCGTCTTGAAAACTCCAATAATTTTATTCCTTGCAATCAGGGAATGGTAAACGAATTTATTTATGACTTTACAACTCTTCGCAGTGTGTATAAATTTTCAGACAATTTTGACCCTAAAAACGATACTTTCGGCTTTTTTAATAACTCAGATGCATGTCACATTCAGTATTTTTTGGATACCGACCAGTCTTTTGAATTTTATTTTGGAAAGCAGGATTTTTCTTTTTCTTCAAGATATTTTATGACTCCTTTAAGACCAATCGTTTACGAAATGGATGAATCTCTTGATAAATATTTAAGCTCTTCGATTCAAGTCTGGGGAGACCCATATATGATTTTCAGAACTGTTTTAAATAATCCGCAGGCTAAAGACATCCAGCAGATTTATATAAGCTCAAACGAAGGCTCTGGTAATACAGTTTATGATTCAGACGGTTCTGTTTCTAACTTTAATATCTATAAGCTTCTTGATTCAAAAACCCCTGATTTTGAATATATTGCAGATAAGCTTTTGGATTTAAGACACGGCGGTTTTCCGATTCAGACCGTTGAACAGAGTAATATCGAATTTAAATTAAAAATCATCTTTGGAAATAAAGACACTTGTGAGCTTTCTTTTTATAACTCAATGGATACAGACAATGATTACAACATCATCGGTGAATACACATTATCCCAGCAGAGCAAAAAATATAAGTTTATGAGTAAAATAAGCGCCTGGACCTACAACAAGGTTAAAGAAATGGTGTTGTAAATAAAGTGAGCCGTTGTAGTAACTAAAATATTATCAGTTTTGATGTAAACAATCCTGAAGATTATATGTGCTAAAAGTGCGTTTATTACTGCAAGAATACCCATGTAAAAATGCCCGAATGCAAACAAAAGGCATGCAAAAATCTCACACAAAAGCTTTAAATATTTGTTCTCTTTTTTAATGCATACAAGGTGCTTCATCATATCTGGAAGATAAAATCTGAAGGTAATTTCTTCGTAAACAGCCATAAAAAGAAACTGGATTAAAATTTTAGCCCAGGAAGAAGCAGTAGCCGGGTAATTAAAAATCTGCTTGTTTTGTATTCCTGTGTAAGAGGCAATTGAAGAAAGTAAAAGGTTTATACTAAAGGTTGTTACAAGACAAAAAAGAAGCGGAATTATGCTGCAGAAAAAAAAGGATTTAAGAGTCTGTTTTTCTCTTTTTGGAAAAGGGCTGTATAAATAAATGATTGCCATGAGGGTGAAAACTAAGAAATAAAAACGGTATTTTATAAGAAAAATTGTTAAAAAAGGGAATAAATCGCCGCAAAAAAGGGTAAAAAACAAAATTAATAAAATGATAAGAAAAACGGTTAAATCTACTTTAAAATAATGAAATTTCATAGAATTTGTGTTATTATACTTTATAGAGGATATAATGTATATACTTGTAGGAATCATAATCCTTGCGCTGATTGTTATAGCAGTAAGCGGATTATATTCTGTATTTAAAACAAAAATTAATTTTTATATCACAGGACTGGATTCCAAATTTTCAATTCCAAGCTTAAATCTGCTCTGGAAGGTTGCCGTTATGTGCAAGCTGGAAAATCCAACCTCCTTATTTTTCTCTCTTCCTTCGCTGCAAAGATGTATGTCTGAATTAACCTCAAGAGCCTCTGCCGACGGTAATTCAGGTGATCCTAAAATGCAGCAGCTTATTTCAAAGCTTTTTGAATACAGAACAAAACTCCAGCACGAATCCGATGAAAAAAAGGGTATGGATTCTACAAGAAGTCTTGAAAGAGGCCAGAAATTAAGAATTATTTTACCTGGAAAGGGTGTATTTGTTTCTGAGGTTTTAAACTCTGCAAGTCAGCTTATTATCTCTGTTCCACGCCAGAAGGATTTAATTCCGATTACTGCAGAACAGTGGGTTGGAAAGGTAATCAATGTTTATTTATGGCGCAAGGGTGATGCAAGATATGTTTTTGATACAACTGTAGAAGGTCACGGACTTTTTATTGGTGAATCATCCCTTTCGCTTAAGCATTCATCAAACCTTGTTCGTACTCAGAAACGTAAATCAGTTCGTGCAAAATGTAAAATTAATGCCCAGCTTTTTATTATTAAGGGCGAAGTGATTGATTACAATGCAGTGGAAACTCACGACGGCTATAAATGTTTACTCGAGGATATTTCTGAATCTGGTGCTTTAATCCGTATCGGTGGAAAGGGTGCTGCAAATGTTCAGATTAAGCTTCAGTATACAATCCAGAATCTTTTGGTAATTATGTTCGGTGTGGTTCGCACTGTTGAATATAATCAGGAAACAAATCAGTCTTTACTTCATTTTGAATGTATTCACATTGAGCAGAACATGAAGAATGAAGTTTTAAAATATGTTTACGATATGCTCCCTCAGGAAGAAAAGGAAGTTTACGATGCACTTTCTTTAACAGATGCAGATAAACAGGCCGACGAAAGCACTACAGAAGACGGGGAGAAAATTGAGAAAAATCTTACCGAAACTGATGTTACTATTCCTTCTGCCGTCGTTTCTAATAGTGAAGAGGCTGCAAAAATAGCAGCTCAAAATCAGCAGGCAGAAGTTGCGGATGAAGGAATTAAAAAGCTTAAAAAATTGATTTCTGCAGACGCATTGCTCCCGACAGATAACGCTCCTGAAGAAATATTGAACCTGTTTGATGATTACGAATAATTTAGGAATACGACTATGAGAAAATTTTTATTACGAACTTTATTATTTATTTGTTGTTCTCTTTGTTTTTCGCAGAGTCTCCAGAATAAATTTATCAAGGGAAATATTGCAGATAAAACCACAGCAGTAATGGATGCTTCAGATAAAGAACGACTCTGGCTCACTAATGAAGCAATTCAGTTTGTAATTAAAAATGCTGAATATCTTGGTGAAGATCGTGATTTGGAAGGTCTTGCCCTTGCAGCCATTCTTTCTTTACCAAATGATTACGGTCAGGGAAAAACAGAATCAGAGAAAGAAGAAATTTCAAATCAGCTTTTAAAAATTTATGATTTAGTTCAGAGTAATACAGTAAGAATTGCAGTTCTTTCAAAATATCTTACATTAAAAAATTATCTTCCGGTTGAGCCATTAACACTTAAATTAAATACATACATGTCTTCTTCCGAAAGCTATTATACCGATGTAAATCTTTTAAAATCCATTATTGGTGTATTAGGTTATATCGGGGATAATAATTCCTTTACAATTCTTTATAAATGCTACAACGATAATCATTTTAGCACCTATAAAGAAGAGCTTGAACAGACTTTAATCAGCCTTATTCCAGCTTCTATGAATGAGGTTTTACAGATAATTCACACCAAAGATATTAACCAGATTTCCAAAATTTATGGTTTAATCTTAAAAAATGAAAAAATTTCTCAAAATTATATCTCAGAAATTGCAGAAAATCTTCTAAATGAGTCTATATTAATAGCAGGCAATACTGTTAGCAGAAAAGACGAAGTTGTGAAGATTCAGCTGGGTTCTTTGAAGATTTTAAAAGATAATAAATGTACAAGAGCGTCTTCGAGTGTGCTTGCTTTCTTTAAAGTTGCGAAGAAAGAGTATACAGAAGGTTTAATTTCTGAAGAACAGTTCATCGAAGTGATTGATTCAACCGGTATTCTTGCTCCTATGGATTCTGTAAGTTACCTGATTGACTATCTTGAAGAAATGAACGAAATGACTGAAAACGAACGCGAAGTTTCTCCTGCTATAGTTATTGCCGTTATTAACACATTAGGTGCAATCGGCGATAAAACAGCTTTTGACTCTTTGCTTGCTGTAACATATATCGATTATCCGGAAGCTATTCTGTCGGCTGCACGTAATGCACTGGCAGGACTTAAGTGGTAAAAGATTATCTAAAAAATCCGATTTTTTTATCTGTAGTTTTATGTATCCTCATTTTTTATTCAGGTCTTTTTAAGATTGATGTTGAACAAAGGTTTTATTCTTTTTACGACAGTTCTAAAATCAATTTTGTCTATGGAGAGCTTGATAATTCGCCTGTAAAAAACTCATCTAAAAAATACTACAGAGCGCTTTTGAATGTTAAAAAAATCGGATTTGAAAATAATATTTCTTCTTCCTCTTACGGTAAAATGAATGTAATGATTCCAAGTAATCTTGTAGAAGCATTTTTTCCGGGAAAGCTTTATTCAAGCTCAAGGACAAAAAATAATTATTTATTTGAAAGCGGGGGAAACTATTCATTTAAAGGGTCTTTTAAAAACAATGTTTTTTATGTAACTGAATGTACCGATTGCTTTTGGGATAAGACTTTTACAGGTGGATTTGCACGGTTCAGGGCTTTGTGCCGCTTGGAGTTTAAAAGACTTATGTACAGCTGGGGTAAGGCAGGCGGGCTTTTACTTGCTTTATTAAGCGGAGCCAAGGAATATACGGAAGACAGCGTTACTCAAAGCTTTAGAAATGCAGGACTTGCTCATATTTTAGCACTTTCCGGTATGCATTTATCTATGTTCAGCGGGATTGCAATGTTTATAGGAAAAAAAACTAAGAGAAAAAGGCTTTCTTTTATAATAAGGATTTTTGCCCTGTTCTTTTTTGTTTGGTTTGCAGGTCTTTCTCCAAGCTTATTCCGTGCCTATTTATGCAGCATGCTTACTTTATTTGCAAGCATAAGTGATGCAGAAAACCCTGATATGCTTTTAATTTTGTGCGTAAGTTATTTAATTCAGATAAACATCTTTCCATACGATTTATTCAATACAGGCCTCATCCTTTCATACGCCGCCCTGGCCGGAATCCTCATCTTTTCCGCGCCGCTCAAAAAGTTTTATTCCAAAATCCTCCCAGATTATTTTTCCGCGTCGCTTTCTGCTTCTACCGGGGCTCAGATTTTTACAGCGCCAGTGAGTTTAAAAACCTTCGGATCTTTTAGTCCCATTGGTATAATAGCCACAACTATAGTTTCTCCTTTAATCACAATTTTTATTTATATAGGCCTTGCTCTTATTATCATAAGTTTAATCTTTCCGTTTATTTCTGCTTATAGTGGAATTTTTATGAATTTTTTGTATACTATAATTAAATATTTAGTACTTGCTTTTTCAAAGGTACCTTTGTGGAGAATAAATTGAAGCATCCTGATTACAATTCAGCAACAGATTTAAAACAGATTTTAGATTCTCATGGCTTTTCTATGCAGAAAAAATTCGGACAGAATTTTTTAATCAATAACGATGCTCGTGTAAAACTCATAGATAATCTTGATATAAACGAAAACTCCACAGTCTGGGAAGTTGGACCGGGCCTTGGGGCTATGACAGATGAAATTTTAAGACGTGGGGCTAAGCTAACAAGCTTTGAAATAGACAAGGGCTTTGCAAAATTAGTTCAGGAATTTTTTAGCGATTATTCAGATAAAGGAAAATTTAATCTTGTAGAAGGTGATGTTCTTAAAACCTGGAAAAAATACAAGGATGAAAACGGAACCCCTGATCGCTTTTTTGGAAACCTTCCTTATAATATTGCTGCTACAATTATTGCAGATACAATCGAAAATAACGTTCGCTTTGATAAATGTGTTTTTACAATCCAGAAGGAAGTTGCAGTTAGAATGTGTGCAAAGCCTGGAAGCGAGGATTATTCATCTTTTTCTGTTTTATGCCAGTGGGCTTATGATGTAAAACCATTTTTGGATTTAAGTGGTGCAAACTTCTGGCCAAAACCAAATGTTGATTCAAGAGCGGTTTTGATGACTAAAAAAGAGGATTTCCCGTGCTGTAAGGATCCTTTACTTTTTATGAAGATAGAACGCGCTTTATTTTCTTCAAGAAGAAAAACTGTTAGAAACAATCTTTCAATATATTTAAAGAATAATGATTTGGCTCTTGATTATCTTAAAAAGGCTGATATAGATCCAATGAAAAGGGCAGAGGTTATAACAATTGACCAGATGCTCAGATTAAGTGATATAATTAAAGAAGGACAAAACTCATGAGTGTAGCAGAAAATCTTGATAATATAAAAAAACAAATCAGAGACGCAGAAAAAGCAAGCGGAAGAAAAGAAGGCAGCGTAAAATTAATGGCTGTAAGTAAATTTCATCCGGGAGACGCTGTAATCCAGGCTATAAATGCCGGACAGTTTTTGTTCGGAGAAAACCGTGTTCAGGAAGCAGCTGCAAAATTTCCACCGATATTTGAACAGTATAAAAATGTTGAATTACACATGATAGGTCAGCTTCAGTCTAATAAGGTAAAGCATGCAGTACAGATTGCATCCTGCATTGAATCGGTAGACAGAATAGATTTATTAAAGGAAATTGAAAAGCAGTGTGCTAAAATAGAAAAATCAATAAAGGTTTTGTTCGAAGTTCATACAGGCGAAGAATCAAAATCAGGCTTTCCTGATGAAATTGCTGTAAGAAATACACTTGAGCTTTGTGCCAATGGTGATTTTCCTCACGTAATTCCAGCAGGTTTTATGACAATGGCACCTTTTACAAAGGACGAAAAATTAATAAGAAAATCATTTATAACCTTACGTGAATTAAAAGAAAAATTATCCAAAGAATTTAGCCAGTTTGATTTAAATGAACTTTCTATGGGAATGTCGGGTGATTTTAAAATTGCAATAGAAGAAGGTTCAACTTTGGTTAGGGTAGGAACTGCAATTTTTGGAGAGAGGGATTATTCAAAATAATGAAAAAAGGGCTCAAATATTTATTTATTTTAGTTTTAATTTTTAAGTCTCTTTCCTGCTTTGCCCAAACCTCAGATACAACTCCAAAGCCATACGAGGATACTGAGTTTGAACAGTGGCAGCTTGATTTAAGACGCTTTGAAATCATTACTTTTGGAGCTATGCCTTTTATTACACTTGATACAATCATTATTTATTCAGGAATTCAGTGGGGAATGAACGGATTTTCGGGCGCTTTTCCTAATCCTTTTATGGCAATGTCGAATTACAGCCAGGGTGAAATTATAGGAATTATTGTAACGTCCTTTACAATCTGCGTTTGTATTGCAATTACCGATTATATTATAAATAAAATTAAGAGAGATAAAGCACAGGCGAATACGGTACAGGATGTTTATGTTATGCCTGAAAGTTTAAACCCGCCGCCGGAAAAGCAGGCTGAACCTCCAACGGAAGAGTAAATGCCATTTTTTAGTGTAAAAGTTCCAAAGGATTACGAAAAAAACGAACGCCTCGATAAATTTATTGCTTCTTTACCCGATGGAATGAACCGTTCCAAATTAAAAAGCGGTGTAACAGAAATTTTAATCAATGCTAAAAAGGCAAAGCTTTCTCAAAAATTAAAAGCCGGAGATCAGATTGACATTCAGTGGGAAGATAATATTCCTGATAACATTGAACCTGAAAATATCCCGCTTGATATTGTTTACGAAGATGAAAATGTAACTGTTGTAAATAAAAAACAGGGAATGGTAACTCATCCGGCCTGCGGAAACTGGGAGCATACTTTAGTAAACGCACTTTTATTTCACTGGGGAAGAGAGGCTTTTGAAACTTTAAAAGAGGGTACAGCTTCGGAAATTTTAGAGCGAAGAAGACCAGGCATTGTTCACCGTCTTGATAAAGAAACTTCTGGGATTATTATTACAGCCAAAAACCGCGACAGTGAAGAATGGCTTCAAAAGCAGTTTAAAGACCGAACGATTCAGAAAGAATATATCTGTATCTGTCAGGGATGACCTAAATATGCAGCAGGTGATATAAGAACTCAGATAATACGAGACCCAAAAAACCGCCATCGCTTTAAGGCTGTGGATGATACGGATGACGGAAAGTTTGCAAGAACAATTTATCACTGTATTGCGCAGTACGGAAACTTTTCTTTAATGAGAGTTAGAATTAAAACCGGAAGAACACACCAGATAAGGGTTCATATGAAATATCTTGGTTGCCCTATTCTTGGAGATTCAATTTATTCAAAACAAAATGCTGAATTTCCGGATGCAACTCTTATGCTTCATTCTTTTTTTATGAAAATAAGACTTCCAGGCGATACAAAATTAACAGCTTTTAAAACCAAAGTTCCAGCCCGTTTTCAAAAAATTGAAAAAGCATTAAAGGCAAAATATAAAAAAGAGGTACCGGTTTGGAAAAAATCAGAATAATAAGTGCACCGGATAACTCAAAGCCTTTTGTTGTAATTTATAAACCTAGTGGACTTGCTTCGGCTCCATTAAGTGCCCAGGATAAAGATAATGCACTTTTTCAAGCAATTGAGCTTTTCCCTGAGATTAAAAACGTTCATGGAAAAAAAGAAATTGAAGCTGGACTTTTACACAGAATCGATACTGCAACAAGCGGCCTTCTTTTAATTGCGACTGAACAGGAGTTTTATGACAAGCTTTTAGAAGAACAGCACTCGAATAATTTTATTAAATATTACCGTGCGAACTGTGCTGTTCTTAAAAACCATGGGGAAGGCTTTCCAGAATGCGGCCGGTTTTCAACGATAAAAGAAGGGGAAGAGTTTGGTGTTGAGTCTTATTTCCGCTATTTTGGTAAAGGAAATAAAGAAGTGCGCCCGGTGCTCCAAAATGCTTCTAAAACAATTTTAAAAAAAATCGGTAAATTAAAGCTTTATAAAACAAATATAAAAATTCTTAAAACAACAGAAGAAAATGTAGAAGTAATATGCTCAATAACACAAGGGTTTAAACATCAGGTTAGATGCCATTTAGCCTGGTGCGGACTTCCGATAATAGGTGATAAGGTTTATAACCCGTACGCTACCGAAAACGAAGAATTTTTGTTTGAAGCATGCGGCTTGGAGTTTGAATATAATGGAAAAAAGTATAATTTTGGGATTTAATTAAAAAGAAAAGATTACCCGAAAGGAGACTTGAACTCCTATGAAATTGCTTTCACTTGGACCTGAACCAAGCGCGTCTACCAGTTCCGCCATCCGGGCAAAAATTACAAAAATATTTTACATAATTATGAATGCTTAGTCAATTACAGACAGCTGTAGATTCCGCCCACACAAAGAGCAAGGACAGTGATGCATACAGCATAAATCCAGAAGGGAAGGCTTTCTGAGTTTGTGGTCTTGTTTTTATTAAAAAAGATTCTTGAAAGGATATTTTTATTTGAAGAGCCGTTTAATGAGCCTGAGTTTTTTCCGTTAGCATAAAAGTTTTTACCTGGAATTACTGCATATCCGCATGAAGGACAGCCGCTTTTAAAATCCTGGGTATTACCTGTCATTCCGCAGCGGGGACAGCGAACAGATGAAAAGAATTTTCCGCAGTAGGTGCATACTCTTGCGTTTGGTTTTACCTCTGCACCACAGCTTTCACAGAAAAATTTTGCCTGTTTTTCTTCTTTTACTTTTCTCATATTAGTTTTCTATGCTGAAAATTACCAGCTGTTCGCCGTTAATGTCTAAAATTTCCTTGAGTCTGCATTCAACGCTTGTGCTTTCGTTTCCGTAGAAATAGGTGAATTCAGGAACAAGGGTTTTGATAGACATATCTTTAATATCTTCATCAAAGTCTAATTTTACGGTAATCTGTTTTTCGTTTTTATCAAAATAAGTGCCTTTTACAAACTTATGGGAAACAGGATTTGTAAAGAGAATATGACCTGTACCGCTTAAAGGCTCAATATTTTCTTTATTTTTGATTTCATTTTCTGTTGTAATAATCTGATTTTCAATCTTGTTTTTACCAAAAAAGTTCTGGATGCTTAAGGCAGTTTTTTCTAATTCTGATTCTTCAAGACTTGTGATGTAACCTGTTACTCCCAATGCTACAGCTTTTTTCTGATCATCTTCATCAAGTGCTTTAGGTTCGTAAAGATAGATTCCGATTTTGTTACCACCAATGCCGCTTTTTAAAAACTGTACTAAGGTTTTCCAGTGGCGAGGGTATTCAGAAGAGCTTACAATTACGCAGTCAGGACGGATTTCTTCGATGTTATCAAGAGCCTTTAAGAGCCATCTGTAAATAATGGTTCCAAAGCCCTGTTTTGTAAGAAAATCGTCGAGACGGCAGATTGTAGATGTATCATCAGAAATAATAAGAGCTTTCATTACTCAGTTCCCAGGTTTTGAACAACATAATCATAAATAATCCAGATTCCTTCTCTCTGGCGGAGCTTGTAAGTATAGCTCTTCTTTTCGCTGAAGGTTGGATATTTGAACCATTCGTATACAACTACTGTTCCTTCTGTAGGAGAGTAGGTTGTTTTTACAATCTGATATTTTTCAGGTACTGCAATAATGTCGTTGTCGATTCTGTTTTGCATTAAGTCTGCTTTGTAAGCCTGAATCATTCTTTCTCTTTCTTCTGCAGAAACTGTGATGTATTTGTTCTTTAAACTCTTGTTGCGCTTGAGTAAAGATTCTACGTCGATGTAGAGGAAGTATTCATCCCATAAAGATTTCTGGCGTGCCAAAATTGTCTGTTCTACAACCTTATCCGGAGCAAGCATTTCCTGCTTTAAGATTTCTGCTGATTCTTCTCTAACAGGAATGTAGTTTGAAGAGCTTGAAGAAGGACTTGGTCTAACATCTAAAGTTAATCTGTTTGACTTAAGAGTTGTTCTTTTTGATTTATATAATTCAGGGTAGAAGGTGAGTTCAAGGTAATAAACCGAAGGCTCTTCGATTGTAAGGTATTCCTTGAGGTTTTCTACAAAGGAGTATTCTTCACCGCTTTCAAGAGCAATTTCACGGAAGTATACAGTCTGATTTGTTGTGCGCTTTTCTATGATGTTTGAAGTCTGACTAAGCTTTTTGTTTTTAACTGTATATGCATCAAAATCAAGGCTGAATGCTCTGTCGTCTGCAAGCTTGAATCTGAGAGTTTCAACTCCATTGTTTCTGATTGTGATGTGAACCATTACAGGATTTTCTTCTGCATCACCAGGGTAGTAAATTGAACGATTTGAATATCTTATTGAAACAGAAGCGTTGGAAAAATCGTTATTATCAAGTGAAAAACCTGTCTGTGCAAAAGCAAAAATAATTGCTATAATTGGAATAAATTTACGGATTTTCAAAATAATCTCCTTAAATAAAATTTATCTTTTTCTACTTATATTTTCGGTAAAATTGTATGAAATCATTATCATCTTCTGTAAATAATTTACTATCAAATTGGAAGGAATTAAAGGATTGTCTCTCAAAAATTACAGCTTCAAATGAAGGCCAGAAAATCAGAGCCAGCATTGAAGGTTTACAGGGAGCAATGTTTTCATATTTTGTAAACAACTTTTGTAATTCAATATATTACAAGAATATGCAGGCTATTCAGTACAGTAATTCAAGTAAAAGTTCGCCTGAATATAACACAATTTCCAATAATCTTTTGATTGTTGTACCAACCGAATATGAAGCAAATAATATCGCCCAGGATTTAAAAACAGTCTTTCCCGAAGCAGAAATTATCATCTTTCCTTCATGGGGTTCAGTTCCTTACAGGCCTGCTGCAAAAGGCTCAATTATCTTTGGAAAAAGAGCCGGAGTTCTTTCAAAATTAAATCAGAAAAATAATCTTTCGGTCTTAAAAAAAGAAAATACAATTTACATAATCACTCAAAGATCTTTTTTAACACCGCTTCCACCGCCTGGTTATGTAAACGAAAACAGCTTTGGTTTAAAAGTAAAAGACAGCCTTGATACTGTAAAAATTGCAGAAAAATTAACAAGACTCGGATACACAAGAGTTTCAAAGGTTGGAGTAAGAGGAGAGTTCAGTCTGCGTGGAGAAGTACTTGATATCTTTTTACCGCTTGATGAAAACGCTACCCGTATCATTTTTGACTTTGATGAAATTCAGTCTATTAAAACCTTTGATGTAATAAGCCAGGTAACTTTAAGCTCAAAAGAAAACGTACTTTTTTATCCTATGAAAGAAATTATCTGGACGGAAGAGCTTATAGAAAAGGTTAGTAAAAAGCTTGATGAATATCAAAAAACTGCTTTACACGAGGATATAAGTAAAGAAGGTGTTCATCTTCCTTTTACAGAGGCAGCACTCGAAGTAAAAGAGCGTATGCTTAGTGAATTAAAAACAAGATTTGAATGCGAAGGAGAAGAGTTTTTCTATAATCTTGCTTTTGATAAAACCTACACAATTCTTGATTATCTTGAAAAAAATACCTTTGTTTTTTATTACGACTACGACAAGCTTATAAACGGACAGCTTACAATAGATCGTGAATACAACGGAATGTACAGACGTACAAGAGAAGAGTTACCGGTGCTTCCGCCTGAAATGAGCCTTTTTAAGTTCGAGAATTTGCTAGAAAAATCCTTAAGATGTCTACTTTTTAGAACATTTCCTGATGAAAACAGCATAAAATTTGAATGTGAACCGGCCAGAAGCTTCTTTGGTAACATCAATTTTATGAAGGAAGAGCTTGAAAAGCTTCAGAATGACGGCTGGAACATCTTTATTTTTGCAGACAACGAAAACCAGCTTTTACGTATAAACGAAATTTTTAAAGCCTATACCGAGGTTGAAAACGAAAAGTTAAAGCCTGTAAATCTTATTCCTCAGGCGATTTCTGCAGGCTTTAGTGTGCCATCTTTAAAGCTCATTGTTATTCAGGAAAATGAGATTTTCGGGCGCAGAAAGTATGTTCCAAAGAGTTTGAGTAAGGCAAAGAGTCAGGTAATCGATACCTTTGTTGAATTGAGCCCGGGTGATTATGTTGTTCATGTAAATTACGGTATTGGAAAATTCCATGGAATTGAACGCATAAAATCCATGGGAAACGAGCGCGACTATATCAAGCTGGAATATGCCAACGAAGATTACGCATTTGTGCCGATTGAGCAGGTAAACCTAGTTCAGCGTTATATCGGAAATGAAGGTGAAAAGCCTAGACTTGATATAATCGGAAGTAAGTCGTGGGAAAACAGAAAAAACAAGGTAAAACAGGCTGTAGAAGACATTGCTCAAAAGCTGATTGCCCTTTATTCAAGAAGAAAAGCCTCTGTGGGTTTTGCATTTCCAAAGGAAACTGAGTGGCAGGCAGCATTCGAAGCGGCTTTTCCTTACGAAGATACACCGGATCAGGTTGTTGTTACAGAAGAAATCAAAAAAGATATGGAAAAACCTGTGCCGATGGACCGTCTTATCTGCGGTGATGTAGGTTACGGAAAGACTGAAATTGCAATGCGTGCGGCTTTTAAAGCAGTTATGGGCGGAAAACAGGTAGCATTTTTGGCCCCAACAACCATTCTTGCAGAACAGCATTTTGAAACCTGTAAGGAACGCTTTAAGAATTTCCCGGTAAAAATCGAAAGGCTTTCAAGATTTGTAGCACCGGCTCAGCAGAAAAAGATTATTTCTAAGCTTGCAAGCGGCGAAGTTGATATTTTAATCGGAACTCACAGGATTATCCAGAAGGATGTTATTTTTAAGAACCTGGGACTCATGATTATAGACGAAGAGCAGAGATTCGGCGTTAAAGACAAGGAAAAGCTTAAGGAAATGAAGAACAATATTGACTGTCTTACCATGTCTGCAACTCCGATTCCTAGAACCCTTCATATGAGCATGGTAAAAATCCGTGATATGAGTCTTTTAACAACACCTCCTCAAAACCGCCAGCCAATTGAGACTGTAATTGATGAATATTCAGACGATAAGGTTTGTACTGCAATCAGAAGAGAATTGGAACGCGGAGGACAGATTTTCTATCTTCATAACAGGGTTGAATCCTTGATGGAAGTTCGCACAAGGGTTGAACAAATCTGTCCTGAATGTTTGGTTGATGTGGCTCACGGCCAGATGACAAGCACACAGTTGGATGATATTTTCCATCGCTTTAAAATGGGCGGCTTTCATGTTCTTATTGCCACAACAATCATCGAAAACGGTATTGATATTCCGAACGTAAATACAATTATTATCGACCGTGCCGACATGTATGGTGTTTCCCAGCTTTATCAGCTCAGAGGCCGTGTTGGAAGAAGCGACAGACAGGCGTATGCATATCTTTTGTATCCTGAAAATAAGGCTCTTTCTGAGGTTGCAATGAAGCGTCTTCAGGTAATCAACGATTTTACTGAACTTGGAAGCGGATTTAAGATTGCCATGAAGGATATGGAAATTCGAGGGGCCGGAAATCTTTTGGGAAGAGACCAGTCGGGTGATGTTTATGCTGTTGGTTTTGATTTATATGTAAAGCTTTTGAACGAAGCCGTAGAAAAACTTACTGCAGACAAAGAATACAAGGCTCAGGATGATGTTTTGATGGAGCTTGAATACACAGGCTTTATTCCGGACACCTATGTTACAAATCCACAGATTAAGATGGAAATCTACAAAAAGATTGCAGCCGTTACAACAGAGCCTGAATTTGATGCAGTACTTTCAGAATTATCAGACAGATTTGGTCCTATTCCGGATGAAGTTTCGAGTCTTCTGGCTCTTGCAGAAATCCGCATTATATGTAAAAAACTCAGCATCAGCTCGATTAAAGAGCATAAGGGTGAAGTTAGAATCGAATTTATGCAGAACACAACTTTATCAATCGACAAAATTTTAAAGCTCATCCAGAAAAATCCAAGCACAATCAAGCTAAATCCTCAGTACCCGAACGTAATCTTCATAAAACTTGGCCAGATTGGCTTAAAAGAAAAGTCTGAATTTATCAGAGAGAAATTGAGCGAGCTTTTATAGATTTTTACGGTCGAAAAGAATTATTTAGCTTAAAGTATTAATTATTTCATTTGCGACATCGATTTTTTTCATGGAGCGGTCCATGGCTTGTTTTTCGATGTAGTGGTGGGCGTCTTCTTCGGAGAGGGATTTTTTTTGCATGATGATGAGCTTGGCACGGTTTACAAGTCTGATTTCTTCCATCTTGTTTTTTAATTTGATTGTCTGGCTCGAAAGAATCTGGACCTTGTATTGAACTGCAATGGCTATTTTAATCATGTTGTAAAAATAGAACTGGTCGAATGGTGAAGTGATGGTTAAAACACCAAAGGATTCTACACGGTAACTTATCTGGTCAAAATGCTGGTTTGGAACTAAAAGCAAAATTGTGCTGGAAGAAGAAGAGATGTCTATGGCAAAATCAACGCCTTCGCCTTCGGAATAATCCACGATGATGATGTTGTAAATGCGTTCTGAGCAAAGTCTTCTGGCTTCGTTAAAATCCTTGGATGAATTTAATTCAAACATAGGTGCCATAAGCATAACGCTGAGCTGGGAGAGAATCTTGGAATCTTTGGTTACAACAAGAACGCTGTGTGAATCTTCGGCCATTTAGTTTCTCTTTATTTTTTAAGCACCTTTTTAATAAAATCACTTTCTTCTGCAAGCTGTTTTGCGCTGTCGTAGGTATCCGGTAAGGTTTCGAGATAACTTGTTTCTTCGTCTTTCATTAAATCTGCAGTAACTGGTGGCGGTGGTAAAAGATTATTAAGAATACCATCGATTGCAGCATGAATGATGAGAGTGAAAACAATGTATGGGTTACATTCAGGATCTGCGGAGCGTAATTCAAGACGTTTTGTTTCTTTTGTAGCAGGAATTCTGATGTAGCTTGTACGGTTTTCAGGACCCCAGCAAATGTATTTTGGAGCCTTATTTTCGCCAAGACGATTATATGAATTTTCTGAATTGTTCATGTAATAAGTCATTTCTTTGGCATGCTTTAAAATTCCGGCTAAAATATTGTCTGTTTTTGAAGTATCTGAACATGAAATATTGATGTGGAAACCGCTTCCAGGTTTATTCAAAATAGGCTTTGGAGAAAAGTCTGCAAGTAATCCGCTAGAAGCTGCCTTTGTTTTTACAATCCATTTAAATGTTTCTGCATTGTCTGCGGCTGTCATCGGGTCTGAATAGTGGAAATCAATTTCGTTCTGGCCAGGTCCTTCTTCGTGGTGGCTTGCTTCCGGTAAAATGCCCATCTGTTCAAGTGTAAAACAGATTTCGCGGCGGATATTTTCACCCTTATCCTCAGGAGCGATGTCCATGTAGCCTGCTTCGTCGAACGGCTGGTCTGTTGCTTCTCCGTTTTCATCAAGCTTAAAAAGATAGAATTCTATTTCTGAGCCGATGTTTAATGAACAGTTG
Source organism: Treponema sp. (assembly GCA_017962965.1). Classification (GTDB taxonomy): domain Bacteria; phylum Spirochaetota; class Spirochaetia; order Treponematales; family Treponemataceae; genus Treponema_D. Next base: position 78,064 of record JAGCUI010000026.1, on the reverse strand, counting down.
CATTTTTCCTTTAATTCCTGGATGGCATTCTGAAGGAGAGTGCGGCAGTCTTTTTTGTACTGTGTTCCGTCCGGATTCTGGATAGTACAGAACATACGCACAACTTTTCCTGTATTTGGTCTCCATGGAATAACGGAAAGGGTTGAAGGGTCCGGTACTAAAAATAAATCAGATTTTTCAGGAGTTTCAAAACCTAAGATGGCAGAAGCATCAAAACTGATTCCGTTTTTAAATGCTTTTTCCAGCTGATTCGACATTATGGAAATATTTTTCTGCTTGCCGTGAATATCAAAAAATGCAAGACGGATAAATTTTACATCTTCTTCAGCTATAAAATCCAAAACTTCTTCTTTTGTATACATTTAATACTCCTTAAAAAGACATGATTATTTTAACATGTTTTTTTATGAATTAATATCTATTTGTCGCAAGATTTTAAAAATTCTACGAACAACGGGCCTGCTGCATTAGGGCGGGATTTAAATTCCGGGTGGAACTGAACGCCAACATGAAAGTGGTCCTGAACCTCCACAGCCTCTACAAGATTGTTGTCCGGAGAAGTTCCGCTTATAACAAGCCCCGCTTTAGTCATCTCATCGCGGAAGTCGTTGTTGAATTCATAGCGGTGCCTGTGTCGTTCGTCTATGTGGTCTGTTCCGTAAGCTCTTTCGAGTATACTTCCCTTTAAAACCTTACATGGATAGCTTCCAAGTCTCATTGTTCCGCCTTTGATTACGCCTTCCTGATCCTTCATAAGGTCGATTACAGGGTGTTCGCAAAGCTCGTCAAATTCGCGTGAGTTGGCATCGGCATAACCCAAAACAGAGCGTGCAAATTCTATGACTGCAATCTGCATACCAAGACAGATTCCAAAATAAGGAACCTTATGGGTACGGGCATAACGGCATGAACAAACCATTCCTTCAACACCTCTGTGACCAAAGCCGCCTGGAAGAATAATTCCCTGACAGTCTTTAAAAACTTCGGGTGCTGTTTCGTCTGTTACTGTATCTGAATCTACCCAGATGATTTTAACTTTTTTACCAACAACAAAGCTTGCGTGGTTTAAAGATTCAACAATACTCAAATATGAGTCGTGAAGCTTTACGTATTTTCCAACAAGAGCAATTTTAATTTCTCCGTTTCTTGAATGGATTCTTTCTACCATTTTTGACCAGTCGGAAAGTGCCTTTGAGTCTGCTTTTGATTCAAGTCCTAATTCCCTGCAAACTACATCATCCATTTTCTGCTCGTGAAGCATTAAAGGAACCTCGTACAGGCTAGGGAGGGTTGTATTATTGATTACGCAGTCTTCTCCAACGTTACAGAAAAGAGAAATCTTTTTACGAATATCTTCAGGAATTTCCTTGTCGCAGCGGGCAACAATAATATCCGGGTGGATTCCTACTGCCATGAGCTCTTTTACAGAATGCTGTGTTGGTTTACTTTTATATTCATCAGATCCGCTGATATAAGGAACAAGACAAACATGAATAAAAAGACAGTTTCTTCTTCCAACTTCAAGGGCTAACTGACGGATTGCTTCCAAAAACGGCTGACTTTCGATATCACCGATTGTGCCGCCAACTTCAACAATACTTACATCAGGAACTTTGCCGTCTGGACCGGATGCTTCCTGCGAGTTTTTCAAGATAAAGTCTTTGATTTCGTTTGTTACGTGAGGAATAATCTGGACTGTCTGGCCTAAATATTCACCCTGACGTTCTTTATTTAATACGTTCCAGTAAACACGGCCGCTTGTAAGGTTTGAATATTTTGTAAGATTTTCGTCGATAAAACGCTCGTAGTGACCAAGGTCCAAGTCTGTTTCGGCACCGTCGTCTGTTACAAATACTTCTCCGTGCTGAAAAGGACTCATTGTTCCCGGGTCTACGTTCATATAAGGATCTAATTTTTGACTTGTTACCTTAAGACCCCTAGCTTTTAAAAGACGACCAAGACTTGCTGCTGTAATTCCTTTTCCAAGACCTGAAACTACACCGCCGGTTACAAAAATAAATTTTGCCATAATTCCCCTCATAAAGTTTAAAATAAAAAAAAAGACGTTCATTTTACCAGACGACAGTTATGTCATCAAATAAAATGAGCGTCTTTGCTCAAAAACTATTCTTTAATTTTATTTAATCATTTATCACATGTCAAGGGGCATTTTTTTAGATTTTTGTAATGTCCACAAGACTTGTATTTTCAAGTGTATATGGAGAAGCAAGACACATTGCAAGTGCGTTTGCTGTATCCATTGCAGTAATACATTCAATATCGCGCTCAACTGCATGGCGGCGGAATTTAACGCTTTCTGCATCAGGGTTACGTCCTTTAGCAGAGGTTGAAATTACATAAGCAATCTTTCCTGAATCAAGCAGAGTGATGATATTTTCGTTTACATTTTCGTGTACTTTTGCAATATGAGTTACAGGAATACCGCTTCGTTCGATTGTATCTGCATTACCAAAGGTTCCGTAAAGCTTAAATCCAAGCTCATAAAACTTTTTAGCAAGCCCCGGAAGCTCAGGTAAATCCATTTTCTTAACGCTGAATAAAACTCCAGGAACATCATCCTTACCTGATTCATCGCTATTTGAAGAAGGTGCGTTTGCTACTTTCTTTGGTCTTATAATCTTAATTCCCGCAGCTACCATACCTTTAAAAACAGCCTCTTCAACTGTAGGAGCAATTCCAAGGACTTCTCCTGTAGACTTCATTTCTGGTCCCAAAGCAGTATCTACATCCATGAGTTTTTCAAAGCTGAATACAGGAACCTTTACCGCATAATAATCAGGAGTTCTGTAAAGTCCTGTTCCAAAGCCCATGCTGGTAATTTTTTCTCCCATCATTGCTCTTGTTGCAACGTCTACCATAGGAATGCCTGTTACCTTAGAAAGATAAGGAACTGTACGACTTGAACGAGGGTTTGCTTCGATAATGTATAAATCATCATTCCAGATTAAGTACTGAATATTTACAAGTCCCTTTGTTCCAAGAGCAAGGGCAAGGTCTGTAGACTGTTTTACGATTTTCTTGATTAATTCATCGCTTATACTGAAGCTTGGATAAACTGCAATTGAGTCTCCAGAGTGAATACCGGTTCTTTCTATATGCTGCATGATTCCAGGTAAAAGAACATCCTTTCCGTCGCAGATAACGTCAACTTCGAGCTCTGTTCCTTCCATGTATTTGTCTATTAAAACAGGATTTTCAATTTTCTGTCTTAAGATGATTGCCATGTATTCTTTTACGTCTGCCGGTGTATTTGCAATAATCATGTTCTGACCGCCAAGAACGTAGCTTGGTCTTAATAAAACAGGATAGGTGATTCTAGCGGCTGCTTCCAGTGCTTCTGCTTCTGTAAATACTGTTAATCCACGCGGACGTTTAATTCCAAGCTTGTCGCACAGTTCTTCAAAACGCTCTCTGTCTTCTGCAAGGTCGATTGAATCTGCACTGGTTCCCAAAATTGGAATGCCCTGTTTATCAAGGAATTTTGTAAGGTTGATTGCTGTCTGACCACCAAAGGCTGCTACAACTCCTAAAGGTTTTTCTGTTTTGATGACGTTCATTACATCTTCGCCTGTGAGCGGTTCAAAATAAAGTCTGTCTGCAGTATCAAAGTCTGTGGAAACAGTTTCGGGGTTGTTGTTTATGATTGCAACATTATAGCCCATGTTTTTTAATGAGCGTACGCACTGAACACTTGCATAATCAAATTCAATTCCCTGACCAATTCGGATAGGGCCTGAACCAAGAACGATAATTGTGCCTTTTGATGAATCTGACATATTTTCCTCAAAACTTTTTAAGAAATTTTCGGCTTCGTTTTCACCGGAGGTGGTGGAGTAGAAGTATGGGGTTTCGGCATCAAATTCGCCGGCACAGGTGTCTACCATTTTGAAAGATTTTGGGGGATATAAAAGGGTGCCAGACGAATAATCAGCTAACGACGATTCGGCTACGGCGATGTTTTTAAGTTTGTTTAAAAACCATTTATCGATTTTGGTGATGTCGTGGATCTGGTCTACGGTTAAGAGATTGCGTTTGATGGCCTGGTAGATGGCAAAGATTCTCTGGTCGGTGCACTGGGCTACTCGTTCCTTGATTTTTTCATCACCTTCTTTTACAAAGGCCGGAAGATTTAAGTCTGTTACGTGAACTTCAAGACCGCGGCAGGCTTTAAGAATTGCTTCTTCAAAATTTTGTCCTATGGCCATAACTTCACCGGTGGCCTTCATCTGAGTGCCGAGTTTGCGCTGGGCATAGACGAATTTATCAAACGGAAATTTTGGCATTTTTACAACAACGTAATCCAAAACAGGTTCAAAGCATGCCTTAGTTTTTTTAGTAACAAAGTTTGGAATTTCATCGAGTGTTAATCCTACAGCAATTAAAGCGGCAACTTTGGCAATTGGATATCCTGTGGCTTTAGAAGCAAGGGCAGAGGAGCGGGAAACACGAGGGTTTACTTCAATAACCGCATATTCAAAGCTTTCGGGATTTAATGCAAACTGACAGTTACATCCGCCTTCGATTTTAAGCGCACTGATGATATTCAAAGCTGCACTTCTGAGCATCTGATACTCTTTATCTGCAAGAGTAACTGTTGGAGCAATTACGATTGAGTCTCCGGTATGAACACCAACAGGATCAAAGTTTTCCATTGAGCAGACTGTAATTACGTTTTCGTGAGAGTCGCGCATTACTTCAAATTCAACTTCCTTCCAGCCGGCAATACATTTTTCAACAAGAATCTGATGAATAGGAGAGCGGTGAAGTCCGTTGTGTGCAATTTCATCAAGTTCGCGTTCATTATTTACAATTCCGCCACCAGTTCCTCCAAGTGTAAAAGCCGGACGAATGATAGCCGGAAAACCGATTTCATTATGAACAAAGGCTACGGCATCCTCATAAGTTGTTACAACTTTAGAAGGGATGCAGGGTTCTCCAATCGATTCCATTGTATCTTTAAAAAGCTGACGGTCTTCTGCCTTGTCGATTGTTTCCGGGCGAGCACCCAAAAGCTGAACATTGTGACTTTTTAAAAATCCTGATTTTGCAAGCTCCATACTAAGTGTTAAGCCTGTTTGTCCGCCAAGAGTTGAAAGAAGTGAATCAGGTTTTTCTTTTTCGATAATTCTTTTAAGAGTTTCCAAAGTGAGAGGTTCAAGATAGATTTCATCTGCCATACTTTTGTCTGTCATCAATGTGGCAGGGTTTGAGTTTACAAGACAAACTTCGAGTCCAAGTTGTTTTAAAGCTTTGCAGGCCTGGTTTCCCGCATAATCAAATTCAGCCGCCTGTCCGATTACAATTGGCCCCGAACCGATAATCATTACCTTGTGAATATTTTTGTTGAGTGGCATCTTAAAACTCCAAAAAGAAAAAGCGACCCCATAAAAAATAAGGCCGCCTTTGACTTAGAGATAATATATCACTTTTGAATGAGTATGTGAAGTAGGGGGGATTTTTATTCACTAAATGATAAATAAATATAAAATTGTATATGTTCAGTTGGAAATTGAATACAATATGGATTTTCAGAAATCCTAAATACGTTATTAGAAGATCGAAGTTGATTTATTATCGTAGATAATTGGAATGGACTATAAAAAGATTCATAAGTTTCATTTTCTGATCCTTCGTCAGAATCATCTTCTTCAAGGTTATTACAAGAACAAATTAATCTTGAATATGGTGAATCCATTGTTAAAGAATAATCTGTTGCAGAAAAAATTTTTGGATATGATGATACAACGATGTTTGAATTAAAAACAGGAATTATTAATTTATTAAAACTTTTTAGAATTTTTTGTTCTTGACCATCTATGTAAAGATATAAATCTCCATTTATTTCACATAAACCATCACTACTGTCTGTAAGATAACAGTCTAGGGAATAAGTTGATACTGTCGCTATAATCGGTTTTATCTTAACTTTTACAGTTTTAGTTGTTGTTTTGGATTTACAGTGTTGTTTGGTTTGTTTTATAACAATAGTTTTATCTTCCGTAAAAGCATCTGTTTCATAAAGGTTTGAATTATTTTTTGTGAGTGTAGTGTTATTTACTTTTACTTCAGAAATTGTATTTCCATTATTCCCAGGAGTTACTTCAAAACTTACATTGTCTGTTTTTAAATAACTGTATGTCCAGAGTGGAATATTATTTTCAACAGTTTGTGTTGCTCCATTGCTTGATACTTCTTTTACTTGTAAAATTGCATCTTCAAGAAGGCCCTGAACATAAATGTACTTAGTAAATGTTCTTTGTTTATAATATTGTCTTTGAACTTTAATGTTCAGGATATGATTACCTAGAGGCAAATAATTTTTGGAATATGTTTTATTTGATTCAATAAGTGTAACAGTATCATCAGAATTATTTTTTGTATAATTAAAATATAAGTTTCCACCTTCGTTAACTTTTGTATTGTAATAATCATAATTGCTGTAATTTGGAACTTCTTCATATTCGTTTGCTGTTGATTTTGAAATTAGAGTTGAAAAGCCTTCATCTTTATAAAATTTAAAACTTGGTTCCTGTAACTGCTGGACAACTTTTATTTTTCTTATGACTTTTACATTCTGACAGCCGTCCTGTTTTATGGTTATATCAAGGGTATTGTTTCCTTCAGTAAGATTTTTAGTATAAGTGTTAGCTGCTGCAGAAACAGGAGAACCGTTAATCTGTCCGGTAACTTTACTTCCCTGTTCGGAGGTGATTGTTACATCAACAGTGTCATCTAAAGATTCTACTTCCAGATATTCAAAACCGTCGTTATCTTTTTGAGAATTAGGTGTGATTTGATTTCCTTTTGAAGTAAAAACAATAACTGGAGGTTTAAGGATTTTTTCTCCAAGAGTACTGTTTGTAGAAACCATGGAACTTTTTAAACCGTTTTTGCCTTTTACCTGAACAGTGTAGTTGTAATAAAGATTATCTTGTTGTTCATCAAAAGCATAAGAAAAAGTTGTTCCGTTTACATAGGATGAAAGCTCGCTTAAAGGTTTTTCGATTTTTGCAATCAGACTATTATTGGTTTTTGAATAACAGCATATTTCATAAACTGCATCCATATTCCATTTTTTACTCTGATCCGGAATTGTAAATGAAACAAAATGCTTTTCCGTCTGTTGAAAGTAACTATGTGATTCCTCCTGATTATCCAGATTAGTTATGGCATCCGGAGGAGTTTTTTGGATGAAAGATCTGGTATAAAAAAATTCCGGGTTACCTTTTTTTATTTCATCAATATTTCTTTTATCAGGAGAATATAATTCTTCAATTCTTTTAGGAAATATACAACCGGATAGAATGATTGTTTTACCATCATTGTTTGGATCTAAATCTGCTGAAATTTGGATTATAGTTTTTGTTGAATCACATGTTTCGGAATAATTTTTTAAGGCATTGTTTCCTTCAGAATCGGTTATTTTAAAAGAAGTACCTGCTCCTATCAAACTACTTTGGAGTAGAATATCTTTATTAGGATTTGCAACATAAAGTTCAATTTTAAAAGGTTCAGCTGCACTAATATATTCAGTCCCTTTATCCCATGTTGTTTTAGAAAGGATTTTAGATTTTCGAACTTCGGAAGTATTAGACCATTTTTGAAGGTACTCTCTTACAGACCCAATACACGAAATGTGCAGAGAAATAATACATAAAATAAACAGGCTCCACCCAACTTTTTTCATTAACTATAATTTAACACTTTTACTTTAATATGTTAATTAAAAAAGTTTAAATTTTTAAAAATTATTTTTGGGTGGGGGAAGTAGTTAAACCACTCGGAATTTCCTTTTTAGGGCTTGGTTCTGGTTTAAGATGATTCATTCGATAATAATCTTCAATCCAAATAAGATTATTACAGCCTGTTCCATTTGATTTATAGTTTGTACAGCCTAAGAAATAATCAGATCTTTCTTTGTAAGGTTTTGCAATTAAATAGCCGTCACATTTATCACATTTTTGAATTGAAAGTTTTCCTGCTCCAATTTCGTTTGTCATAAATTCACAGACTTCCGGATCATTCATACAAATCCATAGACGTAATCCAAAGGCTGGTTTAATTCTTCTTTGTAATGGATAGCCGCACATAGGACAGATTTTAGAGAATGTAATATCCTGTTTTATTTCATCATTCCATTCGCCTTTTAGTACGACATTTTTATAATCATTTTTTAATTCAAGAAGAAATTCAGAAGGATTTTTTTCTGGTGCAATACAATAAACTCTGTTTTTTGTTCTGGTCATTGCTACATAAAATAATCTTCTTTCTTCTGCTGCTTCGATTGCATTATCGTGTTTAACAACATAATTTAAAACAGGGTCATCAGGAATTTTAGCAGGAAATCCAAACATTTCATTTTTACAGTTGATGATAATAACATCATCATAACCAAGTCCTTTAGATGAATGAGCTGTCATAAATGTTAATTTTACTTCAGGATAATTGATTGATCGAATTTTATTATAATTATTATCATCTATTTCAAATAAACCAGATTTAGCAAGGTTAATTCTATCAAATCCATATCTTCCTAATAATAATATATTATGATTTTTTGTATTTTTTGTTTTAGTTTTATTATATTCAATGATTTGTTTTAAAGCTGTTTCTACAGCTTTTCCTAAATTTATATTTGAATTACCCCCAAATCTTTTCCATTTAGCATCATAAGTATAAATAATAATCGGGTCTGTAATATTTTTAGGTGATTTAAGAGATTTTTGAATTTGTGTTTTATTTTTCTGAATAAAGTTACCGGCAATATCAATTATTTCCTGCGAATTGCGATAAGTATTTGTGATTTTTAATAATTCGGCATATCCCATAAGTTCTGTGAACTTTGTAAACAAAGTAACATCAGAACCGCTGAATGCATAAATAGACTGCCAGTCATCTCCAACTGCAATAATTTTTGCAGAAGTAACATCGTGTAAAGCACCAACTAAATCAAAACGTTGTCTTGAAATATCCTGATATTCATCAACAATTATGTATTTAAAATCAATCTGACTGCTTACTGCTTTTGATTCGCGTAGAAGCTTTGCTGATTTATTAATCATATCTGAAAAATCAATGGCATTATTTGTCTGTAAATATTTTTCATATTCAAGATAGCATTGTTTACAGATTCTTAAAAAGAGTTTTGTTCTTTCGTTTGATGATTTTATTAACCATTCATCAAATTGTTCGGTATTATATCCGTTGGTTTTAAAGTTTGAAATAAATCTGTCTACAAGATTGATAAGTTTTCGAACGTAACGGCTTCCATCAAGATTTGTGATTTTCTGTAAAACTTCTTTATTGTCTCTTGGTTCTAAGATAAAGCCTGCTTTTATCAGCTGGTCTTTTAAATGCTCTAAAAGAGGTTTTCCATCATTAAAGCTTGAAAAAGTGTAGAGAAGTGTTGTGCCATGTTGTTTATGTAAATCAACTTTTGTATGTACGGCTTTTTTATATTTTTCAAGTTCTTCTTTTGAAAATCTGTTACTGCAGCCTGATTGAGTAATTCCAAAGTGTTCGATGTAAGCTTCATTCCCGTTCTGTCGGATTATAAAATCTGGAGTGTAAGGTTTTTTAGAACCTTCGATATTATATTTGTAGCGAGGTTCATATTCATATTCGATATTGTTCATGTACAAAAAGTTTGCAATTTGAACTTCTTCGTATGAACGTAATATTTCGTTTTGAATTGTTGAAAATTCTTTTGCTATTTCATTTTTTACCTGAACTTGATAATTAACTTCGCCAAGGTCACTTTTGAAAGTTGAATAATTTGAAGAAGAAAGCTTTTCACAAAAATTATTTTTATTTTCAACAGTAATCGGTTCATCAAAGTAGGTGGCAAAGAACATGATTAAATCATCAATCATTCTCTGGTCCTGGAGGATTGTATCTCTAAAATAATCCTGAAGAACAAAATAAAGTTTATCTTCTGTTACGATGTTTAAAGGTTCATCTTTTTCTTTTCTAAGAATTGCATTTCCTGTTGCATGAAAGGTTGTGATAGGGCAGTCAATTTTCAGTTGATTTTGAATCCTTTCTTTAAGCTCTCCAACAGCTTTATTTGTAAATGAAACAACAAGAATTTCAGAAGGTTTGATATTCTGTTTTTCAACAAGATATTTTACTTTTGCAGCAACGGTTGTAGTTTTCCCAGCCCCGGCACCTGCTACAACAAGACAGTAATCTTCATCAGTCAGGACAACCTTTCTCTGGTCTTCATCAAGGAGAATGTTAGGATCTATGTCCGAAAGAATTGAATCAAGATAAGGTTTTTCACTTTCAAGTTTTTGTGAAATAAAAGTTTCATTATGCTCTTTTACAAGTGTACTTATATCCTGGACCTTTGAAATAGTTTCAAGAACCGAATCAATTTTTATATGATTTTTTGAACAAAAATTTTTAAGAAGATTATCTTTCTGCAGCTGTTCAAAATAAGAAACAGTATTTTTTCTTTTATCAATAAATTTTAAATACTGGCTTTTTGCAATATAAGAATCCGAAGAAAGAAGTGTATTAATCAGGTTTGTAAGTTCAAGAATTGCCTTTACATTAACATTGTCAGTTTTAATATTTGAGATAGCATTTTCATCTGATTTATCAAAAAGATTCTGGAAGACTGACATATATTTTATTATAGGTTACAAAATTACAATTTACAATATTTTTTAGTTGACCTATACAAATTTATAGTATATATTAATTATGAAGTTTATTTTTAAAGCAAAAAAAAAAGCCTACCACCGCGTCAAACTCTGGTTAGGCTTTTTCACATAAAGCTTTAAAGGAGACAGCCGCTAATACGGTGTTCCTTCATTTAATATAACATATTTTATTCAAAAGTCAAACAAAAGGATTTTTAATAAAAGAGTTATTTATTCCCTTCAATGCATTCCATAAACCTGTCGAAGAGGAAGTTGGTGTCGTGGGGGCCGCCGCAGGCTTCGGGGTGGAACTGGACGCTGAAGGCGGGGATGTCGGTGTAGGTGATGCCTTCTACGGTGCCGTCGTTCACGTTGAAAAAGCTCATTTTGGCGTATGCTGGGAGAGAGGTGTTTTCAACGGCGTATCCGTGGTTCTGGCTTGTGATGTAGACACGGTCGGTCTGGGTGTCTTTTACGGGGTGGTTTCCGCCGCGGTGACCGTATTTTAATTTGCTGGTTTTGGCGCCTCGGGCAAGGGCTAACATCTGGTGACCAAGGCAGATTCCGAAAATCGGGAGCTTGGCGTAATCGCAGATTTTTTTGATTTCACCGATTATTCCTGTATTGTCTGCAGGGTCTCCTGGTCCGTTACTGAGCATGAGTCCGTCCGGTTTTAATTTTAAAATCTGATCGGCAGTTGTGTCAGAAGGAACTACTGTTACCTTACAGCCGCGTTTTTCGAGTTCTCTCTGGATGTTTGCTTTGGCTCCAAAATCCCATAAAACAATGTGATAATTTACGGGGTTTTTAAGGGGTGTCCCCTTAGGAGATGGGGGTGTGGTGAAGACATCTCGATGGCTGAGCCCAGGGGGAAGGCATTCCCCCTCATTGCAGCCTACTGTTTCTACAGCTTTCTGGATTTTATAATCCTTGATTTTTTGTAGAAGTTCGTCTGTGATTTTTGGGGCTTCGTTTACGCCGCTGATTATCATTCCGTTCATGACTCCGGATTCGCGAAGGCGTTTGGTTAAGGCTCTTGTATCGATTCCAAAGATGCCCGTGATTTTTTGATCTTTTAAAAATTTATCCAGAGTTTCCTGGCAGCGGAAGTTTGAAGGTTCTTCGCAGATTTCACGAACGATGTATCCGCGAACCCATGATTTTTTGCTTTCGAAATCCTGTGGTATTACGCCGTAGTTTCCGATGAGAGGGAATGTCTGTGTTACGATCTGGCCGAAGTAGCTTGGGTCTGTGAGTGTTTCAAGATAGCCTGTCATTCCTGTGGTAAAAACTGTTTCACCGATTGTTGTCCCTTCAAGACCGATTGGTTTACCTTGGAAAACTGTTCCGTCTGCTAAAATCAAATATGCGCTGCTCATTTTGTACCCCATGGAAAATCTTTTATATGAACAGGTAGGTCCGGAATAAAGCATGGAAGCTGGAGGATTTCGAGTTTGAATTTATTTTTCTTCCAGCGTTCCAAAATCTTTTCGTAATGAGGACCTTTTTTATCTTCGCGGATAAGTTCGTTTACTTCGTGATATGTCCAGCCCAGATTATCTTCGTCTGTTTTTCCGCACATTCCGTCGCTTGGTGCTTTGTGTGTGATTTCGTGTGGAAGGCCGGCATAATCTCCCATTGCTACAACTTCGTCTGTTGTGAGTTTGCTAACGGGTGCAAAGCTTCCGGCGCTGTCTCCGTAGAAGGTGCTGTAGCCCATGATGTCTTCGCTCAAGTTACAGGTGTTTGCAACCATTGCGTTTCCTAAAAGGGCAGCGATTCCGTAAAGGGTTGTCATGCGGATGCGCGCTGGTGTGTTTGTGCTGTAATTATTGTAGCTGTATGAAGCTTGTGGAAGGTGTGTCTCAAGCTCGTTTGTGAGACCTTTGTATGCATTCTGGATGTTCACGGTGATGTTTTTAATCTGTAAAAAATCAACGACTTTCTGACTGTCGCTTATATCTTTTTGTTCACCGTTTGGGAGCAAAACTCCAAAAACACGGTCTTTGCCAAGGGCGTCTACGAGGAGTTTTGCGGTAACGGCAGAATCTTTTCCACCGGAGATTCCGATCACTGCCATTGTTTTTTCACCGGCATTCTGCTTGAACCAGGTTTTAATCCATTCAACACAGTCTTTATAAGTTTTTTCAACATCAAAATTATAAACTGTCTGCATACAACCTCCTAAAAAAAAGACGCTCACTCCATCCGACGAAATCATCAGATTGAATAAGCGCCCTTGCTTTGTTAGTTATTGTTATAGAACTTTGAATGGGTTATGTCAAGAATGAAGGTAGTTATTGACAAATAAGATTTGAATCATTAAAACTAAACTAAAGGCAAAGAGGCCGTAGATAATATTCTTTATTCAGGAGTACTGTCTGCGGTCTTTTTTTATGGAGGAAAGCGCTATGGAATTTAAAAAGATGCACGGCTGTGGAAATGATTATATTTATTTTGACTGTACAAAAAATGATTTTCCTGGTGGAGCAGAAGGAGAAAAGCAGGCAGCCATTAAGCTTTCTGACAGGCATTTTGGAATCGGCGGAGATGGAATTATTATCATTAAAAAAGGGAAAACCGCCCAGTTTGAAATGGTGATGTACAATGCCGACGGAAGCAGGAGCCAGATGTGTGGAAACGGAATCCGTTGTGTTGGAAAATTTGTTTATGATACCGGCTACACCAAAGATTTTGAAAATCCCCGTGAGTTTACAGTCGAGTCTATGGGAGCTGTAAAAATCCTTACTGTTGTAAAAGGTAATCCAGGCGACAAAGAAACCTGGCTCACAGTTGATATGGGAAAGCCTATTTTAGAAGCACAAAAGATTCCTGTAAAAGCAGAAGCTATTCCCGGTGGTGAAAAAAATAAAGTAATTATGCATCCTCTTACAATACAAGGAAATGAATATAAAATAACCTGCGTTTCCATGGGTAATCCTCATGCAGTTGTGTTTATAAATAAAAAGCCTGAAGACTTTGATGTATGTGGAGTAGGTCCTTTATTTGAAAATAATGACTTTTTCCCTGAGCGTACAAACACTGAATTTGCTTATGTAGAAGACCGTCATACAATCTGGATGCGCGTGTGGGAACGAGGTACCGGCGAAACTTTAGCCTGCGGAACCGGAACCTGTGCCACAGTAGTAGCTGCAATTTTAAACGGCTTTGTAGATGCTGGAGAAACAATCACCGTTCATCTTTTAGGCGGCGATTTAAAAATAAAATGGAGCGGTCATGAAGAAGACAGCGTCTTTATGACAGGTCCTGCTGAAAATGTATTTACTGGTGAGGTATCACTATAAGGCCACGTCAAGGCACGCTTCGCTTAAAGCCTTGACATGCCCTTTTATCGGTTATCAAAGGAGGTTATAACCGCTATGAAAATTAACAAAAACTTTTTGGATTTAGAGGCGAGTTATCTTTTTTCTACTGTTAATAAAAAGACACGCGAATTTATTGCAGCTCATCCCGGATGTGATGTTATAAAAATTTCTATTGGTGATGTTACAAAGCCGATTTGCCCTGTTGTAATTGATGCAATGCATAAGGCTGTTGATGAGATGGCTGATGAAAAGACCTTCCGCGGATATCCTCCTGAGCAGGGTTATGATTTTGTTCGCCAAAAGATTTTAGAATGGGATTATAAAAAGCGCGGGATTGATTTAGAGCTTGATGAGATTTTCCTTTCTGACGGTGCTAAGTCAGACTGCGGAAACATCGGAGATATTTTTGCTACCGATAACACTGTTGCAATCTGTGATCCTGTTTATCCTGTTTACATTGACACAAACATTATGAACGGGCGAAAAGATAATATTATCATCATGCCGTGTTCTGCAGAAAACGGATTTTTACCAGAGATTCCTTCTGAAGCAGACAAGGTTGCAGATATAATTTATCTATGTTTTCCGAATAACCCGACTGGTGCAGTTGCTCCAAAAAGCTATCTTAAAAAATGGGTTGATTATGCAAATGCACATCACAGCCTGATTTTATTTGATTCTGCATACGAAGCTTTTGTTACAGAAAGTGATGTTCCAAAATCAATTTATGAAATACCTGGGGCAAAGACTTGTGCAATTGAACTTAGATCGTTTTCTAAAACTGCAGGCTTTACAGGATTACGCTGCGGTTATACTGTTGTTCCTCATGAGCTTGTTTTTGATGGAACTGAATTAAATGCTCTTTGGATGCGCCGTCAGTCAACTAAGTTCAACGGGGTTTCTTACATTACTCAGTGTGGAGCTGCAGCAATTTATTCAGACGAAGGACAAAAACAGATTCAGGAAAATCTTAGTTATTACCGGGAAAATGCAAAGCTCATTTATGAAGGAGTAACAGAAGCTGGCTTTAAAGCATTCGGTGGAAAAAATTCTCCTTATGTCTGGATGCAGATTCCTGCCGGTTATACAAGCTGGAGCTTCTTTGATGAATTACTAGAAAAGTGTCAGGTTGTAGGAACTCCGGGAAGCGGCTTTGGAAATATGGGCGAGGGCTATCTTCGTCTTACTGGTTTTGGAAGCCGTGAAAGAACAATCGAAGCAATTGAGCGTATAAAAAAAGTGTACTCCCAGAAATAGAAGTACACCAAAAAGAGATACAATTTAATAAACTCTCTCGTAAAATATTTTAGATTGCTGCAAATCCGTTTTCCAAATCTGCAATAATATCGTCGATATGTTCTGTTCCGATTGAAAGACGGATTGTGTTTTGTGCAATTCCCTGATCCTTTAATTCTTCATCATTAAGCTGTGAGTGAGTTGTAGACGCCGGATGAATTACCAAAGATTTAACATCTGCAACATTTGCAAGCAGGCTGAAAATCTTAAGATTGTCGATAAACTTCCATGCTTCGTCGCGGCCACCTTTAATGTTGAATGTAAAGATTGAGGCACCACCGTTTGGGAAATATTTCTGATAGAGGGCATGGTCCGGATGATCTGCAAGAGAAGGGTGATTTACTTTTTCAACCTTTGGATGCTTACTCAAGAATTCTACAACCTTCTTTGTATTTTCTGCATGACGTTCAAGACGGAGACTCAAAGTTTCAATTCCCTGCAAAAGTAAGAAAGCATTGAATGGAGAAATTGAAGCACCTGTATCGCGGAGTAAAATTGCTCTGATGTAAGTTACAAAGGCAGCTGGTCCTACAACATCATAGAATGAAACTCCATGGTAGCTTGGGTTAGGTGCAGTAATCTGAGGATATTTTCCGCTTGCCTTGTAATTGAACTTACCGCTTTCTACGATGATTCCTCCAAGTGTTGTTCCGTGACCGCCAAGGAATTTTGTAGCTGAATGAACTACGATATCTGCACCGTGTTCAAACGGACGGATAAGATATGGTGTTCCAAAAGTATTATCAACTACTACAGGAAGACCGTGCTTGTGTGCAATTTCTGCAATTGCATCGATATCAGGAATATCACTGTTTGGATTTCCCAAAGTTTCAAGATAGATTGCTCTTGTGTTTTCTTTGATTGCACCTTCAACTTCTGAAAGATTGTGTGCATCTACGAAAGTTGTTGTAACTCCGTACTGTGGGAGTGTGTGTGAAAGAAGATTGTAACTTCCACCGTAAATTGTTTTCTGGGCAACAATGTGTCCGCCGTTTGCAGCAAGTGCCTGGATTGTGTAAGTAATTGCTGCGGCACCAGAAGCAACAGCAAGGGCAGCAGAACCACCTTCAAGTGCTGCAACACGTTTTTCAAGAACGTCCTGTGTTGAGTTTGTAAGACGTCCATAAATGTTTCCGGCATCTGCAAGACCAAAACGGTCAGCTGCATGCTTTGAATTATGGAATACATAAGATGTTGTCTGGTAGATTGGTACTGCGCGGCTGTCTGTTGCAGGGTCAGCCTGTTCCTGTCCAACGTGTAACTGTAATGTTTCGAATTTATAATTTGCCATATGCGTAAAGCCCTCCTGGGCCGATATTGTAATTTTTCTATGATGAATTTACTGAATGACATTCAGATTAAAAAGGATATGAACAGCAGGAACGCATGACTCCGTTTCTGAAATTTTCGCGTACTAATTTTTCAAAATAAAATTTCATATTATGCCTCCTGTAAAATGTTATACCTATCAATTAAGTAGGTTATATAATATTTATACAATGTAATACCTACTGTGTCAATAGGTAATAACATTTTTTTTATTAAAAATTTTTTATTATTTTTTTAAAATTTATTGACAAAAGTTTTTTTGCGCTGTATAACAAAAATATCAAACGGCAATGAGGTCGCAGGAATACTATTCTTGCGACTTTTTTGTTTTTAAAACCTGAAATTTAGCAATGGCGCTGTAGAAATTTTTAGAGGACGCTCTCGAAATTTTTACAGCGCCTTTTGTTTTAAGGAGAAAAGATATGGACGAAGTAACATCAATCTTTGGTGAAAACGTTTTTAATGAAACGGTTATGAAAGCTCGGCTGCCAAAAGAAACTTACAAACAGCTGATGAAAACAATTGAAGGCGGTGAAAAACTTGATTCTTCAGTTGCCACAGTAGTTGCAAATGCAATGAAAGACTGGGCAATTCAGAAGGGTGCAACACATTACACTCACTGGTTCCAGCCGCTCACAGGTGTAACTGCCGAAAAACACGACAGCTTTATCACTCCAATAAGTGATGGTAAAGTAATCATGGAATTCAGCGGTAAAGAGCTTGTTCAGGGTGAACCTGATGCTTCTTCTTTCCCAAGCGGAGGTATTCGTGCAACATTCGAAGCAAGAGGTTATACAGCGTGGGATCCAACTTCTTATGCATTCATAAAAGAAGGAACACTTTGTATTCCAACATGTTTCTGTTCTTACACAGGCGAAGCTCTTGATAAAAAGACACCGCTTTTAAGATCTATGGAAGCCTTGAGCAAACAGGCTGTTCGTGTCTTGAAATTGTTTGGAAATACAGATGTAACTTCTGTAAAAACAACTGTAGGACCGGAACAGGAATACTTCCTTGTAGATAAATCAGTTTATGATCAGCGTGAAGACTTGATTTATACAGGACGTACATTGTTCGGTGCTAAGTCTCCAAAAGGACAGGAACTTGAAGATCACTACTTTGGTATGATTAAACCACGTGTTCAGGAGTTTATGAAAGACTTGAACCGCGAACTCTGGAAGCTCGGTATTCTTGCTAAAACAGAACACAATGAAGTTGCTCCAGCTCAGCACGAATTGGCTCCAATCTTTAATACAACAAATATTGCCTGCGACCACAACCAGCTCACAATGGAATTGATGAGAAAGGTTGCTTCAAAACACGGAATGGTTTGTCTCTTGCATGAAAAACCATTTGCCGGAGTAAACGGAAGCGGTAAACATAATAACTGGTCAATCAGTACAAACACTGGAAAGAACCTTTTGGATCCAGGTGCAACACCGGAAAGCAATGCACAGTTCCTTTTGTTCCTTTGTGCTGTAATTAAAGCAGTTGATGAACACCAGGATTTGCTTCGTATTTCTGTTGGTACTGCCGGAAATGACCACCGTCTTGGAGCTAACGAAGCGCCTCCAGCAATTATTTCTATGTTCCTTGGTGATGAACTTTCTGCAATTCTTGATTGTCTTGAACAGGGAAAACCATACGGAACACATGAAAAACAGAAGATGGAAATTGGTGTAACTGTTCTTCCTGAATTCAAAAAGGATACAACAGACCGTAACAGAACATCACCATTTGCATTCACAGGAAACAAATTTGAATTCCGTTCTCTTGGTTCTAGTGATTCTGTAGCCTGTGCAAACATCATGCTCAACACTGTAGTAGCCGCAGTTTTGGATGAGTTTGCAAACACACTTGAAAAGAGCAGCGACTTCCAGAAGGATTTACATGACCTTATCTTAAAGACAATTCGTGAACACAAAAGAATTATCTTTAACGGAAATGGTTATGATGAATCTTGGGTAAAAGAAGCAGAAAAGAGAGGACTTTTGAACCTCAAAACTACACCTGAAGCACTTAAATACTTCCCATCGGATGCTAACCGTGCTATGTTCAAAAAACTTGGTATATTCAGCGACAGTGAAATTTCAAGCCGCTTTGAGATTCAGAATGAAAACTATTCTAAGATTATCGGAATTGAAGCACTTACAATGATCGACATGACACGTAAGCTTTATCTTCCTGCAGCAAGCTCTTATTCAAAGGAACTCGCAGATACAATCGCATCTAAAAAAGCATGCGGAATCAGCGACGAAGGCTTTGAAGGAATTCAGCTCAAGAAGGTTAGCGCCCTTACAAGTGATATTTATGCAAAACTCTGTGATCTTGAAAAGCAGAATGAAGCAGTAAAATCAATTGAAGGAGCATCTGAAGTTGCAATGTTCTACAAGGATAATGTAATTCCTGCTATGAACGAACTTCGTGCCAAAGTTGATGAAATGGAATTGCTCGTACCTGAACCTAAGTGGCCTGTTCCAAGCTATGGAAAAATGCTCTTTAGCGTAAAATAAAATATAGACTTTTCCACTAAATGTTAGCCAATGTCAGTATTTGCAAGATTTTTCCTTGTGAATATGACATTGGCTTTTTTTTATAAAGCTTTTATTTTTTTAAATTCTCCGTTGTTTTATGTTTTTTTTGGACTTATAATTAAAGAAATACAAAAATGAATTATAAAAACGGAGAATAAATGAACTTTCTAACAATTCTTTCAATCTGCACGATTTTACTCTTTGGAGGATGTCAGATTGCTTCTGATTATCACACAAAATATATTCCTTCGATCACTATAGAAAATAAAGACGGTCCTGCATCTTCTTACAGACCTTTTACAAAATCAGATAAACTTAGCCGTCTGGATGAAGAATCAACTTTAAAATTTACAATGGACGATAAGCTTCCTGTTGTTGATGGTGCTACAGCCTTGTTCCCCATTTACTGTTCTTTTGTAGAAGCCGTTTATCCTTCTGAATGCTCTGTAAATGACTGCGTAAAATTTTCTACAACCACAGGCGCCTATGACAATCTTATAAAAGCTGATGTTGATATTATTTTTGTTGCAGGGCCTTCTAAAAAACAGCTTGAAAAGGCAACAGAAGCAGGACTTGAATTTAATCTTCATCCGATTGGTTACGAAGCCTTTGTCTTTATTGTAAATGATAAAAATCCTGTTGATAGTTTGAGTGTAAAACAGATTAAGGATATTTATACAGGTGAAGTTAGAAACTGGAAGCAGGTGGGTGGTAAAAACTGGAGCATCAAGGTTTATCAGCGTTCGGAAAACAGCGGAAGCCAGACTGCATTCAGGGCTTTTATGGGAAAGGATGCTGATTTAATCACTCCGGAAAGTCATGAGGTTATGAGTATGATGGACGGTATTGTAACTGTAGTTGAAGACTATCGAAATCATAAAAATTCAATCGGATTTTCTTTCAGATATTACATCGAGACCATGCAGAAAGACACAAAGGTTAAGATGATTAAATTAAACGGAATTGCTCCAACAGCAGAAAACATCAGAAACAGGACTTACCCTGTAACAGATAATTTTTATGCAGTGACAATAAAAGGCCGTGAATCAGAAAATACAAAGATTTTTTTGGACTGGATGGTTAGCGAACAGGGCCAAAAAATTATTGAAAAGGTAGGCTATGTTTCTTTGAATGAAGTAAAAAATGAGGAAAATAAAAAGGCAATAAAACAAAAAACAGAGGATGCGAAATAAAAAATAACAAAATTTTAATAAATTTTATAATTTTTTTTTGTAAAATTTATTGACACTTTTTTTTATATTCGCTATAAAGAAACCAACTTAGACAAAGGCGTCGTAGATTTATTTCTGCGACGCTTTATTTTTTTTAAACTTGAAGCGGCGATGATGTCGGGCATTTGTGCACAATGTTTGATATCATCCCGTTTTTTTTTGTGCTCATGCAGACAACTGCATTTGCAGTTGCAGCATAGCACAATAATACAATGACGCTAAAGCGCATTGTAAATAAGCTTCAAGACTGACAACCTGACGGTTGCAGTTTAACCCATATATGGAGGTTTATACATATGAGTGAAGTTTGGAGTGTTTGGTTTTTGATTGGCGCTGCGCTTGTATTCTTTATGCAGTGCGGATTTGCCATGGTTGAAACTGGTTTTACAAGAGCGAAGAATGCAGGAAACATCATCATGAAAAACTTGATGGATTTCTGTATCGGAACTCCTATGTTTATGCTGCTCGGATTCGGCTTGATGATGAGCGAGAATTATTTCTTTGGTTTAATCGGTAAACCAAATATGCAGTTGTTCACAAACTTTGCTGAATTAGACTGGTCAAGTTTTGTGTTCAACCTTGTATTCTGTGCTACTGCTGCAACAATCGTAAGTGGTGCAATGGCTGAAAGAACAAAGTTCAGTGCATACTGTATTTATTCAGCTGTTATTTCCGCTGTTGTTTATCCGATTGAAGCAGGATGGGTATGGAACCCACAGGGATGGCTCGTTGGATTAGGATTTGTTGACTTTGCCGGTGGTGCTGCAATTCACTCAGTTGGTGGTACAGCTGCTTTAATCGGTGCAATGTTCTTAGGACCACGTATCGGAAAGTATGAATACGACAAGAACGGAAAGGTTTCTAAAGTACACGCTATTCCAGGTCACTCTTTGACACTCGGTGCTCTTGGTACTTTCATCCTCTGGTTTGGATGGTACGGATTCAACGGTGCTGCCTGTACACAGCTTTTAGGAGTTGGAGGTCTTGCTGCTGTATTCACAACAACAACAATCGCTCCTGCAGTTGCAGCTGTTACAACAATGCTCTTTACCTGGATTAAAAACGGTAAGCCTGATGTTTCTATGACATTGAACGCATCACTTGCAGGTCTTGTTGCAATCACACCAACTTGTGCTACTGTAGATGCTTTGGGAGCTTCAATCATCGGTATTGTTGCAGGTATCCTTGTAGTAGTTGTTGTAGAATTCCTTGACCTTAAGCTTCACATTGATGACCCGGTTGGTGCAGTTGCAGTTCACCTTGCAAACGGTATCTGGGGTACTTTGAGCGATGGTTTATTCAATGTTGAAAACGGTGTATTCTACGGTGGCGGATGGGCTCACTTTGGAGTACAGTGTCTTGGTGAGTTTACAATTGTTGCATGGACAGCAGTTTGTATGGTAATCGTATTCGGATTGATTAAGAAACTTCATGGACTTAGAGCAAGCCGCGAAGAAGAAGTTATCGGTCTTGATAAGCTTGAGCACGGAATTGATTCTGCATACGGTGGATTCATCATGGCACCACAGGTAATGACCGGTGGAGAAGCTGGAATTGGTGGTCTTGCTGCAGGTGATTTAGGTAGCGGAAAGGTTCCTGTTGAAAAGGCAATTCCTGTTACAAAGGGTACAAGTAAGCCAAATGCTAAGTTCCATATGGTTACAATCATTACACGCCAGAGCAAGTTTGATGAACTTAAGGCTGCAATGAACGAAATCAACGTTACAGGTATGACAGTTACAAACGTACTTGGATGCGGTGTTCAGCACGGAAACATGCAGAAGTATCGTGGTGTTGAAATGGATATCACACTTCTTCCAAAGATTAAGGTTGACATCGTAGTAAGCGAAGTTCCTGTAGACTTAGTAATTACAGCTGCTAAGGAAGTTCTTTACACCGGTAACATCGGCGACGGAAAGATTTTCGTATACGACGTTCAGAACGTAGTAAAGGTTAGAACTGGTGAAGAAGGATACGAAGCACTTCAGGACTAATTAAAAATTATTAATTATCAAAACTGCCGGATTTTTTTAGTCTGGCAGTTTTTTTTGTTTTAAAAGGATTTAAATGTGGCTTATAATTAATTTATGGAATTTTATGTTGAATGGCGTCAGCGCGGAGATAATTACAATAACGGTTATGGGAACGGACATACTCTTTCTTTGAGTGAATCTGTTCAGAAAATGAAAGAAATTAAAACAGGGGATGATTCTACAGTTTTTCAAAAGGACGGAATCACTCTTACAGCTTATCATAAAAAAATTACAGACGGTGTTACAGAATGCCGTACAGTCATAGAAAATAAATCCGGCAAAGAAACTTATATTGAATTACTTTCGAGCTTTGCAATTAAAAAAATCAAGGCTGATAAAATACACAGAGCCACATCCTTTTGGAGTGCAGAAGGAAAGCTTTTGTCTCAGGATTTAAATGATTTAAACTTTGAACGCTCCTGGGCAAATCACGGATTTAGAATCGAAAAATTCGGACAGATTGGTTCCATGCCGGTTCGTAAATGGTTTCCTTTTTTAGTGCTCGAAGATTCAGAAAACAGGCATTTTATCGGGATTCAACTTTATTGTGCTTCAAGCTGGCAGATAGAAATTTTCCGAAACACTGATGATATAAGCGTGCAGGGTGGACTTGCAGACAGAGACTTTGGGGCTTGGACAAAAAAGCTTTTGGACGGTCAGACATTCGAAACTCCAAAGGCAGTGATTGCAGAAGGAAGCTCTTTAGAAGAAGTGTGCGACAAATTAGTAAAAGCACAAAAGCCAGACATCAGCGCGACAGATAAAGATTTACCTGTAATTTTTAATGAATACTGCACAACCTGGGGTAATCCGTCTTTTGAAAATCTTGAAAAAACTGCTAAAAAACTCGACGGTACAGATGTTCGTTATCTTGTAATAGACTGCGGATGGTATAAGCCTGATGGTGTTGAAAACTGGTTTGATGCTGCCGGAGACTGGATTCCAAGTAAAAAACTTTTCCCAAATGGTATTAAAGCTGCAGCAGAAATGATTCGTTCTCATGGACTGATTCCTGGAATATGGTTTGAAATGGAAAATGTTGGAACTGTAGCAAAGACATTTAACGAAACAGATCATCTTTTAAAACGAGACGGATTTCCTGTTACAGTTGGAGCCAGACGCTTTTGGGATATGAGGCAGAAATGGGTCTGGGATTATCTTGATAATCATCTTTTGGCTTTATTAAAAGACTGCAGCATGGGTTATTTAAAAGTTGATTACAACGAAAATATAGGGCAGGGCGTAGACGGTGCTGAAAGTTATGGTGAAGGCTTAAGGGAATGTGTAGTTCAAAGCCAGAATTATTTTAAACATCTTAAAAAAGAAATTCCCGACCTTGTAATTGAAAACTGTGCAAGCGGCGGCCACAGGCTCGAGCCTTCCATGATGGAAATTGTAAGCCAGGCAAGTTTTTCTGATGCACACGAAGCGCTTGATATTCCTCTTGTTGCAGCAAATCTTCACAGGCTTATAAGACCCGAGCAAAGTCAAATCTGGGCTGTAATGAGAGCAGAGGCTGATATTCATAGGATCCGTTTTGTATTGACTTCTGCTTTCTTAGGCCGACTTTGTCTTTCTGGAGAAATTTTTGATTTGAATGATGAACAGTGGAATGAAGTTTTAAAATCAATCAGTTTTTACGGCAAGGTTAAGCACATTATAAAAGACGGATTTACAAAAGAAATCAGAACAAACACAAAGGATTATTTAAATCCAAAAGGCTTTCAGGCTGTTTTACGCACTCTTGGTAACGAGGCTCTTTTAATTGTTCATACATTTAAAGAAGGAGCTAATCCTCCAGTTACTGATTTACTTGAAGGATGGAAAATTAAAGAAAGCTTTGGTTCAGATCTCAATGAAGATTTAAGAGGAATGGTATATTATTTAAATAAATAAAGAATTAGTTTTATAAAAACTATTGACCAAAATCTTATAAATTCATTATTATTTAAACATCAGACAAAGAAGTCGTAGATAATATTTCGCATTCACGCGAGGTACTGTCTACGACTTTTTTTTTGAATCTTTTTTATGGAGGAAATAGAAACTGTTTTTTTAACGGTTTCTTCGATAAGAGTATGTGTGGATTTGTAGGAGCATTCGACTTAAACAGTGGTAGTAAACCTATTAACGAAGGGCTTAAAGAAGAGCTTCGGGCACAGGTGCTTGAAATGTCTAAAAAAATTCGTCATCGTGGGCCGGATTGGAGCGGCGTTTATACTGGTAATAATGCAATCTTAAGTCATGAACGTCTTTCTATTGTTGACCCTTTAAGCGGAAAGCAGCCACTTGTTAGTGATGATGAAAAAATTATTCTTGCTGCAAACGGCGAAATCTACAATCACAAGGAAATCCGTTCACAGTTCCAGGGAAAATATAATTTCCGTACAGGAAGCGACTGTGAAGTAATCATTCCTCTTTATAAAAAATACCGCGAATCAGGTGATTTTACTGCAATGATTGAACAGCTTTCAGGAATCTTTGCATTTGCACTTTACGACAGCGAAAATGATGTATATCTTATTGCCCGAGATGAAATCGGTGTAATTCCTTTGTATCAGGGCTGGGATAAAAACGGCCGTTATTATGTTGCAAGTGAATTAAAGGCGCTCGAAGGGGACTGCCAGACTATCGAAGAATTCCCTAATGGTTGTTATTTATATTCAAAGGATGAAAAAACAACAAGATGGTATAAGCGTGACTGGGAAACTTTTGATGCTGTTAAGAACTCTCCTAAAGCTACAGACGAAAAGGGTGATGTAATTAATCCTTCTGTTATAGAAAAGGTTCGTAACGGGCTTGAAACTGCAGTTAAAGCTCAGTTGATGAGTGATGTTCCATACGGTGTTCTTTTGAGCGGTGGATTGGATTCTTCGATTATTGCAGCAGTAACTCAGAAGTTTTCTAAAAAGCGTGTTGAAACAGACAGTAAGGAAGGCGCATGGTGGCCTCAGCTTCATAGCTTTGCAGTTGGTCTTGAAGGATCTCCTGACCTTATTGCCGCACAAAAAGCAGCTGATTATATTGGAACCGTTCACCACGAAGTTCACTTTACAATTCAGGAAGCTTTGGATGCACTGCCTGATGTAATTTATCACATCGAAACTTATGATATTACAACTGTTCGTGCATCAACTCCAATGTACCTTCTTGCCCGCGTAATTAAATCAATGGGAATTAAAATGGTACTTTCGGGTGAAGGAAGTGATGAACTTTTTGGCGGATATCT
Source organism: Treponema sp. (assembly GCA_017962965.1). Classification (GTDB taxonomy): domain Bacteria; phylum Spirochaetota; class Spirochaetia; order Treponematales; family Treponemataceae; genus Treponema_D. The sequence continues at coordinate 52,418 of JAGCUI010000026.1, read as the reverse complement.
TTATTTCCACAAAGCTCCAAACGCCCAGGAATTCCACGAAGAGCTTGTTCGCAAAATGAGTAAGCTTCATCTTTACGACTGTCTTCGTGCAAATAAATCCTTAATGGCATGGGGTGTAGAAGGCCGTGTTCCATTCTTAGACAAAGATTTTATTGATATTGCCATGGGATTAAACCCAAGCGACAAGATGAACATCAAGTTACCGGACGGTAAGCAGAGAATGGAAAAATGGATTTTACGTAAGGCATTCGAAGACCTTCTTCCAGAAAGCATTGCATGGCGTCAGAAGGAACAATTCAGTGATGGCGTAGGCTACAGCTGGATCGACACCCTCAAAAAAATGACAGAAGAAAAAGTAAGCGATGCAGAGTTTGCTCGCCGAGAAAACCGTTTCCCTGTAAACCCTCCAAAAACAAAAGAGGAATACTATTACAGAGAAATCTACAGCCGTCTTTTCCCAAGCGACAGTGCTGCTAAATGTGTACCACACGAAGCCGGAGTTGCATGTTCTACAGCCAAAGCCCTCGAATGGGACGCAGCCTGGAAAAACATGGACGAACCAAGCGGAAGAGCAATCGCCGGAGTTCACGATAAGGCATATTAAAGAAATTATTGTAATCTCTTGACTATTACTGCATAAATTCATTATTATAAAAGTTATATATGGCAAAGAGGCCGTAGATATTATTTCGTTTTTTGATGGCGAAGTATTGTCTATGGCCTTTTTGTTTTTTAAACAATTAATCTCAAAGTCGGCAATGAGGCTGCATGTATAGGGAAAATTTTTCTTTATGCGTGTGGCCTTTGAGTTTTTATGGAGCAGAAAATGAAAACTTTATACGAACCATCTTTCGAACATGATGCTTGCGGTATTGGCGCTGTTGTTAATATCGACGGAAGTAAATCTCATAAAATTGTTGATAATGCATTGAGCATTGTTGAAAAACTTGAACACCGTGCGGGTAAGGATGCCAGCGGAGAAACAGGTGACGGTGTTGGAATCCTTGTTCAGATTTCCCATGACTTTTATAAAAAAGAAGCTGCTAATCTTGTAGCAGGCCTTGATGAACGCGAATACGGAATAGGCCAGTTTTTCTTTCCTGCAAATGGTGATAAAGAAGAAAAAGCACGCTTTGAAAAATGTTGTAAAGATGAAGGGCTTAAGCTTTTAGGATGGCGTGAAGTTCCTGTAAATGCTGATGTTCTTGGTAAAAAAGCCCGTGACTGTATGCCAAGTATCTGGCAGGCATTTATTGAAAAACCAAAGGATTGTGAAAAAGGTCTTGATTTTGACCGTAAGTTATATATTTTAAGAAGAGAGTTTGAAAAAGGCGCTGGTAAAACTTATGTTTGTTCTTTGAGCAGCAGAACTATTGTTTATAAGGGAATGTTCCTGGTTCATGAGCTTCGTACTTTCTACAAGGACCTTCAGTCAGAAGAATATAAATCAGCACTTGCAATCGTGCATTCGCGCTTTTCTACAAACACTCAGCCAAGCTGGCAGCGCGCTCATCCAAACCGTTTTATCGCACACAACGGAGAAATCAATACAATCCGCGGAAACGTAGACCGTATGTTAGCCCGCGAAGAAACAGTTCATTCAACAAAGCTTACAGCCGATCAGATGAAAAAGGTTTTGCCTGCAGTTGATACAACCGGTTCTGATTCTGCAATGCTTGATAACACACTCGAATTCCTTTTGATGAACGGTGTGCCTCTTCCTTTAGCAGTTATGATGTGTATTCCTGAACCTTGGAAACACGACGACAATATGCCTGGTCTTAAAAAAGATTTTTATCACTACTGGGCAACTATGATGGAAAGCTGGGATGGTCCTGCTGCAATCTTATTCAGCGATGGTGATATTCTTGGTGCAACACTTGACCGTAACGGACTCCGCCCAAGCCGCTATTATATTACAAAAGACGGCATGCTTATTTTGAGCTCTGAAGTTGGTGTTCTTGATATCCCCGAAGAAAACATCAAAATTAAATCACGCCTTCAACCAGGAAGAATCCTTTTAGTTGATACAGTTCAGAAAAAAATAATCAGTGATGAAGAATGTAAAAATGAATATGCAAAGCTTTATCCATACGGTGAATGGCTTGATATGAATCTTATTCATCTTGCTGATTTGAAAATACCTAACAAAAAGATTCCGGTTCATACACTCGAAGAAAGAAACATGCTTTACCGTGCATTCGGCTGGAATTATGAAGATGTAAACGAAATGGTTTTACCTCTTGCTAAAAACGGAGTTGAACCAACTGCAAGTATGGGTGTTGATACACCTCTTGCAGTAATGAGTGAAAAACATCAGAGTTTATTCAGTTATTTCAAACAGCTTTTTGCTCAGGTTACAAACCCTCCAATCGACAGTCTTCGTGAAAAAATCGTAACAGACACAACAGTTTACGTAGGAAAAGACGGAAACATCTTAGAACCAGCTGCTAAAAACTGCCGTGTTCTAGAAATCAATAATCCGATTTTGACCGGAACTGATTTGATTAAAATTGCAGCGTTGAATCAGCCTGGACTTAAAGCAAAAACTTTATCTTTGTTATTTGATTTGTCACAGGGATTGGAAACCACTAACGTCGATTCAGAAAAAAATAAAGATAATTTTGCGTTAGCAAAATCGAATCCGTGTGGCAATCTTAAATCTGCTTTGGAAAATCTCTTTGTACAGATTGACACTGCCTACTCAGAAGGCTACAACATCATCATCTTGAGCGACCGTGGTGTAGATAAAACTCATGCTGCAATTCCTGCAATTTTAGCAGTAAGCGCAGTTGAACAGTATTTAATCAGAACTAAAAAAAGAACAGCTGTTTCAATTATTCTTGAAAGTGCAGAGGTTCGCGATGTTCATCAGGCTGCAATGTGTTTGAGCTATGGTGCCCGCGCTGTAAACCCTTATCTTGCTCACGAAGCAATTGCAGAGCTCATCGACCAGAAGCTTTTGGATAAGGATTATCACACAGCAATTGATGACTACAACAAGGGAATTATAAACGGAATTGTAAAGATTGCTGCAAAGATGGGAATCAGTACAATTCAGTCTTATCAGTCTGCTCAGATTTTCGAAGCAGTTGGAATTGCACAGGATGTAGTAGAAAAGTACTTTACAAACACAGTAAGCAGAGTAGGTGGAGTAGGACTTAAAGAAATAGAAGAGGATGTACGCTATCATCATGCACAGGGCTTTGATCCAAATGGTCTTACAGTTAATGAGCATCTTGATTCAGTTGGAAATCATAAACTTAGAATGGGTCCAAATGCAGAAAGCCATCTTTATAATCCACAGACTATTGTTGCTTTGCAGCAGGCAACCCGTAACGGTGACTATGAAAGATTTAAGGAATATACAGCATTAGTTGATTCAAATGATCATCCGCACACATTACGTGCCATGCTTGATTTTGATTTTGAAAAATCTAAAGGCCAAATTAATATTGATGAAGTTGAAAGCGTAGATGAAATTGTAAAACGCTTTAAAACAGGTGCCATGTCTTACGGTTCAATCAGTGAAGAAGCACATAAATGTATGGCTGCTGCAATGAATCACTTGCACGGAAAATCAAACAGTGGTGAAGGTGGAGAAAAGCCTGAACGCCTTGGAACAGAATATAACAGTGCAATCAAACAGGTCGCTTCAGGACGCTTTGGTGTAACAGAAGAATATCTTTTGAGCGCTAAAGAAATCCAGATTAAAATGGCACAGGGAGCAAAGCCTGGAGAAGGCGGACATCTTCCTGGTAAAAAAGTATATCCATGGATTGCAAAAACAAGATATGCAACTCCGGGTGTAGCACTTATTTCGCCACCACCACATCATGATATTTATTCTATCGAAGACCTTGCTCAGCTTATTTATGACTTGAAGAATGCAAACCGCGCTGCAAGAATTTCTGTAAAGCTTGTAAGTGAAGCAGGAGTTGGTACAATTGCAGCAGGTGTTGCAAAGGCCGGAGCACAGGTTATTTTAATCAGTGGTCACGATGGTGGTACTGGTGCTGCCCCAATCAGTTCAATTCATCATGCAGGACTTCCTTGGGAGCTTGGACTTGCTGAAACACATCAGACTTTAATTCAGAACGGACTTAGAGGCCGTGTAGTAATAGAAACAGACGGAAAGCTTATGAGCGGTCGTGATGTAGTAATTGCAGCCCTCTTAGGTGCAGAAGAATTCGGATTTGCAACAGCTCCATTAATTGCAATGGGATGTTCAATGATGCGCGTATGCCAGCTTGATACATGTCCATTCGGAGTTGCAACTCAGAACGAAAAGCTCCGTGCAAAGTTCCCGGGAAAACCTGAATACGTAGAAAACTTTATGAAGTTCATAGCCCAGGAAATGCGAGAAATCATGGCTAAGTTTGGAATCCGCACAGTAGAAGAACTCTGCGGTAGAACAGATTTACTCAAGCTCAAAGACAAGCAGGGATTCAAGAGAGCCGGTTTAGTTGATATGAGCAGAGTGCTCGCTGCCGGCGCTGCTGATGATTGGAAAGCTGATCGTTCTCTGTTCAACTTTGAATTAGAAAAGAAACTGGATCTTACAACTCTTATTCCTTCATATGAGAAGTTATCACATCCGTGTGACACTCCAATCTCGATCCAGTCTACAGACCGTACAGTTGGTACAATCCTTGGAAGCGAAATACAAAAGAAATTCGGTAACACACTCAAAGACGATACATACTGCGTAAACTTTAAAGGAGGAGCCGGACAGAGCTTTGGTGCATTCATTCCAAAGGGACTTACACTCCGCCTTACAGGGGATGCAAACGATGCATTCGGAAAAGGTCTTAGCGGCGGAAAGCTTGTAATTAAAAAGCCAGAAAGCTTTGAAGGGGATGCTGCTTCTAACATCATCGTTGGTAACGTAGCACTCTTTGGCGCAACAAGCGGTTCTGCATTCATAAACGGTGTTGCAGGAGAACGCTTCTGTGTTCGTAACTCCGGTGCTACAGTTGTTGCAGAAGGCTGTGGAGACCATGGCCTTGAATATATGACAGGCGGAACTGCAGTAATTCTTGGCGGAACAGGTAAAAACCTTTGTGCCGGAATGAGCGGTGGTATTGCTTATGTAATTGATGAAAATCACGACTTATATAAACGCCTTAATCACGAGCTTGTAAAAATGTATGCACTTGATGATGAAACAACAACACTTGGAGAAGGAAATTCAGATGAAAAGTTACTTCAGTCACTCATCGAACAGCATGTAAAGGAAACCGGAAGCGAAAGAGGTAAATTGATTCTTTCGGACTGGGAACATTATAAAAACTGCTTTAAAAAAATCATCCCGAACGATTATCTTCGCATAAAGAAGGAAATCGCTGTTCAGAAACAGACAATTAAAGATCACGAAGAGGCAGTGCTTGCCGCATTCAGAAAGTGTACAGCATAGAAAGACAACAGGAGGATTATAAAAATGAGTAAACCAACAGGATTCATGGATTATAAAAGAATAGAAAACGGAAACGTTCCTCCTTTGGAGCGCATTACAAACTTCAAGGAATTTCATCCAAAGCTTGACGAAAAAGCAAGACGTGAACAGGCTGCACGCTGTATGAACTGTGGTGTTCCTCTCTGCGGTTCTGCAATCAAGCTTAAGGGAATGGTAACAGGTTGTCCTTTGCACAATTTTATTCCTGAATGGAACGACGCTCTTTATAACGGACAGTTTGACATGGCTGCCTGGAGACTTTTAAAAACTTCAAGCTTTCCGGAATTTACAGGTCGTGTGTGCCCGGCTCTTTGTGAAAAAGCATGTAACTGCGGAAGCCCTGTTGCTTCGGGAGAAGAACCTTGCGCAGAATCAGTAACAATTCACGATAACGAATTATTCATCATAGAAAAAGCATTTGCCACAGGCTACATGAAGCCGGAAGTACCAAAAACAAGAAGCGGTAAAAAGGTTGCTGTAATCGGTTCCGGTCCTAGCGGACTTGCTGTTGCAGACTGGCTTAACCGTCGCGGACACAATGTAACTGTTTTTGAACGCGAAGATAAGGCCGGCGGACTTTTGATGTACGGTATTCCAAACATGAAGCTTGAAAAAAATATCATCGAACGCCGTGTAAAATTGATGCAGGAAGAAGGAGTTGAATTTGTATTTAATGCCGATGTTGGCCGTTCAATTTCTGCAGATCATATTTTAAATGAATACGATGCAGTAGCCTTGTGCTGTGGTGCAAAAAAAGCCAGAAGCCTTAACTCAAAAGGAATTGAGCTTTTAAAAACAGGCCACAATGGTGCAGACGGCGGAATGATGTTTGCAGTTGATTTTTTAACAGCCGTAACAAAATGTGTAATTTCAACAAGCAGTGCACTTGAACAGATTGGCATGAATCCAACAAACAGCCAGATTGCACAGATGCTCCATGAACGTTATGGTGTAGAGGTAAACGGAAAAAATGTTGTAATCGTTGGTGGTGGTGATACAGGAAATGACTGCTGCGGTTCTTCAATCCGTCTTGGAGCTTGTAGTGTAACTCAAATAGAAATGATGCCTTGTCCTCCTGTTAAACGTGCTGCAAATAACCCTTGGCCTGAGTGGCCTAAAACCTTAAAGATTGATTATGGTGCCGAAGAAAGCATTGCAAAATTCGGAAATGACCCTCGTGTTTACGAAACAACTGTAAAAGAAGTAATAAGCGAAAACGGTCACATAACAGCGGTAAAAACTATAGAAGTAGAGTTTCAGACAATAGATGGTAAGAGGCAGCTTGTAGAAAGACAAGGAACAGAAAAGACTTTACCTTGCGACTTGCTTCTGGTAGCAGCGGGATTTACAGGATGTGAAGAGTATACTGCTTCGGCATTCGACGTTGAGCTGGGCGAGCGCGGAACCGTTAAATCTGTGGGGGAGAATACGCCTGAGAGCGCGAGCGTAAATGGATATGCCACAACTAAAGCCAAGGTGTTTACAGCCGGTGATATGCACAGAGGACAGTCATTGGTTGTCTGGGCTATTACAGAAGGTCGTGAATGTGCCCGCCAGATAGACGAGTACCTTGTAAAATAAGTGTTTTATTATCATCACTCAAGAGAAAAATGATTGAAAACTTGTTAATTTGGTGTAATAATGAAAGATACCGTAAAGAGGGCTTTTTATGAGTGATTACACAAAAGAAACTGTTTCTAATTTATTATTCGAAAAGATTGACGCAATAATTATTGTTGACGTAAACGAAGATAAATATCGCACAATCAAAAAAAACGGACTTTTTGAAACTTTCTTACAGGAAGAAGGAAATTATAAATCTCTTGTAGAAAAACTCTGGTTTCATTTCAGCAATAAATCAGACAAAATTGCCGACGATTACCATGTTTTTATTCCGATGATAGGGCAGTTTAAAGGTAAATATGTAGACCGTATCAAAATCTCTATTGACGATAAAATCCACCTTATTCAGATTTCAATTTATCCGCTTGATGAAATTCAAAGTAAATACATGTTTTTGATGGACGAGCTTGATAACAGTGAAAGCTTAAGGGAATTCTTGACTGATAAAAAAATCGATACAATCCAGAGCTCATTCCTTTTTTCAATGTATGTAGACCTTGTAAAAGATATTGCATACAGCATCAATGTTACAGAAATTTCAAGCAATCCTCAAAGCTACGATTTAAAATATACAGACTGGCGAATGATGATTGTAAATATGATCTGGCCGGATGACCAGAAGCTCTTTCTTGAACGCACAGATCCTGAATATCTTAAAAACAACCTTACACCGGGACAGACTACTTCCTTTGACTGTCAGATGAAGAATCTAGAAGGCGTATTTATTTACGTAAAACTTATCTTTAGCCGTGCAAATACAAGCAATAATGATGACTTCAGGTTTGTATTTATGGTTCAGGATATTCATGAAAATTCAATCAAGCTTTTTGATACTTTAAGAAAATACGAAGAGCTTGCTTCTAAAGATCCGCTTACTTCAATCTTTAATCACGGAAGAATTGAAACAGAAATTCGAAACGCTATAGACCGCTTTAATACAAAGGGCCACATTGCTTCATTTATGATGCTCGATATTGACTACTTTAAAAAGGTTAATGATGAATTCGGACATTCTGTTGGAGACCAGGTTCTTAAGCAGTTTGTAAAGGAAGTTAATGATTTTCTTGAGCCTTATGATATTAAAATGGGACGCTGGGGCGGCGAAGAATTTGTTTGTGTATGCTACAATATGGATATAAATCAGATTCACAAAATTGCAGATGAATTAAGGGAAAAAATTGCAGGTGTTGAATTTGAAAAATGCGGAAAGCTTACATGCAGCGTTGGACTTACTGATATAACTGCAGGAGATACAGCAGAGATTGTTTTTGACCGCGTAGATAAATCTATGTATGAAGCAAAAACAAACGGAAGAAACTGTGTTGTAATCAAAAAAGCAGGCCAGAATTAAGGCTTATTGACACACAAACGTTATTTTAAGATAATTAAATATATGGCAAAGACGCCGTGGATATGATTCTTTTACGGAGGAATTATGTCTACGGCGTTTTTTTTGAGGTAAAAATTATGGGTTTTAAAGATGAATGTGGAGTTACAGGCGTTTTTGGAGCAGAAAATGCCGCATCCTTGTGTTATTTTGCATTAACCAGCTTACAGCACAGAGGACAGGAAAGCGCCGGAATTGCAGTTTCGGACGGATCTAAAATAAAGCTTCACAAAAATATGGGCTTGGTAAGTGATGTTTTTGAACAGGGACACTTTGAAAAATTAAGCGGAAATATCGGGGTAGGTCACGTTAGATACGCCACAGCCGGCGGCCGCACAATCGAAAATGCCCAGCCTTTCTTAAACTCATTTAAAATGGGTTCCATAGCCCTCTGCCACAACGGCCAGCTTGTAAACTACGAGGAACTGAGGGCTATGCTGGAAGACGGCGGCAGCACCTTTTCTTCATCAAGCGACACAGAGGTTATTCTAAAGCTCATAGTTAAAAAATTCATAGAAAACGGCGGAAAACCGGGTTCAAGCCCCAAAGAAAACTTTACAAGTATAGAAAACCAGAAACGATTTATAGAAGCCGTAAAGCAGACTGTAAGATTAATCAAAGGTTCCTTTGCCTTGTGTATCATGACAGAAAACATGCTTATAGGAATAAGAGATCCAAACGGAATCCGCCCTCTTTGTATTGGTGTTTTAGAAGGTCAGTCTGGAGTAGGGGACAAAAGCTTAAAATGTAAGGACGGCAAGGCCTATATTTTAGCCTCAGAATCCTGCGCAATTGATTCTGTTAATGCAAAGTTTTTACGGGATGTGGAGCCTGGAGAAATTGTTGTAATTAATCAGGATGGTTTGGAATCTGTTGATATAAATAAAAACACAAAACAAACCTGTATATTCGAATATGTATATTTTGCACGTCCGGACTCAGAGATAGACGGAATACCGGTTCAGGAAGCTCGTTACAGAATGGGCCAGGTTTTGGCAGAAGAATCAAATGTAGAAGCTGATGTTGTTATTGGTGTTCCAGACAGTGGCCTTGGTGCTGCAATGGGATATTCCAGAGCAAGCGGTATTCCTTATGTAACAGGCATTATTAAGAATAAATACATCGGTAGAACCTTTATAGCACCTACACAGAAAGAACGTGAAAACATGGTATTTGTAAAATTAAACGCCATCAAAAGTGATTTAATGGGAAAACGCGTAATAGTCATTGATGATTCAATTGTACGTGGAACAACCAGCCGCAGGCTCGTTCAGATATTACGTCGTGCCGGTGCCAGGGAAGTTCATTTTAGAGTAAGTTCACCACCTGTAAAATTTCCGTGTCATTTAGGTATAGATACACCAAGTAAAAATGAATTAATTTCAAGTACACATGAGCTTGAAGAAATAAGAAAAGAAATAGGAGCAGACTCACTGGCATTCATAAGCCTCCAGGGAATGATAAAAGCATTCGGTGATGATACCTTCTGTAAAGGCTGTTTTAACGGTAAATACCCGGTATAAAGGGAAATTTTAACCGTATAAAGCAATGGCAGTATAAGGCATTTCTAATCTATATTACTTATCATAATGTATATTCTGTCTACCAATAAGTGTATTTTGCAGCATGTTTTACCTATTCAACTATTAAATATTTCATATTGTATTTATTTAATTTAATTCCTTACGCCTGCAGTTAATACTTTGGATAATTCCTATGCTGATCATAGCTGTTAATAACGAAGAACCACCATAAGACATAAAGAACAACGGAATACCAATTACAGGAGTTATTCCCATTACAGTACCAATATTAATAAAGAAATGGTATGCAAACATTGTGAATATTCCTGAACCTACATAAACACCGTAGTTTGAATTTGTATGCTTAATGATATAAAGAATTCTTAAAAGAATAATAATGTAAATAACGAATACAAGCATACCGCCAAAGAAGCCCCATTCTTCGGAAAGGATACTAAAGATAAAGTCTGTACTCTGCTCCGGTAAGAATCGTCCGTGGCTCTGAGGGCCATGCAGGTAGGATTTACCAAACAATCCTCCGGCACCAATTGCAATCTGAGACTGGATGATATTCCAACCGTAACGATCCGGGCTTACATATGGATTCATAAAGATAATCAAACGCCAGATCTGATGGTCCTTTAATACCTTAGAAAAGATAAATGATGTAATAAGCGAAATACAGAAAATTGAAGATACGTAAGTTACCCAGAATGCCCATTTAGGACCATGGAAATATCTTCTAACAACAACACCAATAAGTGTGATAAGTCCCGAAGCTAAAATCAAAATAGCACGATATTTAGTAATTGTTAAAAGCGAAATCAGCTTTACAGGAGTCTTTGCAATATACATGTTCCACAAAGGAAGACAACAATAGAAAATCGAAAGAAGACCTACTGCAAGAACGTAAACAATCATCTTAATAGGAATGCCTGCAAAAAGACACATAATAAGATAAATCGGGATAAATACACTTGCAGAACCCATATCAGACTGAAGCAAAATCAATCCAACCGGTAAGCCCATAATTAAGGATGCAATAATAAATCTTTTTAGAGGAGCTTCTTCCTTGGAGTTATCAAGATAATATGCCAGGAACAAAATAAATAAAACCTTGGTAATTTCTGCAGGCTGAATACGTACAGAACCAATACCAAGCCAGCTTCGTGAACCGTTTACGTTAATACCTATTTTAGGAATTAATACAATAATCAATAAAAATATGGCAAAACTGTATAAAAATTTAGACATGTTACCAAATCTTCTATAGTCGATAATCGTAAAAATTATCATTACTACAAAGCTGATAGCAGCCCACATAAGCTGTTTTGAATGTTCGTTTAATACTAACACACCGTTAGAGTTAATGTTTGAAGAATAGATGAATAAAACACCAAAGAAAATCAAAAGTGAAACTAAGAGGATGAGAAAATAATCAAACATTGTAAATATCTTTTTTTTCATTTCTACCCCCTATTCCATTCTTCCGGCACTTGTATTTGAGTTGATAAGATATTTAAATCCTAATTCTGTAATAGATTCATCAAAGGTCTGGTTATTAAAGATTCCCTGAATAATGATGTTTGTACAGTAAGGAGCCCACCATTCCCATTTGTTACATGCTTCTACTACAGTTGCAACACAGATTCTGTCCTCTGGAGGTGCATCATACGGAGCATAAGCAACAAGCCATGAGTGCCAGCTGTTCTTGTAGCCGTCTACTTCGGCAGTACCTGTTTTACATGCAATCTTAACTGTTTTATTGTGCATCGGATAAACCGGTGTACCGTTTGTTACAGTGTATCTTAATGCTTCCTGAACCTGTGTCCATACGGCATTTTCGATTGTAGATTGAATGATTACTTCCGGTTCTGTTTTCTGAATTACTTCGCCAGTATCTGGATTACGAACTTCGTTTAAAAGGTGAGGCTTGTAAATTTTTCCGGCATTAGAAACCATACCAATCATATTTGCCATCTGTAAAGGAGTTGCAAGAACGTATCCCTGTCCGATGGAAGCAGAAAGTGTATCTCCACCGACCCACTTTTCCTTGAATTTTTCGTATTTCCAGTCCGGTGTTGGAACCTGTCCGTTCTTTTCGTTTGGAATATCAATTCCGGTAAGTTTACCAAAACCGAATTCCTTTGCATAAGAAGCAATTTTATCTATACCAAGGTAGTCACGTCCGATTGTCCAGTAATAAACGTCGCATGACTGAGCCATACCGTTTCTTAAATCAAGCCATCCGTGTCCTGAATGCAAGTGACAGTGGAAAATACGTCCACCATATTCCATCTCACCGGTACATTCAATTTTCTTTGTAGAAGGAAATGCCCTTTCCTGAAGCATGGCTGTAGACATGATGATTTTGAATGTAGAAGCAGGTGGATATTCTGTCTGGATGGCACGGTTAATCAACGGGTTATTTTCGTTGAGCTTTAATTTATTATATTCCTTACTAAAGTTTTCCTGTGTTGTAAAGATGTTTGAATCATAGAATGGATAGGAAACCATGGCAAGAATTTCGCCTGTATATGGTTTTAATACAACTACAGATCCAACACGGTTACCCAGAGTTTCTTCTGCAAGCTTTTGTATTCTTGAGTCGATTGAAAGAACAAGGTTATTACCCGAAACAGGAGGTTCAATACGAGGCTTATCAGAAATTACACGACCCAATACGTCGATTGTTGTAATTTCGCGTCCTGGTTTTCCCTGTAAAAGTAAATCGTACTGCTTTTCGATTCCGGATTTACCTACGATGGAATTTTCGTTATATCCCTGGTTATAAAGAATTGTTGTTTCTTCTTCTCCGATAATACCAACGTATCCGATTACGTGAGAAAGAGATTCAGTATGAAGGTAGTTTCTGATTGGTTTTGAAATCCATGAAACTCCCGGTAAATCAGCCTTGTTTTCTGCAATATTTGAAATTACAGAGAACGGCACGTTGGATTTAATTTGAATCGGAGTGAATGAATTTCTTTTATAATCCTTTACGGATTCAATGTCGTTTTTACTGATTCCAAGATAGTTTGCAAGTCTTAATAAAACTGTATCATAACGATCTTTTGGAATCTGTGCAGTTGTAAGCTGAACGGCAAATGAGTCTGAATTAATTACTAATGGTGCTGTTGCATTTCTGTCATAAATTTCACCACGCTGGGCAGGAAGCTCACGAATGGTTCTTGAGTTTGTTGTAGACTGAGTATCATAAACTTCGCCCAATACAATCTGCATGTGGAAAAGAGAGGAAGAATAAACTATAAAAAGAAAAAGTATTAAACCGCCAAGAACATAAATCTTTGCATTTTTACTTACTTTTTCTGAATTAGTCTTGAACATGATTTATCATATCCCTTGTATCATAAAGCGAAAGTGTTTTCTTAAAGAAACCCATTATCTTAAAGATGATGATTGCAAATACGATATTAGCGCAGAATTCAAAAAGGAATTCCTTTGAAATAAAGCTGTAAACATAAAGATTGATGCTTGGGAAGATAAACGAAATAATCATCAAGAATAAACGTTTAAAAATTGTACCTACTCCCACGCTCAAAACCGGCATAATAAGACCGGAAATAATTACAGTTCTGGAAAAGAATCCGAATACATAACCGATTATTGTTCTTAAAAGGCAGTTCAAACCAAAAGGACTTCCCGTAATCAAATCAAGGAAGAGGCCTGAACCAAAGCCTGTTATTTCTCCGTAAAGCTTTCCGTTTAATAAAGAAAAATAAATTGAAAGAATTAAAAGAATATCAGGAACTACAATAAAGAACGAGATGTTTGTAAAAATTGAGGATTCAAGAATTGTCGCACAAAAGAGAATTGCTAAACTGATTAATAAAGATTTTAACATTTTCTTGCTCCCCTACTCATTATTTTTTCTGTCGTTCAATTCTTTAGGATTTACAACAACAACATTTTCAAGGCGTGCAAAGTCGATGATAGGCATTAATTCAATATCAAGCGATGTATCGTAGTTATTGTTTTTGATTAAAGAAATTGTTCCGATAGGAATATCCTTCATATAGTTATCGTTTTCGCCGGAAGTAACAATTATGTCTCCGAATTTAAGGCTGTCTACCACACTCTTACGGATATATCTGAGCTTTAACGGCTGATCCTGGCTTCCAAGACCATTTACAAGTCCTAAATCACGGGTATTCATGATTCTGGCAGAAACAATATTATCGATGTTATAAACAGGCATTACCTGGCTTGTAAAAGTACCAACCTGAACTACCCTGCCAACAAGTCCGTTGTTTCCGTTCTGGAAGGCAATTACAGGCATTCCCTTTTTAATTCCATTTACCTTACCTTTATCGATTGTAAGATATGAATATGCTGAATCAAGGTTTCTTGAAATAATCTGAGCCGGAATATTTTTTTCATCAAGGGAAACGGCAAAGTCAAGCTGTTCCTTTAATCGGAGGTTTTCTTTTTTAATATCTGCATTTGAACGCTGCATTTCCTCGTAATTTTCAAGCTTGATTACAAGTTCATCATAATCTTTTCTAAGCTGCTTTAATTCAGAAACTGCATGCACAGTATTAGAAACCGAAGAATAAATGTAATTACATCCCTTCTCCAGTGTAGACATTATTGAGAATCCAACATTTTTAAGGTTAATGATAAAACTACCTGTACTGAATCCAAGTGAAATACCGGAAAACAGCAGAAAGAAGATAAAAACAATCTCAGGTATTCTTATCTTAAAATTTGCCTGTATCTTTTTTGCCATAGCCGGTACTATTCATTCAAACTGTCATAAACAGAGCGTTCAGAGCTCATGTTCTTAAAGAGATTAAATGCTTCACCTGCTCCAAGAGCTACACACTGTAATGGTTTTTCAACAAGGATTACAGGTACACCAGTTTCTTTAGAAATAAGCTTTGGAAGTTCACGGAGCATTGATCCACCACCACTCATTACAATACCGCGTTCTACGATATCAGAAGCGAGCTCTGGAGGTGTAAGTCCCAATACAGTTTTAATTTCTTCAACGATTTTTGTAACAGGATCCTTTAATGCTTCACGTACTTCAACGCTATCTATTTCCAAACGGCGTGGAAGACCGGTAATAGCATCTGTTCCCTTTAATTCCATCTTTTCGATAGTCTTTTCAGGAGCAGCGTTACCAATCTGAATCTTTAATCTTTCTGCAGTTGGCTGACCGATTATGAGGTTATGTACGTTTCTTGCGTGTTTAACGATGGCTTCGTCAAATTTATCTCCACCAATACGGATGGAATGTGTAACAACCATGCCTCCAAGTGAGATTACAGAAACTTCTGTAGTTCCACCACCAATATCACAAATCATGTGGCCGGCTGGTTCATAAATAGGAATTTTTGCACCAATGGCAGCTGCAAGACTTTCAGGAATTACCTGAACTTCCTTAGCACCAGAGTTCAAAGCGGCTTCAACTAAAGCTCTTTTTTCTACTTCGGTAACGCACGATGGAATACCGATTTTCATTCTGATTGATTTAAAAATCTGATGACGTGGAATAATCTTCTGGATGAAGTACTTAATCATTTTTTCAGTACTGTCGATATCTGCAATTACACCGTCTGCTAAAGGTCTGATTGCGATGATTCCACCAGGTGTTTTATCGAGCATTCGTTTAGCTTCTGAACCTACTGCAACAATCTTCTTAGTTCCCTTCTCCACGGCAACTACAGAAGGTTCATCAATTACAATGCCCTTGTCTCTAACGTATATAAGGGTATTACATGTACCCAAATCAATTCCAATATCTGTTGTAAACTTGTCGAAAAGTGCCATCGACTTCCTCCCACATATTTTGTGATACTAAATTATACTACAATTTTATATATTAATAAATCAGAAAATTAGTAAATTGATAATTTTTTTTGCGCTCCAGGATGATTTACTTGAATTTTCAAGGCTTTTCTCCATTGAGTGCGGGCTTTTACTATATTTTGCTGTTTTTCGTATATACAACCAATTCCATAATAAGCATCTGCAGAATTTTCATAGACTTCCAGAATCTGTTCATATTCCTTTAATGCTGTATCATAGTCTCCTTTATCTGTGTAGATTTTTGCCAGAAGGAGCTTGGATTTCAATAAAATGTCATCATCCTCGTTTGTTTTGATGAGTCTGAAAAGATACTGTTCTGCAATGTCATAATTCTGAATGTTGTAATACTGCTCTGCAATAGAAAGAAGCAAAGACGGAGAGTCTCTGATTGCAAGTGCTTCAGAAAATGCTGCAATGCTTAATTCAGACATACCGAGGTTTGCATAGCTGATTCCTAAATATTGTGCTATGTCTTTTTCCTTACAACCATTTTTCTTTGCAAGATTTAAATATTTGATTGCAAGGTCTGAATAGTAATAAGAATTACTTTTGTTTTTATGAAAATATGCTTTTCCAAGCATGTACTGAATCTGTGGAAGTAAAGATGAATTTGCATCGTACAAGGCCATTCTCAAGCTTGTAATGCATTCATTTAAATAATCCTGAGTCTGTGTTGTTTCGTTCTGAGATTCTGCGAGGAAAAAGCATGCATAACCGTAGATTGTTAAAACTGTGTTGTTATATGGATCTTTTTGTAAGAATGCTTTTCCGTTTTCGTAGATTGCCTGGTAATCATAAACGTCCCAGAGCTTTACGATGGATTTTACTGTGAGCTTTGAATCAAAATGTTTTTTTACAGGGATAACGATTGCAGTTACAAGACCTGCAGAGACAAGAACAATTAAAAAGATTTTAAGAACGAGTCTAAGACGGGGATGTATTTTTTTATTGATGTTTTCTTTCTCAATTATACTTGTTTTCATTTTGTTTAACAAAAACAAATGGGACAATAAGCCGGGTTCTGTCTGATGTTTCCATCAATAACCATCTATCCGAGTTAAATGTTGCCATTTAACTTTAGCGATTTACCCGCAGTATTGGTCGGAAATCCACAACTGCTGCTTAATCTTGCTCCAAATGAGGTTTACAAGCCACAACTGTTACCAGTTATGCGGTAGTCTCTTACACTGCCTTTTCACCCTTACCCTTTCGGGCGGTACAATTTCTGTTGCACTGTCTGTCCAGATAGAACTATGTAAGAAATTATACAGTTATCTGTCTGGCCCGGTTATTACCCGGCATTTTTTCCGAAGGAGCCCGGACTTTCGCTCATCATTATGTCTTATCATCAAGATATAACAACGCGGTTATATCCCATTTGTACAAAATTATTCTTCGTCTTCTTCTTCGATTTCTTCGTCGTCTGCAAGTTCGTCATCATCTTCATCATCAGAGATAGAATCTGCATCAACGTCTTCATCTTCGTAGCTCAATTCTTCTTCGTTTTCTTTTTCTTCTTCGCTGTCGTAATCTTCGTCGTCGTCAAAATCATCCATGTCTACGAGGCTGCCAGTTTCATTGAAGTTGTAGTAATTTTCCTGTGCATCTTCTTCTGCTTCTTCGTAGAAAAGAATACGGCTGCAGTATGGACAGAACTGAATATCATCGCCAACGTGTACTGTGTTTGCAAACTGTGCAGGCAAAATCATGTGACATCCTGTACAAACACCATTTTTAACGGCAACAATACCTTCTGAGTTTCTCTGAATGATTCTCTGGAACTTGAATACAGTTTCCTGGTCTAAGTTTGGAGAAATCTTCTTTTCTTCTTTATCTAATTTTTCTTTCTGAGAATTGAATTCCGAAAGTTTTTTATTCAAAGCTTCTTTACTTGCGGCAAGATCATCTTCCTGAGTTTTAATCATGTCTTCAAGACCGTTTAAAGTTTCCTTTAATTCTTCCTGAGATTTTTCCTGCTTCTGTAAATCTTTTCTTAATTCGTTTTCTTTATCTGTTGCTTCGAGAATCTGTTTTTCAAGAGCTTCGTATTCACGGTGAGTTGTGATGTTATCCATTCCCTTTTCGCCGCTTTCTCTTGATTTAATTGCTTCTTCCAGATCGAATTTGATTTTCAAGACATTGTCTTTGATAGATTCGTAAGTTGTATTTTTTTCGATGAATTCTTTCTTTAAGCGTGCCAAAAGTTCTTCCTGAACATCAAGCTGCTTTGGTTCTTCCTTAATTTTTTCATCAAGTTCATATTTCTGAACTAAAATGTCCTGTAATTTTTTTAATTTATCAAAAGTGTCTGTAGTTACCATGAATTTTCCTCGAATAAAATATGTAAAAATATATAATAAATGTTGATTTTAGTCTATATACACCAAAAATTTACATTTCGATGTAGTCTCTAAGACCGTTTGCACGACGCGGATGTCTTAATCTTCTCAAAGCCTTTGCTTCAATCTGACGAATACGTTCACGTGTTACGTCAAAATAAAGACCAACTTCTTCCAAAGTGAGTGAATATCCGTCTTCAAGACCAAATCTCATCTTAAGAACTTCCTGTTCTCTAGGTGGAAGTGTGTTCAAAACAGAACGAAGCTGTTCCTGAAGCAATGTAAAAGCAGTCTGTGATGCTGGATTTTCAACTTCCTTGTCTTCGATAAAGTCTCCGAGCAATGAATCTTCTTCTTCGCCGATTGGAGTTTCAAGAGAAATTGGTTCGCGTGCAACATTTTTAACCTGTTTTACACGGCTTAATGGCCAGGAAAGCTGCTGTGCAATTTCGTCATCAGTTGGTTCACGTCCGAGCTTCTGCATGAGCTGGCGGCTTTCACGAACAACCTTGTTAATCTGTTCAATCATATGAACAGGTACACGAATTGTTCTTGCCTGATCAGAGATGGAACGAGTAATTGCCTGGCGAATCCACCATGTAGCGTATGTAGAGAATTTAAATCCTTTTCTGTATTCAAACTTTTCTACAGCCTTAATAAGACCGATGTTTCCTTCCTGAACAAGGTCAAAGAAATGAAGTCCACGGTTTGTATATTTTTTAGCAATAGAAACTACAAGTCTTAAGTTTGCATTAATAAGTCTGTTTTTAGCTTTTTCCATCATTCCGCGGCCGTATTCAATGTCTTTTGCCATTTTGATGATTTCTTCAACATTGTTTTCGAATTCATATTCAAGGCGGTGAAGCTTACGGTCAATCTTCTGAATCTGAGTATAGATTTCGCGGATTTCGTCGGCACTCATATTAAGTTCCTGTTCGAGTTTGCCGGCCTGAGACTTAATGGAAATCTTTCTACCCAAAGCACGGAGTTCCGAAGGATTAGAGATTCTTAATTCCTTCATCTTCTTTTCCTGCTTCTGATGGTATTCTTCGATTTTTAATGTAGCGTCTCTGTATTTCTGAGTAAATTTATCAAGTTCTTCTGTCTGAATATCAACCTTCTGGAGTTCAGGGAGAATCTTTTTCTTTAATTCAACGAGCTGTGTATTATCAAAGATTGCGCTTGACTGTTCAGATTCAAAAAGCTGCTTTTTAAGAGTCATGTACTGCTTTAATTCAGGGAGAACAGGTTTAATGTGTTCTCCGTAAAAACTCTTTAAGCGGCGTTTATCTGCCATTTCTTCGTTGAGTTCTTTTCTTGTTTTTCCAGATTCGTGGATGTCGATTCTTGTAAATGCCTTCTGAGCAATTGCAAAAAATTCCGGAAGCATAATTCCTGAATTCTTAATTACATCCTTAATGATATTATTTCCTTCTTCCATTGTTTTAGAAAGTTCAACTTCCTGTTCTGCTGTAAGAAGGTTTTCTTTACCGATTTCTCTCAAATAAAGACGGATCGGGTCATCAACATTTGAATCCTTATCAGAGTTTACGAGCTTAGATTTTGAAGCAGCCATTTTTTCGGCATTTTCAATCTCTTCTACTTCGCTGTCTCCTGTAGGTTCATCATCATCCTGTTCAAGAATGATATCATCTTCGTCATCCTCGCCTACATCATCTACCGGGTTATCTTCTTCGGCACCAATAATGTCGGTTTCGATTAACTGAATATTATGTTCACTTAAGAGCTTTAATACAGACTCCATCTCTTCTGAATTAATAAAATCCTGTCCAAGAACGTCTGTAGCTTCGTCCCAAGTAATAAATGGCTTGTTTTTAGCAAGTTTAAGAAGTTTTTCTACCGCAGCATTGCTGATTTCTTCCATTGCGTTTACACCTTATTTTGATAATTTTGAACCTGTTTATCAAGTTCCATTTTTTCTTTAAGAAGATTGTTTAATTGAACTTTATCTTCTTCTGTAACAACGATGAATTCACTGATGCGTTTAACAAGGTTGTTTCTCTTTTCTTCAAGGCTGTTTCGTTTAACATACTTAATAGTATCATTTATAACGATATCTATATTATCGGCTTGATACATCCCGGACGATATAACATTTGTTATAAGTTCCTGAATTTGTTTATCATTACAGGCAGTTAGGATATCCGGAATTGAAAAAGTATTGTTATTAAAACATTCCTCCAACAATCTGTATAATCGTTTGGCGTCTGGATTCTTAAAATCGTCTTCTTTTAAGCTCGAACGTAATTTCTTATATTGATTAAGGTCGGCAGTTACCGCAATTAATCCTCTTAATTCTGCATTCAGGACTATTGGTTTTTCTGTGCTTGTTTGATTATTATTCGACCGGGTATTTAAGCGTTCACGGGCTTGATTACGATTTAAAAAGTCTCTTTTAACAGCCTCCGGTTTTAGATTGAATGCCTGACTCAATTGCTCCAGGCTCGATTCTTTTTGTATCTGGGATTGAAGGGAATCAATATATGGAAAATATTCAAGCGCTGCCTGAGTTTTTCCTTCGGGTGTATCGATTGGATACAATTTCCCTATCCTATTCAAAAGATAATCGCTATCTAATATAGCATTATTAACCTGAGCCGTCAAGTTTTCTTTTCCGAAATTCAATAAAATTTCTGCAGGATCTTTTCCGCCTTTGAGCTGGATAATCTTTACAGGAAGGTCGTGATTTCGGCACATGTAAATGGCTCTTTTTGTTGCATTCTGCCCCGCTTCGTCTGAGTCAAAGGAAAGTAAAACCGTATCAACAAAGCCAGAAATCATTTTAATCTGTTCTTCGGTAAGGGCTGTTCCAAGAGGAGCAACTGCATATTCAATTCCGCTCATGTGGTAAGCAATACAGTCCATATAGCCTTCGCAGAAAATAATTTTTTTATTCTGGCGGATTGAGTTTTTTGCAAGGTTGAATGCGTATAAGGTTTCTCGCTTTTTATACTGAATTAAATCTCCGGAGTTCAAATATTTTCTGTCTTCCGGTCCCTGAGGATGAATGATTCTTCCGCCAAAGGCAACAACCTGCCCCTTACGGTTACAAATTGGGAACATTAAACGGTCGCTGAAGAATGCAACATCCGGGTAATTCTTACTAAAGAGTCCTGAATCTTTTAAAAAGTCGTCCGTAAAGTTTTTTGATTTTAAAAATTTTTTAAGCCAGCGTCTGTCTGCTGGAGAATATCCGATTTTAAATTTTTCGAGGATGTCGTCTGTGAGCCCACGTTTTCTTATATAATTAAGGGCATCCTTTCCCTGCTCTGTCTGCATAAGCATGTAATGAAACATGGAAGCAGTTCGTTCGTAAAGCTCGATGTATTCTTCTGCCCTGTTATCTTTTTTAATAGTTTCGGGATTAAAGCCGTCTGCATATTTAATTGAAATACCTGTTTTTTTTGCAAGGCTTTTTACGGCATCAACATAGGAAACTTTTTCCATTTCCATTACGAATTTGATTACATCTCCGCTTTCGTGACATCCAAAGCAGTGATAGAATTTTTTGTCGCCGTCTACATGAAAGGAAGCTGTTTTTTCTCCGTGGAACGGACAGCAGCCCCACCAGTCGTTTCCGCCTCTTCTTTCGAGCTTTGTATACTCTCCTACAACGGAAATTATATCCGCTGTATTATGAATGAGGTCTATAGTTTCTGATGAGATATATCCTGCCATTATTCCCGCTTATTTGGTTATTAATGTATGATTTGTAATATGCTCGCCAAAAGTTTTTGTAAATACGTGTTTTCCGCTGGAAGGATCTACAACCTGGAAATAATAAAATTCAGTTTTTGCAGGTTTTGCACTTGCGGCTAAAGCAACTGCTCCAGGATTACAGATAGGACCTGGTGTTAATCCCTGGTACATATAAGTGTTGTAAGGATTATCAATCTTTAAGTCCTTGTCGAAGATTCTTGTTGGATGCGGTTTATCAAGAATTTCTGTAATGATGTATTCAATTGTTGCACATGAATAAAGTCCGATTTTATGCTTAATTCTGTTAGTAAATACGCTTGCAATAATCGGTGCTTCTTCGTCAACCTTATATTCGCGTTCTACAATCGATGCAAGAATTACAATATCATTTAATTCCTTACCCTTTTTGCCTTCGAGCTCAGGAATCTCCTTTATTTTATTAAAGAAATTGTCTGCCATAATCTGAACGATTAATTTTGCGTTCATAATTGCATCAAGATTGTATGTATCCGGGAAAAGATAGCCTTCGAAAGAATCTGCAGGAATGTCGTAAATATTTAAAAGCTCAGGATCGTGACATGCTGCTACAAAGTCATCTTTTTTACAGATTCCCTTTTCTTCCAAAAGTGTTCCGATTTTTTTGATTGTTAAACCTTCTGCCACAGTAATTACAACGTATTCAGAATCACCATTTGCAAACTTCAAGATAAAATCAGAGTAAGACATACTTTTATTTACATTGTAAACTCCGCTTTTAAAATCAAGCTTTTTAGGAAATTCAATCTTAGGGTAAACATATTTTAAATACTGAGGGCGAAGAATAAGATAATAAAAGAATTTCTTATTTCTGATTAAGCCTTTTTCGTAAAGAGAATTAATAACCTCGTGAGCATTTGAACCGTATGGAATTTCAAAACGAACAGTTTCCTTGTCATTTTTATCTACCGGTGCAAACTGAAGTAAAAAAACAGAAATGCAAACGGCAGCGATTAAAATCAAAGCGCATAAAGTTGATAAGATAATGAGTTTAGTTTTTTTGTTTTTCATGAGTAAAAAATTCTAGCCTCTTCTAGTGATAATGAGTTATATACAGAATCTTCCAATGATTTGGTAAAAGATTCAAGACCTTCGGGAAGTTTATCCTGATGGTCGCGGAAAAATTTTGCAAGGATAGCAATTTCTCTTGAAGTAAAGTTATAAGAAAGTTTAAAAGATTCTGGTTTTTGTACAGGATTTAAAGATGTTATCATAGAGTAATCTCCATGTCTTCTTTTGCAAGATAGATTTCGATGTCTGAATGATTAATAAACTGAGCATACCATCTTGCTGCCTGAAGAATTGAATTAAGCTTTTTATCATCATAAGTTGGTTCATGATGAAACAGATAAATCTTTTTAATATTCCAGTAAACTGCAAAGTCGATTACATAACAGAATGCCGAGTGTCCCCAGTTTTCTTTTCTGTAAACTTCTTCTACTGTGTATTGAGAGTCTATTACAATTACATCTGCGTTCTGGAAAACCTGCTTTCCTTCGTTTGTATTTTTATAGTCAGATGATTTTAATTCAACGTCTGTAGCATAAACAAACTTCTTTCCGTCAGCTTCGAATGAATATGAATAAGATTTACCTGGATGTCTCATTTCCTGAGAGTTTACCTTGATTCCTTCTACATCATATTCCTTGTTGGTTTCTAAAAGATTAAAGTTGATGTTTTTTGTAAAGGCCAAAGCAACAGAAGGCGGACTATATGGTTCGATTACCTGATCCCAGAAATATTTTTTACTTTCGGGATAGTGTGAATAAATTTCGAATTTAACTGTTGAGTTGAATGCGTGGTCAAAGAAAGGAAAGCCCTGAATGTGATCCCAGTGGAAATGCGAAAGGAAAAGATGATATTTTTCAGGACACTTTCTGTTTTTGCCAAGAACCCTTAAACCTGTTCCTGCATCTAAGATAATGTGTGTGTCGTTATGAAGGATTTCTACACAGGCAGTGTTTCCGCCGGTAGTTCCGTAAATCCATGAAGGAAGGTTTGCAATGAATTTAGACCTGGCTTCCGGTGAAACCAAGTCTTCTGGTGATACACGCTGAATAACAGCCATTATTTTTGATTGTACCTGCTGTGGTGTGAGCGGAGTTGGTAAAGATCCTCTTACACCCCAAAAATGAATAACCAACTTTTTACTGTCCCCTTCTTTGAGTCTTCATTCCAAGGTAAAACCAAGGTAAAAAAAAAGAGTTAGAAATGTTCTAACTCTTGAAAAACTTGGGGAGTTGAGGATTCGAACCTCAGAAGGCGAAAGCCAACAGATTTACAGTCTGTCCTATTTGACCACTCTAGAAACTCCCCAGAGCCAGCTGCTTGTAGGATTTGGACCCACGACCCCGAGATTACAAATCACGTGCTCTACCAGCTGAGCTAAAGCAGCAGTTATTGTACGTTAGTCACGTTCAATGTTGATTATAATATAAATTATAGCTTTTTTAGTCAATAGGACTTTTAAGTTTTTTTCAAAATTTCATTGAAAAACGGAATATACTTGTTTGAAATTACTTTGGACCAGAGGTATGTTTCGCGTACATATTTTGAAGCATAAGCTATAATTTTATTGATTGTGTTGGGCGAGTACTTTTTAATTGTGATTACTTCGCTCAATTTTGCAATAAGGCTTTCTGCAGTATTTTTTTTGTATAAAAAGCCTGTTTCGTTATTTAAGATTTTATTTAATCCGCCTGTTTTATGAGCTACAGGTAAGGTTCCGTAAATCTGGGAAATAAAATCTTCTAAGCCGCAAGGTTCAAAAAAGCTTGGAAGAACAATAAAATCTCCGATTGCATTTGTAAGGCGTGCAAGACATTTTTCGTAGCCGTTTATAAATACAACCCTGCCTTTCTGGCTTGTACAAAGAGTTTTTAATTCTTCTTCCAGGCTTACTTCTCCCTGCCCTGCAATGATGAAAAATACGTTTTCAAAATTGTTGAGGATTACCGGGATGGATTCAATTAAAACCGTTAGGCCTTTCTGTGCTGTAATGCGTCCGTGGTAAACAATGTAGATATTATTTTTATAGTCCTTGTTGTCTATTTCGCCGTAGACTGGAACCATGCACGGAGTTTCATGATTATTTAAAATCTGTTCGAAAAAGTATTCACGGCACTTGTATTTTCCTTCAAGGTCGCCTGTTTCCGGGTTAAAGGCAAAAGGAAGATTTGAAACATTTGTGTCGCTTGGATCATAGCGTTCAAAGTCTATGCCGTTTGTAATACCTGTAATTTTTGTGCTTCTTGAAAAAAAGATTGGAGCAAGCCCTTCTGTTTCGTCCTTGTTAAAGGGGTCCTTTAATTCCTGAGCGTATGTTTCTGATACCGTTGTTATATGGGCCCCCGCATTAGATGCAAGAAGATATGGTTCCACCTTAGTTCCGTTCAAGGCTCCGCTCAAAATCACTTCCGAAAGATCCGTAAACCATGCCGCTTCGCCTATGCTTGAATAATTGTGATGGTAAGCCGGTCCTGCATTATGAATCGTTATAACAGACGCTGTTTTATGAAACTCTGCCATAAACCTTATGTAAACAGGAACCAGTGCCGTAGAAGCATCCTGACAATGCATAATATCAGGAAGGTCTACTTTATCTGCATATTCGCCGTAGGTTGCAACTGCCTTAGAATAAAGCGCGTCTAAGAAAAGAGTGTCTTTATGGCCCATGCCCTTTACAAATTCAGGATTTTTTTTCTGTTCGTTTGCCGTATATGTATAAACAGCTTCCTTTTCCAGAAAGCCCGGATGGTTTATAAAAATAATGTTGAATTTTTCATCCTTGAACTTTGCCTTGGAATATGTAATCTGTTCTTCTTTTCCGCAGTGTTTTATTACAACGTTTTTAATAAAATCTTTTTCAAGATTCGTAATTAAATCCCATGAGTTGGTCTTAAAAACCGGGATAAATAAAGTTACCTTGTGACCTAAATCTGCAAATTCCTTGCACAAAGAAAATGTTACGTTTTTTACGCCTCCGGCTTCGATAATACCGGCACATTCCATACTCGAAATCCAGATGTTCATTATTTTGTACCCGCCAGATCAGGACGGAGTTTTTCACCGCCGTTTATATAAATATTTTTTACAGGATTTTTTGAATAGGCTGTAATTAAAACTCTAATCATCTTTGGAGCTCCGCCTGTAATCTTTGCTTCCTGTGTGCAGAATAAAGCTGTTTTTGATGAATCAAATACTAAAGTCCCGTTCTGCATTCCCTTTCTGAGTGCAGTTGCCGGATTAAGTACATTTATATCTTCTGTGATTGAAAACTGAATGCTTATTAAATCTTTCTGCTTTAATTTATTCTGAATAAAAATCTGATTACATAGTTCGCAAACGTTTTTGGTAATATCATCGTTTGTGTTTTCTGAGCCTGTTGCTCCTCTGATTGCCTTTATCTTTTTAAACATATTCTGTCCTTATTCAGTTTTAGTCTGTTCTTTTTCTTCAGGTTTTATGCTTGAATCCAAAATTGGTGTTGTATTTTGATTTACTGCAACACTCATAAAATTAGCCTTTAATTTTGAATACATTTCGTAGTCCGGAAGAACTGATTCACTTACACTAAGATTAAAAACTTCTACAAGAGGATAATCTGTATAAACCTGGATTGCCCTTAAGATATCTTCTCTTTTTACGGATTCCGGGCGGAATTTTGGATTTTCTTCTGATTTTTTAAGATAGTAGTCGGCTGTAAATTGAGCCACTGTTTTTGCTGCATTTGTAAGATAAGTTTTTAAATCTTCTTCGTTTGTTACCTGGTTTAATTTTATAAGCTCCACTACGGCTTCGGGTGCAACGGTTAAGGCAACATCAATTGTGAATCTGTAATCAAAGCGATGAGTTGAATCAATATATTTTGTGTAAAGCTCACCCGAAGGAAGTGTGCCTGTTACAGTTTGAGTTAAAGAAACCGGTTCGATTGTAAAAAGCTTTAACTGTGCATTTGTTGGAAGAAGAAATTCCCAGTTC
Source organism: Treponema sp. (assembly GCA_017962965.1). Taxonomy (GTDB): domain Bacteria; phylum Spirochaetota; class Spirochaetia; order Treponematales; family Treponemataceae; genus Treponema_D. The sequence goes on along the minus strand of JAGCUI010000026.1, from coordinate 25,520 downwards.
CAGCTGAATTTTCCAGGCATGATTGGAGTTTCGTTTACCCCGCCTGTTTTGGAAATTAAAATACCGAATTTATCAGCTTTTACCTTAAGACTGGTCCATCCCTTCCAGAAAACAAAGCCCGCGAATACTAAAATAATTAAAAGACAAATATTTGATTTCTTCATTTACTTAAACCTTTTATTTTATTATTATAATAATTAACAAAAAACAGAAGATTTGGGAATGCAAAATACTAAAAAAAACGATTTTTTTACGGAAAGTAAATCATTTTTAATCCTCTATAAATTAACAAAAAGCCTTGTATCTGTGCTTGTAATTTTTAGTGCACTACTTTTTTGTCTGTATCTTATAGGGAATTTTCAGAACTTTTTGGATAAGAGCCTTCTTTTGATTTTAAATGTTTTATCCGTTAGCTCAATTATCTGCTGTTTTTTAGCCTTCTGTGGATTTTTGGAAAATATATTTTTTCTTTTTACACACGAATCCAAGGGAAAATGTATTTTATCTATTTTGATTATGCTTTTTTGTGTTTGCCTGAATATATTTTTTATTATTTATTCAACTGTAATCAGGGAACTTTCAATCGGATTTTAGGAGCTTTTAGTTTTGATTTTTACAAAGAATAAATTTTTAATCCCATCAAAATTAAAGAAATTCAACGAGGTTTTTAAGCAGAATAATTTTAAAGCATACCTTGTTGGCGGCGCTGTAAGGGATTTATTTTTAAATAAAAAAGCAAGTGATTTTGATGTTGCAACAAACGCTACTCCTCAGGACGTTATTAAGATGTTTAAGTTTGTAGTTCTAACAGGAATTGAACACGGAACTGTAACTGTACATTTTATGGACGAAGAAATCGAAGTAACTACATTCAGAACAGAAAGCGGATATTCAGACGGACGCCATCCTGATTCAGTTAATTATGCAGCCACAATCGGGGAAGATTTAAGCCGCCGTGATTTTACGATTAACGCAATTGCCCTTGATTTGAATGATGGAAAGATTGTAGATCCATATAAAGGCAGAAAAGACATAAAGAAAAAGATAATCCGTACGGTTGGAAATCCTCATGAACGCTTTATGGAAGACGGATTAAGACCTGTTAGAGCCCTGCGTTTTGCCGGAAAATTGGGATTTTGTATAGAAAAAAAGACATATTCAGAAATATTCGAGGAAAACGTACAAAAAAAGATTGCTTCAATCAGTGTAGAACGCTTCCGCGATGAATTATTAAAGCTTATGACTGCCCCAAAACCAAGCATTGGTTTAAAGCTCATGGAAGAATCAGGTATTTTTAAAATCTTTATGCCAGAGCTTTTACCATGCCGCGGATGTATCCAGAAGGACGACAGAAGCTATCATGTTTTTGATGTAATGGACCATTGTATTTATGCCTGCGACGGAGCTCCAAAAGAAAAGCCTTTACTCCGCCTTGCTGCCCTTTTGCACGATGCGGGAAAGCCTGCTTCAAAAACAGAAAAAAATGAAAACGGATTTTTAATTTATCACTTTTATAATCACGAAGTTTACTCTGCAGAGCTTAGCCAAAAGCTTATGACACGCCTTAAATTCAGTAATGCAGATATTGAATATGTAAGCCATTTAATCCGCTGCCATATGTTTAATTACACTCCGGACTGGTCTAATGCGGCTGTTCGAAGGTTCATGGTAAAAATAAAAATTGAATACCTTGATGATTTAATTGATTTACGCCTTGCAGACATGTTCGGAAAATACAATCAGGATGTAAGAAAACATGATTCAGAGGCTTGCAGACTTTTAATTGAGCTTTCAAAACGAGTGCGAGAATTAAATAACGAATCAAGTGTTTTGAGCCTCAAGGATTTACAGATTAACGGAGATGACTTAATTAAGCTTGGAATAAAACCCGGAAAACAAATAGGCCTTATTTTAAAAGACCTTTTTGAAGAGGTTTTAGAGGCTCCTGAGATTAATAATAAAGAAAAATTAACAGAACTTGTAAAAGAGCGAATGGGCCTTAAATAACCATATTCATTCTTTCGCGAACTTCGTCCAGTGTTTTGATTGCAATTTCACGTGCTTTTTTAGCACCATCGTTTAAAACCTTTGCAATGTATGCGGGATCTGCTTCGAGTCTTGCTCTTTCCTGTCTCATAGGTCTAAGCTTTTCGTTTAAAGCCTGTGTAAGTTCAGCCTTAAGCATTCCGCCACCACCCTCGCCGATTCTTGCAGCAATAGCTTCCGGAGCTTCTCCAGTACAAAGAGAAATGAGCATTAAAAGGTTTGAAACTTCCGGTCTTTTTACAGGATCGTAAGTGATGTTTCTTTCCTGGTCTGTTTTTGCTTTTTTGATGAGCTTTGCAGTTTCGTCTTCTGTTGCAGAAAGCATGATTGCATTTCCGCGTGATTTAGACATTTTCTGGCTTCCGTCCAGACCTAAAATCATAGGTGCTTTAGAAAGTAAAACTTCCGGTAAAGGGAATACAGGTTCTTTTCCCATGTCTGTACAGAATTTTTTATTAAAGCGGCTTGCTATTGTACGTGCCATTTCGATATGTGGAAGCTGGTCTTTTCCGGCAGGTACAACGTTTCCTTTACAGAAAAGAATATCAACTGCCTGGTGAACAGGATATGTGTACATTCCGGCATTTACGTTTGTAAGACCTGCACTCTGGATTTCTTCTTTTACGGTTGGATTACGGCTTAATTCAGCATTAGAAACTAAAGTTAAAAAAGGAATCATAAGCTGGTTTGCTTCTGGAACATACGAATGAGGATAGATGATTACATCCTGTTTTTCCGGGTCAATTCCTGCAGCAAGATAGTCGATTACAAGCTGTTTTGTGTTCTGACTGATTTTATCAAAAGCATCGTGGTCTGTTAAAACCTGATAGTCTGCAATAAGAATCATTGTAGGTACACCCATATTTGCAAGGCGTACACGGTTAGAAAGGCTACCAAAATAGTGCCCGATGTGTAAAAGTCCTGTTGGACGGTCGCCTGTTAATACACGGTATTTTTTTGGATTCTTAACTAAATCCTCTTCGATTTTTTTGCTTCGTTCGATTGCAGCAGCGTAACTTGCGTTGATGTCTGTATGTAAAATCTCTTGATCCATAAATAATTCCTTTAACTTAAAAATATAAAGCAATATTACAATTTTATACTGTTTCTTTCAATAAGAATAGCCACACGGATACCACACGGATATTTATTGTTTTTATATAGAAATTTCACTTTAAACGTTTTATAATCAATTTATGAATGCGATTGAAGTGTTTCAGGACTGGCTGGATGATTATTTGAATTTTGAACAGCTTCCTCAAAAGGACATATTCTGGCTCGACACTATAGATTATCTTTGTAAACGATTTGATAATCCACAGGACTATGCTCCTTGCGTTCATATTGCAGGCTCTAAGGGAAAGGGCTCTGTTTCAAAGATGATTGCCTGTATCTTAGAAGAAGCCGGATACAATGTAGGTCTTTACTCTTCTCCACACATCAGCGACTTCCGCGAACGAATCTGTAAACCTTCTGGCTTTTTTGATGAAAAAATCTATGAAGACACAATAAAAGAAATGGTTCCGAATATCGAATCAATTCTAACTTTACCTGCAGAAAGAGCAATTACCTGGTTTGAGCTTGTTACACTCTATGCTTTTTTGTGCTTTAAAAATGCCAAGGTAGACTGGTCTGTTTTTGAAGTAGGACTTGGCGGACGTCTTGATGCAACAAATATCATAAGACCAAAGCTTTGCTGCATCACTCCGATTGAGCTTGAACACACAGAATTTTTAGGCGACACATTGGAAAAAATTGCGGCAGAAAAAGCAGGAATCATTAAAAACTGTACACCTGTAATTATTGCTCAGCAGCAGAAAAACAGCGTAAAAAGAGTATTCAGCGAAAAGGCATTTACACGCCATGCTCCTTGTTATTTTGTGGAAGATTTAATTAAAAACGCTTCTTACAGCTTTGATGAAAAAAAGAAACGAATGAATGTTCATTTTGAAAGTGAGATTTTTAACCGACCTATAGACACTCAGATGAGAATGCTTGGTAAAACTCAGATTCAGAATGCAACTATGGCAGCCATTGCAGTAAGAAAGCTTTTACCAAACTTAGATGAATCAATCATAGAAAAAGGACTTTCTAAGGCACAGTTACCCGGCCGCTTCGAGATAATCGAAAAACCGAATAATTACAAAGAGATTCCGGATTTAATTTTGGACGGCGCTCACACATGTAAAAGTATTAATGCCACAATCGACACAATGAATAAGATTTTTGGAGAAAAGAAAATCAACCTGCTTTTTGCCTGTGCTGCAGATAAGGATATTAAGGATATAGCGCTTTTATTCAAGTACAGATTTAATAAAATATTTGTAACAAGACCGGGCGATAAAAAACAGTCGGATATAAAAGCAGAGATAGAAGCATTTAAAAATGCCGGGCTCAACTTTAGTGCCGATGCTGATTACAAGGCAATGATTATAAAAGCATTCGAAGAATCGGCAGCCGAAGGAAGTATCCTTTTAGTTACCGGTTCATTTTACCTTGTTTCTGAAGTTGTAGCCTTTATTGGATAACCCTTTCTACCCTTTTTGTGAGGCTTGTTAAAACTTCGTAAGAAATTGTGTTTCCAAGCTTTGCAAGGGCTTCTGCATCATTTAATGCCCCGCTTTCTTTAGGACCAAAAATCAAAACCTTATCCCAGAGCTTTACATCAGGATTATTTTTCCCGATGTCTACCATGCACTGATCCATGCAGATTCTTCCGCAAACAGGATAATTTTTCCCGTTGATTGTTACTTCAAGACCTGGAGAAAATCTTCTTAAAAGACCGTCGGCATAGCCCACAGGTAAAACTGCTATATCTGTGTCTTCCTTACAAACATAGGTTCTTCCGTAAGAAATAGACTTGCCTTTTGGAAAATGTCTTATTGCAACAACCTGAGTTTCGAATGCTAAAACAGGCTTAATATCAAAATCTTTTTTAATTGATTTAAGATAATCCTTTGTAATTTCATCAGGATAGTAGCCGTAAGTAATGATTCCTGAGCGAACCATATTAAAATGCATGTCGGGATTATTCAAAATTGCAGCACTTGCGGCACACGAACAGATTCCAGGATCTATTCCCTTATCCTTTACAAAATTAACTGCATTGCGGAAGGCTGTATACTGCTCCTGAGTAAACTCCTGGTTCTTTTTATTAAGACTGTCGCTAACTGCAAAATGAGTACACATTCCACTTAAAACAAGGTGGTCGCTTTGTTCAATAATCAAGGCTTCTTCACCTGCTTCTTCGGGGTAGCAGCCGATTCTTCCCATTCCTGTATCAACTGCAAGCTGAACATTAAAGGTTTCGTCCTTTTTAAAATACTTGTTTGCAGCATCAGAAATAAGGTTGATATATTCTTTACCGAATACCAAAGGAGTGATTTCATATTCAAAAATTTCGTTGAATTCCTGGGGGATAGCAAGGCTAAGTAAAAGAAGATTTGCTTTAATTCCACCCTTTCTTAATTCAATTCCTTCATCCACAGTTGCAATGGCTAAATAATCAACACCAAGCTTTTCTGCAATCTGCGAAGTCAAAAGTGCATTATGACCATAGCTGTCTGCTTTTACGGCAATACATAATTTTGTTCCGGGTGCAAGTACTTTTAAAATCTGTTTAATATTGTATTCAAGATTATCCTTATAGATTATAGCTTTAGTACATCTGTTCATTAAAAAACCTTCTTTGCAGTAAAAAAATTACTAAAAAATTGATATAATTCTATGTTTTACACGATAATTTAGCAATATCTTATTGTAAAAAAATTGTGTTAAATATAAAATAAAATTGAGGGAAAATTTATGAAAGTAGTGAAAATTTTACTTACAGCATTATTATTTAGTTTTATGGCTTCCTGCGCTTCTACATCAGAATCAGGAAATGGCGGACCTTTGAATGATACAGAAAAAGAGTTCGTTGAATCGTTGAATAATTACAAATTAACTGTAATTTCATCACCAAAGAATACGGAAGTAGACAAACCATTTGCCGCTCCTTATGTAGTTCAGGTAAAGACTGTTAAGGGTGCAGTTGTACCAGACTTTTCTGTAACTGTTTCTTATCCTGCAGGAAAAAAGAATGCAGAATATGTTTACAAAACAGAAGTTCTTACTACAAACAAAGACGGTAAAGTTAGTTTCTTGCCTCCAGTTTATTCTTTTACTGCAAACACAAAGATTGAATTTTATGTAACACCAGTAGCAAAGAAAAAGCTTGTTATTGAAGCAGTTAAAGAAAAGTCAGTAAAGGCTGATTTTAAGATTAATTCTAAGTTTGCTTCTAAGGGTGCAATCCTTGCAGTTTGGGATTTTGATGAAAGAGATAAGCCTTCAAATAACTTCTTTTATATGAACGGAGATCTTCAGGATTTAGGTACAACAAAGATTGGAAATGCTCCTTTCAGCGATATTTCAACTTTAAAACTTACTCCAACAGAACTCTACAAAAAGAATGTAGAAATTATCGGAAACACTTACGGCTACCTTGTTGGTGGAACTGTTAAATACGAAAAACCATACGAAAAAGGTGACGACGGATTTACTGTTTATGTAATCGGTGAATTCTGGGTTATCAACATGGAAAATGGTGAAGAAGTTTACAGAACCACAATCAAGAAAACTGCTACAGACGTTAAATATAACGATGCAGTTAAAAAAGCTAAGAGAGCTGTTTCACGCACATTCGTAGAAGAAATTGCAGAAAAGTTATAATTTTTGAAAGTTTTGGAGAACAAAATTGATATATACAGACACTAGAGACAGCAAGGTTAAAGTTGATTTTAAGACTGCTGTAATGAAGGGAATGAATCAGGCAACAGGAGGATTGTATATCCCTACCAGTTACCCTAGACTGGATGATTCACTTTTAAATAAAGATCCTGCACCTTCTTTCAGGGACATTGCTTTGAACATGGCAAAACCATATGTAGAAGGCGAAATTCCTGATGAAGATTTGGCAGCTATTATTCAGGATGCATATCCTTTTTCACCAAAGGTTGCCCCACTTGACGCTGCTTCTTACATTCTTGAATTGTTCCACGGCCCAACCTGTGCATTTAAAGATTTTGGTGCACGCTTTATGGCAAGAACAATGTCTTATTTCAATAGAAACGAAAAAACTCCATTACATATTTTAGTTGCAACTTCAGGAGATACAGGCTCTGCTGTTGGAAGCGCTTTCCACAACGTTCCTGGTCTTGATGTAACAATCCTTTATCCGGAAGGAAAAATCAGTTTGATACAGGAAAAACAGCTTTCTACCTTTACAGGAAATGTTCGTGCATTAAAAGTAAAAGGTACATTCGATGACTGTCAGAAGCTTGTAAAAACTGCATTTACAGACAACGGATTAAGAAAAAAGATTCGTCTTTCTTCTGCTAACTCAATAAATATTTCCCGCTTATTACCACAGAGCTTCTACTACATGTATGCAGCCCTTATGGTAAAAAATAGAGCTCCTTTAGACAACAAGATTGATGATCCTTCAATTTTGATGGTAGTTCCAAGCGGAAACTTTGGTAACCTCACTTCTGGCTTGATTGCAAGAGAAATGGGTGCACCAATCAAGGGCTTTATTGCAGCAACAAACACAAACAAAACAATCCCTGACTGGATTGCAACAGGCGATTACAACGCTCGTCCTTCTGTAGAAACTTACGCTAACGCAATGGACGTTGGTGCTCCAAGTAACTACGAAAGAATCCAGGCTATGTATACCTTAGACCAGGTTCGCGAGCTCTTTGCTTCTTACTGGCTTGATAATGACGGAATTATTAAGGCAATTGATGCATGTCATACAAAAACAGGCTATATCATTGATCCACACGGAGCAATCGGATATAAGGCTTGGGATGACATTCGTAAGGGTGCAATGGAAAGCCTCTTAAAAGGAAACAAGAACGACTTTAATAAACCAGGATTAACACCAAGCATTCCTTTGTGGGCAAAAGATGTTGTAGACCAGAAAGCAATCGGTGTAATTCTGGAAACAGCTTCTCCTGCAAAATTCGGCCAGACAGTAAGCGAAGCAATCGGAAAGGAACCTCCAATTCCTGCCCGTCTCGAAGAAGTAATGAGAAAGCCGGACCGTTCGATTCCAATGGAAAACGATTATAAGAAATTTAAGAATTGGCTTCTTGCAAATCTTGAATAGAAAATATAAGGAAAAAAAAAGAGCACTTGGTAGTGCTCTTTTTTTTTGTCATTACGAGATTACGAGAATTGTGGATTGCCACGCTGCGCTCGTAATGACGGGTTTTATTCTTCTATGCTGTGAGGAAGAATTTGATGAGGAAGATAGCAGAAAGGATGTATGTGAGAACAGATACATCTTTTGCTTTTCCTGTTGTGAGCTTAATGATTGTGTATGTAATCAATGCAAGACCGATTCCGTGTCCGATTGAGCCTGAAATTGGCATTGCAAGGAGCATAACAAATACTGGAGCTGACTGTGTAATATCATCAAAATCAATCTTCTTGAGGTTACTGAGCATCAAGATACCAACGTAAATCAATGCGGCAGAAGTAGCTGCAGAAGGAATGATAGCTGCAATTGGAGAGATGAACATACAGAGCAAGAAGATAATACCAGTTGTTAAAGCTGTAAGACCTGTGCGTCCACCAGCTTCTACACCAGATGCAGATTCAACGAATGTTGTTACAGTTGAAGTACCAGTACAAGCACCAGCCACAGTACCAACAGCATCTGCAAGGAGAGCTTCCTTCATCTGTGGCATGTTTCCGTCTTTGTCGAGCATGTTAGCTTTAGAAGCAGTTCCAACCAAAGTTCCGATTGTATCGAACATATCGATGATACAGAATGTAATTACAAGAGTAATAATTGTGAACCATCCGATTTCAGGGAGTGCTTTAAAGTTGAACTTGAACAATGTTGTTTCTGCCATATCTTTAAATGGTGGTAACCATGAAGCGTTTGCCAAAGAAGCAAATGGATTAATGTGTAAGAAGATTCCTTCTCCTGCCCAGTAAATAACACTTGCAACGAGCATACCGATAATTACAGAACCCTTTACCTTGAAATGAGCAAGAGCAATAATTACAAAAAGACCAATGAACATTGTAACAACAGTTAATACCATCTGTGTGTATCCGCTTCCCATAGAACCTTTAGCAAAGTTTGCAGTAAGAGCTCCAAAGAAATCGCGCATTACAAAGAATGGTCCGCCAGTTTCAGAATAAACACCAGCGTTTGAACCAAGACCAATGTTCATGAGCATAAGACCAATAGCAGGTCCAATTCCAAGACGAACACCAAGAGGAATTGCGTTTACAATTTTTTCTCTAACATTCAAAATCGAAAGGATGATAAAGATAATACCTTCGATCAAGATGATGATTAATCCTGTCTGGAAAGAATCCAAATAGCTTAAGCCGGTAATAGAAACAATCTGAGCAATAACAAATGCAAAGAAACTGTTTAATCCCATACCAGGTGCCATTGCAAAAGGTTTATTTGCAACAAATGCCATTACAAACATACCGATAGCAGAAGCAATACAAGTTGCAAGGAAGATACCGTTCCACAAAGAAGGTCCACCGTTTGCACCAAAACCAGTTAAAAGATTTGGGTTTAAGGCAATGATATAAGCCATTGTCATAAACGTTGTGAGTCCGGCAATGATTTCTGTTTTAACAGTTGTGCCGTTCTCCTTTAACTTAAATAACTTTTCCATCAATTTCCTCCTATTTCGAATTGAAAAGTATTTTAAAATTATATCACGCGGGAGGAAAAATTTAAAAGAATTTCGAATATGAATTTAAAGAATTTTCAAAAAAAATGGCCCCTGAAAATACAGGAGCCACGTTTGTTCTTTGAAAAAATTAATGCTTTATAATATCCTGAATAAGATACAAAACTTTATCAGGGCAGGCTTTTATACATTCGCCGCAGCTTGTACATTTTGTGTAGTCGATTACAGGAAGACCAAAAGAAAGATCTATGGCTCCTTCGGGACATTTTCTCTGGCACATGCTGCATTTAAAGCATCCGCCGGTACAGTCTTTTCTTATTTGAACTTTATTATCTGATGTATTCTGACACAATGCAATTGCTCCACGAATATCTGAATCAATAATGTGAATAAGGTTTTTAGGACATGATTTTGTACAGTTTCCGCAGCCAACACATTTTTTGTAGTTGATAACAGGAAGACCTTCTTTAGTAACCTTAATGGCTCCAAACGGGCATGCCGCAACACAGTCTCCAAAACCAATGCATCCATACGCGCATTTTTTAGTGCCGTTCATAACAAGCTGCGCAGCCTTACAAGTCTTAACCCCTTCATACACCGCCTTTGAGGCTGCGCGTGTACAGTCACCCCTACATGCAATTACTGCTGCCTTTGGCGTAATCTTTACCCCGGCTTTGCCCAAAATCTCTCCAATTTTTGTAGCACAATCCGCTCCGCCGGCAATACATCCGTTTGAAGGTGCATCCCCTTTAACAACAGCGCCTGCAAAAGCATCACATCCTGCAAAACCGCATCCACCGCAGTTTACACCAGAGAGAACTTGTCTAACCTGTTCAACTTTTGGGTCTGTTGAAACATGGAAAATCTTTTTAAAAAGCCCGAGTAAAACTCCAAGAATAAAGGCAATTGCAACTGCACAAATAACTGTATATAAAATTACGTTCATAATTCTTCCCTCTACTTAATAAGCCCTTTAAAACCTAAAAAGGCCAGACTCAATAAAGAGGCTGTAACAAATAAAATTGGTGTCCCCTTAAAGCTCTGTGGAATCTTTGCAATTTTGATTCTGCTTCTAACACCACTCATAATTACCATACTGATTAAAAATCCAACAGCAGAACCCAATGCATAAACAAGACTCTGTCCGTAGCTGTAATCAAGCTTGATACAGTTGATTGTAATTCCTAAAACCGCACAGTTTGTTGTGATGAGCGCAAGATATACACCCATTGCATTATAAAGACCAGGCGATTTCTTTTTTAAGAAAAATTCCACAAGCTGAACCAAAGACGCAATAATCAGGATGAAGAAAAGAGTCTGTAAGAATTCGAGCTTGAGAGGAATCATAACAAAATTATAAATAGGCCAGGTAACAGCTGTTGCAAGAATTATTACAAATGTTGTAGCAAGACCCATTCCGGTAGCCTTTTGAGTATCATTTGTCATACCGATAAAAGGACAGATTGCAAGATACTGGATAAAAACTACGTTATCTATGAGGCTAGACTTAAGAAAAATACTTAAGGTGTCTAATAAAATATCCATTATTCAGCCTCCTTTGAATTTTCAGAAGTTTGTAGCATAAATTCTTCATCTTCTGCTTTTTTGATTTTATTAAGCTTTACATTTTTTCCAAACTGAACTAAAGCAGCAATAATTCCGAATACCAAAAATCCGCCTGGTGCACTGTTAAAAAGTCCGATTCTGTATTCTTCCGGAATCAATTCAATTCTTAAAGCAGTTCCGTCGAATAAGGTTCCGGCTCCAAAAAGCTCTCGGATTAAAGAAATTGCAACCATAACTATTGTGTATCCTATTCCCATTCCAAAGGAGTCTAACACACAGTCGCCGATGTTATTTTTTGAAGCAAAGGCTTCTACTCGTCCCATGATGATACAGTTTACGACAATGAGCGGTAAGAAAACGCCCAAAGCATCGTAAAGTGATTCTACATAAGCCTGTAAGATGAGCTGAACCATTGTTGTAAAGGCTGCAATTACGATGATGAAAACCGGAAGACGGATTGCAGAAGGAATGAGTTTTTTAAAGAGGCTTATTACAATCTCACTCATCAAAAGAACGAAGGTCATACAAAGTCCCATTCCAAAGCCATTGAAAATACTTGTTGTTACACCCAAAGAAGAACAAAGTCCGATGTTCAAAACTAAAAGAGGATTTTCAACTAAAAGTCCTTTTGTAAAAGTTTTAAGTTTGTTAGACATTATTTACCCTCCTCTTTTAAAACTCCGGCCTTGCTCAATTTAAATGAAATGGCTTTTACGCCAGTATCAATCATATCTCCAAGACCCTTACTTGTAATTGTTGCTCCGGAAATTGCATCAAAGTTCTGTCCGTCTTTAAATCCGCCTGTAGCAGATTTCCCTTCGAACTGACCGTAGAAGGTTTTTCCGCTTGGAAGTGTAAAGCTTGGACTGTTTGCCTTTAGACCAAAGCCCGGTGAATCAGAAAGCTCAAGGATACGAACACCTGTAACAACAGAGTCTAAATCCATGGCAACAATAATTTTTCCTTTATCGTAAGTAGGCCCTGTTACCTGAATAACTCCGCCTATAACATTTCCGTCTTTTTTAGCAAAATAAAAATCCTTTACCTTGATGCTTGAGGTGCTGTTTTGTTCATAAAAGTCTGAATCATCATCAAGCTCAAAATTATCTGCAACGGCAAAAACTTCCTGCATGGCAGCCTTGGCTTTTTTATTCTGGTTGCTTGCAATTTTAGGAGCAGTAAAATAATTTACAACAGCTAAAACAGTACACAAAACAACCGAATAGCACACGAGGATGAGCCCCAGCTTTAGGATTTCTTTTGTATCTTTTTTAGTATGTAATTTTGAAACAGTGTATTTTTTAGCCATATTACTTTCCTCCTAAAGAAGGATCTTTTTCTTTTAAATCAAATTCTTTGTTGATTTTTTCTGTATCAGGCCTTCTGTTTCCTTTTTTACCGTATCCGTACATTCTTGAAGTAAGATTATTTAAGAAAGGAGCGATTGAGTTCATAATTAAAATACTGAACATTACACCTTCCGGATATCCGCCGAATTTTCTGATTAAGAAAGTGATTAATCCACAGCCTGCACCAAAGACAAGCCGTCCGTATTTTGTAACAGGAGTTGTAGCATAATCTGTAATCATAAACACGGCGCCGAACATAATTCCACCGGTTAATAAACTGATTAATATTTCGTTTAAGCCCGCCTGAACAGTTCCCTTACTAACAAGACCTGAGATAAATGAACAAAGGCTTACTGTAAAAATCATTCCAAATGGAGCGCGCCAATCTATTACTTTAAGAGCGAGTAAGAAAACAAAGGAGATTAAAATCAAAAGGATTGAAGTTTCACCAAGACAGCCTGCCCTGTTTCCAAGAAAGTACTGCATAAAGTCGATTGAATCAACAGTGCCTGCTTTTAATTTAGAAAGAACTGTGGCAGAGCTTACTGCATCAATTCCTGTCATCTTTGGAACAATCCAGCTTGCACCCATTACAGCCGGAAAGCTTATGAATAAGAATGCACGACCTGTTAATGCCGGGTTGAATACGTTTGAACCGATTCCACCGAATAAACCTTTTGCTATTATGATTGAAACAGCAGAAGCAAGAATGAGCTGCCACCACTGGATTGTAGGCGGACACACAAGGGCAAGTAAAATACCCGTAACTACTGCCGAAAGATTTTTAATCACTACCTTTTGTTTTGTGCAGAGCTGGAATAAAAGTTCAAAAATAACGCAGGAAGCAACAGAAGTTAAGATTGCAATTAAGGCATTCAAGCCAAAAAGATAAACTGAATAAATGCATTCAGGTAATAAAGAGATGATTACAAGTCCCATGATGTGGGTTGTAGTTCTTCCAAAAACAAAATGAGGACTGGAAGAAATATGAAAAAGTTTATCGCTCATTATTTACCCTCCTTTGCTTTAAGTGCTTCTTTTTGTCTTTGTTCCATCATTTTCTGCCTTACAATATTTTTACCAAGTCTTACTCTCTGAACAATCTTTATGTGTGCAGGGCAAACAAAGGCACAGCAGCCGCATTCAATACAGTCCATAAGACCAAAGCGTTTTGCTTTATCAACGTTTCCGCTCTTTAATTCACGGATGATTAAAACAGGATTAAGTCTCATTGCACAGCGGGCAACACAGTTTCCGCACGAAATACACTGATCTTCTTCCTCTAGTAAAGTTTCTTCATCGGTTAAGAATGTAACACCGCTTGTACCCTTTGTTACAGGGAAAGTCAGAGTGGACATTGCAAAGCCCATCATAGGACCACCGGAAATTATTTTCTGAGTTCTCTCTTCGTCAAAAGAAAAATATTCCGGCATAAGGTCGCTGATTAAAGTGCCGATTGGAAGCTTTAAGTTGCAAGGTTTTGTTACGCCAAAGCCAGAGAATGTTACAACACGACTGATTAAAGGAAGACCCAGGCGGAAAGCATCACTAATTGCACAAACAGTTCCAACGTTACAGATGATAGCCCCTGCATCAGCCGGAAGTTTTGAACTCGGGATTTCAACTCCAAGACAAGCGCTTACAATAAACTTTTCTGAGCCTTGAGGATACTTTGTTTTTACAACACAGATACTGATTTTATCTTCATAACCTTTATTGATGATTGCATCTAAAAGAACAGGTTTTAAATAAGCCTTATTTTCTTCCAGTGCGATAATTCCTCTTGCATTTACAAGGTGAAGACAGATAGCAAGACCGTCGATTACCTTTTCCGGAGTTTCAAGAAGGTTTCGTTCATCGCAGGTTAAGTATGGTTCACATTCAGCTGCATTTAAAAGAATATAGTCGATTTTTTTATCAGGCGGCGGATTTAATTTTACGTGTGCAGGAAATGACGCACCACCCATACCGGTGATTCCGGCATTTTTAATTCGTTCAATAGCTTTATTAAAACTACATGTAAAAGGATTAAGCTTGTCCATCAAAGCTACTCTATTTTCTCCGTCGCTTTCGATAACGATACAGTCAACTTCAGCATTACTGGTAACAACACACTTAGTGATTTTTTTTACGGTTCCGCTGATAGAAGAATGAACAGGACAGTTCATAAACTTATCGCCGTTTGCAATAATCTGGCCGGCAGCTACCTTGTCGCCGGGTTTAACTAAAGGAGTGTTTGGAGCTCCTCCCATTGTTACAGGAATTGTAACAGTTTTAGATGAGGGAAAGGCCTTTGTAATAGGACAGTCGCGGGAAATTTCCTTTCGTTCCTTTGGAAAGATTCCGCCCTTAAAAGAATGTAATTTCATATTGAACATAGGAATAATATATCATTTTTATACACTTAAATAAAGAATTTAAAAGAAGATTTTTTTTTAAATTTGTTCTAAAATGCATGGCATGAAGAAATTATCAATTTTATTATCATCAGTTTTTATATTATTAACTCTCTTTGCTTGTGAAAAAAAAGAAGAGGTTTATTTTGAAAGCATGAACACATTCATGAAGGTTCAGGCTTATGGAAAAAATGCAGAACAGGCTAACGAGGCCGCTCAAAAATATATAGGCGAGCTTGAAAAATTAATCTCTGTAACAAAACCCGAAAGTGATATTTATAAATTGAATCATTCAGAAACCTTTCCGGTAGAAATAAATGATCAGACTTTAGACTTGATTAAATTTGCCTTAAAGATTGCAGATAAATCAAACGGTGCATTTAATCCATGTCTTTACCCTGTTTCTTCTGCATGGGGATTTACAAAAAAGCAGTACAGAATTCCACCACAGGATGAAATCAAAGAAAAATTAAAACTCTGCGACTGGAAAAAAGTCCGCATAGAAGGCAATAAAGTTTTTATGGAAAACGGAATGCAGTTTGATTTAGGTGGGATCGGAAAAGGTTTTGCCGGAGACGAAGCTGCAAAAAAGATGAAGGAATTTGGAATTAAATCTGCACTTTTGGATTTAGGCGGAAACATTCAGCTGATTGGTTCAAAACCTGATGGAACTTTATGGGTGATTGGAATTAAAAATCCTGTTGATGGTGATGTTCTTGGAAGTCTTAAGGCAAAAAACTGTGGAGTAATCACAAGCGCAGGATACGAAAGATTTTTTGAAGGACCTGATGGTCATAAATATATTCACATTTTTGACGGAACAACTGGCTGCCCTGTAGAAAACGATTTACTTTCTGCTACGGCGATTGCAGAATCGGGAACTTATGCAGATGCCCTTTCTACTACCCTTTATGTTTTAGGAAAAGAAAAAGCAATTGAATTCTGGAAGCAGAATCCGGATTTTGATTTTATCCTTGTAACGGACAAAAAAGAAATTTACGTAAGCAAAGGCATTTATAAAAATTTTGCCCTCTCCCAAGACCACGCAGATTTTAGTTTGATTTGTGTAGAATAAAGTCGGCACCCCCGCCAACAACGGCCCACGTCATTGCGAGTCGTAGGCGCGACAATCCACGTACCGACGAACGAAGCACCGTCATTGCGAGCGCAGCGTGGCAATACACGTACCGATGGGCGAAAAGAATACCACGCGTACGTCATTGCGAGGAGCGAAGCGACGCGGCAATCTGCTCAGCCGATGTACATCTTTACAAAAGCGATTATCATTCATGGATTGCTTCGCTACGCTCGCAATGACGAAGCTATGACAAAGCAATGACGGTACGACAGCATTCCCTTCACCGTCACTGCCTGCACAATGGCGGCTCGTACCCATCCCTACTAAAGTACCGACGTAACAAGTGGGCGGGCGGGAGCTTCGGCGTAGCTCGAAGCGGGGGCAGTTTAAGCATAATACTGTGCCTGGGCGTTCCAGAGTTCGCTGTATAAACCTTTGTTAGACATGAGCTTTTCGTGGTTACCCTGCTCTATTATTTTTCCTTCGTCGAAGACTATGATGTTGTCGCAGAAACGGCACGAAGACATTCTGTGGCTTATGTAGATCGAAGTTTTACCTTCTACCATCTGGTCAAACCTCTGGTAGATTTCGAACTCTGCAACAGGATCAAGAGCCGAGGTTGGTTCATCCATGATTACAAATGGCGCATCCTTATAAAGAGAGCGTGCAATTGCGATCTTCTGAGCTTCGCCGCCCGAGATTTCTACACCGTTTTCATCATCATACTGGTAAAGCTGAGTGTCGAGGCCTTTTTCCATTTTAGAAAGGCGCTCTCCAAAGCCTGCATCAATAAGGCATTTTTTAGCGCGCTCACGGTCGTAAACATTACTACCCGAAACATTTTCTCCAAGCGGAAAGCTGAAGAGGTTAAAGTCCTGGAAAACGATTGCAAAAAGCTTTGCATATTCTTCGTTATCGTAGTAACGGATATCTACCCCGTTTAATAAAATCTGACCTTCGGTTGGTTCGTAAAGGCGACAGAGGAGTTTTATGAAGGTTGTCTTTCCGGCTCCGTTTTTTCCGACTACGGCATTCTTTGTTCCAAGAGTGATTTTCTGGTTTACGTGGCGGAGAGCCCAGGTTTCAGAGTTTGCATACTTGAACGAAACATCACGGAATTCAAGTTCATAAACATTGTCATCACGCTTTTCTGTAGGGATTGTTCCGTCGTAACGCTTGTTTTTAATCTCCATGTAATCATAGAAGAACGAAAGATAGCGGCTCTGCATTTTAAGCTGAACAAAGTTTGAACTTATTCCCGTAATGCTTTCTACAAGTTTTGTATAGCTTGAAACATACATGATACATTTTCCGGCGCTCACTAATCCGAATACAGCCTTTAAACCAACGTAGGCATAGCTTGCAAGCTGCATAAAGCACTGAGATAAAAGAGGAATCATCGAGTTTCTGATGTCCTTTTTTATCCATGCATTGCCTTCTTCTTCGAGCTTGTCGTTGGTTTCCTGTACGCGCTTTGTCATGAGCTTCTGCATCTTGTAAAGGCGGATATATTTACCTATAGAATAATCAAAAATCAGGTTGAACCAGTAGCCGAAGTAACGGTTATAAGAAACGTTCTTTTCGAAAAACTGCATCTGAAGTTCGGAAGATCTCTTGTTTGCCTTATAAGACATAAAGACATGAACTGCAAGAACAACAAGCATAACCACAAAGCTGTACCACTGATTTAAGAAAAAGCCGAGTCCTGTAAGATTTCCCGCATTCTCTGCAAAAGGAATAAAAAGCGGAATAAGAAGAACAAGAGAATAAACGATTGTAGAAATCTTTTCGATTATACCTGCAAGATTATCTATAAAGCCGCGGATATCACCTCCTGCAGTAGAGCCGTCCTTTGCTTTTTTGTACATATCAAGGGTTTCGTGCTTTTCGAGGATATCAAAATCAATATCCATGGTTTTATCTACAAGCATCTTGTTTATTTTCTGGGTAAGCTCGTGCTTTTTGACCCAGTTGATTAATTCAAGCCCCCAGCGGATAAGGATTAAAACAGAATCAATACAGAGCATGATAAGCACGTTTTTAAAGATTGATTCAAAGCTGTCCTTGCGGAAAAGTCCGTCTAAGATGAGGCTCGAAAAATAAATGTTCACAAAGGGCTGAGCGGCCGCAATGAGCTTTACGATAAAAACAAATGTTATGTAACCCGGGACTATTCTGTGAGTAAGGTTTAATACCTTGGATACTGTTCCTTTCATATTTTCTTTAGTTTTCATTAGATGCCTCCTCTTTGTAGTAGTGGCTCTGAATATCAAAAATTTCTTTATACTTTCCGCCCTTTTTCATAAGCTCGTTATGTGTACCTTCTTCTACAATCTGACCTCCGTCTAAAAAGAGGATTCGGTCGCAGAATTTAGTACTTGCAAGGCGGTGAGAGATAAACACGGCAGTTTTGTGATATGCCATCTGATTGTATTCTTCGTAAATCGTGCTTTCAGCAATCGGGTCTAAGGCGCTGGTTGGTTCATCCAGAATGAGCATAAGACCGTTTTTGTACATCGCTTTAGCAAGAAGAAGCTTTTGAGTTTCGCCTCCCGAAAGAACAATTCCTTTTTCGTCCAGAGTCTGTGTAATGTAGGTTTTCTCTTTTTTTGGAAGAGTGTTTACTTTAGAAAGTAAGCCTGCTTTCTTAAGACAGTCATTAAGTTTTTCCTTATCTGCATCATCCGGTTCGCAGCCGCAGACATTTTCTGCAATGGAAAGAGCGATTGGAGAAGTATCCTGGAAAAGAACACTTATCATATCCTGGTAATTTTCTACGCCAATGTCGTTAATGCTTTTTCCGTCGATTAAGATTTCGCCGCCTGTAGGCTGATACAGTCCGCACAGAAGTTTAACGATGGTTGTTTTACCAGCCCCGTTATTTCCAACCAAAGCAATTTTTTCGTCTGCACTGATTTTAAAGCTCACGTTTTTAAGAACAGGCTTATCGCTTCCTTCGTAGGTAAAGCTTACGTTGCGGAATTCGATGGAAGGAGCTGCCCCGGATTTTGAAATTGAGGCATCGCAAGGCTCAATCACAGCAGCATTGTGTTTAAATAAATCCTTCTGCTGCATAAAGGTGTGGTAGTCGTTGAACTGGTGGCTTGCATCTCGAAGGTTTGCAAAGTGCATGGAAACGTCGTAGATGTACTGAGAGAAATTTGCAATCACACCAAGGTAGATTGTAAAGGTTGCAGCATCAATTTCTCCAGAAAGAACCTTGTAAATCAAGAGTGTATAGGCAGCCCAGTCGCGAACAAAATTAAAGGCAGTATCGGCAATTGTAGGATAATACCATTTAAGCTGGTAGCGGTAGCGGAACTTTCTGTAGATGTTAATCATCTTATCAAAATGATAATCAAAAAGCTTTTTAAGACCAAAGATGCGGATATCCTTTCCGGCACTGATGTTCATGCTGTTACGCTCATAATAATTCATCTTGCGCCACGGCTCCGAAAAGCTTTCGCGGTGAGAGTCCCCGTATTTTACCGCATGATTACGAATAAGGACATCAACAACAAACATGCCAAGCGTTAAGGCTAAAACTTTCCAGTCAAGAATAAAAATAGCAGTACCATAACTGAAGATTCCGAGCACAATCACAACGAATTCCATGGAAAGAGTTGAAACAAGCTCTGCACCCTCGTAGTTACCACTGACTCCCTGAACACCCTTTCCCATTATTTTCTGCTTAGGCTGAGGTTCAATGTTCAGATAGTCTGTGTTGATAGCCTTTTTAATAAAATCGAGCATAAATACACTGATACGGGTGTAAGTATGCTTAAGCTGCATCTTTTTTTCGCAGAACACTTTGACCGCAGAAAACACGCAGAAAAAACATGCAGTAATTACGATATACAAAAGAAAAGTCTGAACGCTTCCGCTTGTAATCCCCTTAATAGCCATAGCAGGAATAAGAGTATTGATGAACGGCAGCGAAACAGAAATCACTATGTAAATAAGAACGAGCGGAATTGCCGCAGGGTATCTTTTAAACATAGCCTTGTAAACAATAAAAGCATTTTTAAAGATAGTATTCTTCTTTTCTTTTTTGTCTTTCATTATTTCCCCCATTTTTTAAGATGAGTAAAATATAAACCTGATTTATCTTATTTATAAAAAAAGTACACGAAATGTAAAAATTAGTACATAAAATGTACATCGTAGATTGCCACGGTCCCTGCGGTACCTCGCAATGACGTAGGGAAGCAGTCAGTGCCATGCTCCGTCATTGCGAGGAGCGAAGCGACGCGGCAATCTGCTCAGCCGACTACAACGGCAGCATAACCTCGGTGGCAAAAACTCCGGGCTCATTTTTTCGGTTTACATAGCCGTCATATTTTTCTGTAATCTTATCTATACGTCTAAGGCCAAAGCCGTGCTCCCCAGTTTTACCCGTCACAAGTTCAGAAAGCTTTTTACGCCTGCGCTCTTTTGTAGAATTTGTGACAGAAATATAAAGCTGATTTTTAAAAAGCCCTATGTAAATGCGGATAAACTTTGGAAGAACATCATCACCTTGTTTTTGGGAGGGAGTTATTTTTTCGCAGGCTTCGATTGCGTTATCCATTAAGTTTCCGACTATGGCGCAAAGGTGAACATCTGGGATTTTTAAGTCGGAAGGAACTTTTGCTGTGCAGGATACTTCAATCTTATTTTTACGCGCGATGGAAACCTTACTACTCAAAATTGCATCAAGGCCAACATTACCCGTGCGTATTGCGATATCTATGCTGTCTAAATCCTTTTCAAGATTATCAAGATATAAGGAAAGCTCCTTTTTTTTATTCATCGAAAGCATGGCTTTTATAGACTGCATGTGATTGTGATAATCGTGCCTCCAGGCCCTCATAGTCTGGTAAATGTTTTGAACCTCATCGCGCTGCTTTTTAAGAACAGAATCCTGAAAGTTTTCGAGCTTTTTCTGAAAGCGTGATTTTGTAATTAAGATTGTAATCAGAGAGCCCAAGAGGATGGAAAAAAAGATGATTAGGATTATGAGAAGATTATTAATCACTTTTCTTCCCCGACATTTGAATTACACATCATATTTCCTGACGAGTTTTCAATCATCTTTCCGTCGCAGTTACCAATTGCATTTTTATAATGATTAATAAACGCCTCGTTTAAATCTTTGTAGACATTTCGAGCGACCGGTAAAGTTTCGCCGGAGTCCAGGATGCAGTCTGTACGGGTGATTTTTGAAATATGATTTAAGTTTACGATGAGCCCACGACGGAGGCAGAAAAAATCAGAATTAAAAACTGAAGATGCCTCGCTAAAGGATGATTTCCATTCACGTTCAAATAAATCAGTTTTAAGAAAAACATAGTGACCGCGCGCTTCCATATAGATGATGTTTTTAGAAGGGATCTTTTCTTTTTGGGAACCCTGCTCAAGAATAAAAAAATCATCAGTTTTAGAGTGAGTCGAATAGACTGAATCAAGAAGTGAGTTTAAAACATCGGCCTTAAGAGGTTTTAAAAGATAGCGCACTGCCCCAACCTCATAGCCTTCGATTGCATAATCTTTAACACCCGTGACAAAAATCAATTCAGAATCACATCCGCGCTTACGAAGAGTTTTTGCAAGCTCCATCCCGTTCATGTTCTTCATCTGGATATCAAAAATCAAAAGATCAAAAGGAGCCGCATCTTCGCTTTCGAATAAAAACTGCTCGGCCGAAATAAAAGTTTCCAGGCTGATTACAACACCGCGCTCCTTTGCCCATTTTTTTATGAGGAAAGTTTCAAACTCGAGAACAATCTTTTCGTCTTCGCAAATTGCAATATGGAACATTTTTTAACCTTAGTAAAATATAACATAAATGGGGGGAATAATAAATTGTAAATCATAGGATTTTATTAAAGTTGTAGTTTAATGAATTAATGTTTTCTCCGGTTTACTTTTACTTAGCAGCAAAATTGAACGGAGGTGTCTGGTGGGCAGAATATAGTGTTGAATGCATGGGAAGGGTGAGAATTATAACATCGCAAGTGCCTGTTGGATAAGTGAATCGCTCAGGCGGATGTTGCTGTTTTTTAATAAGAACTTCTGTAAATAATTTTTCTAATAAATCTAGACGATTAATTTTAATAAGAGCAATTACAGGAGTCGTATCTGAAATAACTATCATGCTGTTTTACTCCTGATTTTTTTTAAAACAGAAACATCATTTTCCAGTTCATCTTTAGTCTGATCAAAATATGGAATACCTAAAGGACTGTAAAGTGCAATTAAATCAATTTTATGAATACCAAGTAATTGAGCAGCTTTCCCATGAGAAATAGTTTCATTAATTATGTATGGATAAAGTATCATCGCATTTCTAGTAAGAATATCTTTTTCATCTTCTAAAACAGTATATTCAGTTATTGTATCAGGAATATTTATAGAAACTGAGTGCATTGTCATAGCGATACTTCCATAAAACTAATATAACATAATTTTGTTTAAAAATAAATTTTTTATTTTATTCTTTTTCCCACAATCTCACAGTCCTGTACTCTTCTGCCGTCGGGTTTAATCATGACATTTTCCCAGCGGAACGAGTTTTCTGTTATGTCCGAAAAAATCCAGTAGCTGTATTCTTCATCAAGAACTTTTCCTACGAGTTTATCACCTTCTTTTGTAAAACGGAGTCTTTTCATACAGTGATCACAGGTATAACAGACGTCATAACATTTTTCTGATTTATTAAACATTCGAAACGATGATCCATATTCACCATCAGGCTCAGGAGATTTTTCTTTTGTAGCTCTGGATGGAAAAATAAAAATATCCTGAATGCCGGCTCCTTCTAAAACTCTTCGGAAAATCCACTCACCTTTTACATGACGGGCTTTACCATCATAATTATCATCATAATCACAAGCCCAGTCTCCAATAAGTGGAG
The DNA here is from genome assembly GCA_017962965.1 of Treponema sp. Lineage (GTDB taxonomy): Bacteria > Spirochaetota > Spirochaetia > Treponematales > Treponemataceae > Treponema_D. Next base: position 2,478 of record JAGCUI010000026.1, on the reverse strand, counting down.
CAAACCAGTCATATTCGTCCGGGATTTTATCTGTTTTTGAGCTGAGTAAAGCTTGGGTAAATGTGTCCATTTCATTAATAAATATTTTCCAATCTTTTGTGACATAAGGTTCATTCCATTCATAGCTTGCAATACGTGGGGAACCTGTTTCATCTCCAAAACAATTTTCCATATATTCTTTTAAATTTTCTGGATTCTCTTCTATATCATAAAACTTTAAGTTTGGACATTTTATTTTTGCCAATTCAACAGCCTGTTGTGTAACTTCGTTTTTACTTGAACCAAATAATTTTCTAATCATGATTAATCTCCTCTTGTTATATTATTTAATACTCCACCTCAAAATAATCCAGCGTGGCTTTCATCGCATCCTAGGCGGTAAGGCAGGTATCACGCAGATATCCTCTTTCATTTTTCTACTGTGTAAGTCCACGGTAATAAAATATCTTTAATTCTTCTGTAATTATGAACGGGACGATGTTGTGCCTAAGGCATTCTTTAAACATGATAAGGCGGATTTCAAAATGAAGTGAAGCTGCTTGATAAAGCTTTCTGTAAGTCTAGTTTGGGCACCCTCGATTATAAGGTCTATGAAAGAGCACCTTCTACCCTTCCCTGAACACAATAATTTCGAACACTTCTTTCGCTGATCTGCCAGTTTTGAGCCAAATCTTCTACAGATATATATTTCACCTTACCCATAGGAAATATTATACCACGCTACAGGCAAAATATAAAACATAAATCACATCATAAAAAGGTTATATATTTTGCCGATAGATTTATAAGATGAATAAGGAGGGGAAAGTCTCCCCCTCGGCCGCACGTTGTTGCAGCCTGCCCTCTCCAGCGGGGCCACCCCGCAACGCCCCGAGAATATTATAAAACATCATCTAAGAAATTCTTTGCAGCATCATAGTTAACAAAATCGTACTCTAAATAAATATATGCATCTGTAACAGAATATGTATATGTACTTTCAATTCCAAAATAAATATTTTCGAGTCCATTATATTTTGAAAATCCATCTAAATACCAAATATTTAAATAGTTTCTTGCTTCATCTTTTATAGATCTCATCCAATTTTCATTTTCAGTGTATTCATAACCTTCTTTTACAGTGTTAATCAATCTTGGTTTACCATATTTTTTTGATAAAGTAGTTTTTAATTTTTCATATTTGGATTTTACTTCAGACCCATCCTCTTTAGTGTGAATATTTGGACTTATAGCTTTGATGTAATAAACGCCATATTTTTCATTTATCCAAACGACATACTTTTCGAAATCAGGATGTGATTTTTTAGGTTTAACTAAATATCTATCATCACCAATATTTTGAGGTTCTTCAACACAAGCAGATTTTACTTCTTCATATGACATTCCAATGTCAAAACCAAAAGGTCCCTTTCCTTTTCTTGATTTATTTAAACTTTTATAATCGTAATCAGTTGAATCAATTAATTTAATCTCATAACAATTATCATAATCAATTCTATTATCTTTAGTTATTTCAAAAGTATAATAAGTAAGAGAATTTTTATTACATAATGAAAAGGATGAATTAAACAAATACCTTTCATTTTCAACTTTCTGTAAATATGAATATCCTGAATAATTTTTGTTGAATTTAATTTTTTGAAATGTTGCAATATATTGTTCATTATGTTTGAAAATATTTGAACTAGTGTCTTCTAATTTATAAAGTGGAAACAAATAATCTTCCAGATAATATCCGTCTGTTAAATTATATCTATAATTTGCATCATATTTTATATATGTCCATTTTTCAGGTTGATTTGGTTTATTATAAATATATCTTTCTATTTCTGAATTATATGGTTTATTTTCATCATATATTTTTTTAAGTTTTAAATTATTGTTTTCATCATAACTATAAAATACTTTTAAATTTCCATTCTTTGGATTAAATTCTGATTTTTCAATCATTTGGTTATTTTTATTGTAAGTTGTTTTAGTTAATACATATTCGTTTAAATCATCATAAGTATAGTTTGTATATGATACGAGACTATTCTTTTCATCATATAAAGTTTCTTTGGATGTTCTTGATTTATTATCATATAAAAAAACTGTTGTACTTATAAGTTTTTCATTTTCATTAAATGTTAATTCTTGTGATTTGTTTCCATTTTTATCATATTTATATTCCAATATAAGTTCTATTTTTTCATTTCTTAAAAATATAACTTTTTCACATTTTCCTGTTTCTTCAGAAAAATAATTTATTATATATGGTGTTTTGAGATATATTTGTTTACCTGTTTTTTTGGAAAATTTATAAATTTGTATAATTTCATTATTATCTGAATCAATATAAGCTAAGCCCTTTGTCCAGACAGTTTGTCTGAAAAATAACGAATTTTATGCAGCCATCTTTTTGATGATAGCAGAAGGAAAACTTCCTTCTTTGTATACTTCGTCAGGAGTTTTGTAATCCAAGCCCTGATGAATTCT
>JAGCUI010000002.1 GCA_017962965.1 Treponema sp. | reverse complement strand
TGCGACTCAGTTCTTAACTATTCTAAACTATTTGTTTTTTGGCGGATTTTTTTCCTGAGCCGCCTTTATTTCTGCTTCTGTAGCCGGTACCCAATACTGGAAAACCTGAATTGGTCCAACTGTTCCAGCCATTGCGAGTGTCGGCTCGGTTGCAGTATATTTCTTGTTCTTTTCGCCTTTTTTAAGGTACTTGATTACACAGCCGTACATTTTACCGTTGCTTGGGTCGATGATGTTTCCATTAATCCAGAATCCTTCAGATTCTTTTTCCATATTGAAAATCCAAGGAGTTCCAACAGTTTTCATTTTGTTTACCGCACCAGCAACAGGAAAGTTTTTGTAAGATTCTTTACAGGCACTTGCAATAACATCCTGTGGGTCACTTGTTGTAGCCGCAATAGTTCCAAAAAGCTTTCCGCCTTCTTCGTAAATACGCCAGATGGCAGTTACTTCTCCAGTTTTGTCATCAATACTCTTCCAAAGCCCGCAAGCTGGATCAGTCGCAAAAGCTGCTGTAGAAAGCACCAAAAGTGCTCCCAATAAAGTTAATAGTTTTTTCATTTTTGCCTCTTATAAAATAAAGTTCCCCGAAAAACGCAGGGATTAAAGATAGTTTAATCCAAATTGCAAAAAAGGCAAGAGAAAAAATAATCCTAATTTTTTACGCACAGGGCTGGTACTATTCCAATTCCTGCACAGGAGAGTGCTGCATATTCTGGAGGAATTTCGCCTTTAAAAATGAAATTCCTTAAATAGTCTTTATCCATATTAAGCTTGCCGGCAGGCCCTGTCATAATTTCTGTTATTGAACCATCAATCTCGCCTGCAAATACGAAATTTTTGTCCTCATTTATAAGTTCGTATAAACCAAACGGAGAACGAAGGAAGAAATTTCCATAAAGGCTGTCATTAACGCTTTGAACTCCAAGTGCCAGCGCATAGTCTGAGATTTTTCGTCTCCTTGCAGGGTCTGCAAAGGTAGCTAAATATGTATATCTTATAGAATCATCTTCCCAAGGCTCTTGACTCTTTATTCTTTTTTCTGCCAGCGCTGATTCAGCTGACTCTGTCTCTGTCATATAATAATCCTGGAATCCAAAACTATTTGTTGTAAATTCTCTTAAACTTGGTAAGAATACTTTATCATAGGTATTCTCACAAATATAAGGATTTGTGGTTTGTATATCAGGCTTTTCTATAGTATTTCTTTCGACTGTTACTCCATCTTTTTTCGTTATTACTACATCCATTGTTTCATTTGACCAGAAGGCATCATCATCTGCAGGATATGTACTTGCATTTGAGTTATCTACGGTAGTAGTTACTATGGCTGCTCTTTCTCCTTGTGAAAACGCATTAATTATAAAATCATCATTAAGCCAAGTTCTTAAATCTGAATCCTTGTAATTATTACTGGTACCACCATAATCCACTCCAGTCAGAATATTTTCCGCCAATAAAAGCTTAGTATTCGTACCATTGTAATTAGTTGTAAGTACACGCCATTTGATTGGCTCTTCTTTGAACCATTTGCAATAAGGCATAACCTCTAAAGCCGCCCAAGGGTAACATCTTTTTACAACAGAGCCGTCACTATAATGGTAATCTCCTAAATCCCGTCCTTGATCATCATAGCCAGCCTCTCCTCGCTTTGTGTACCATTCACCATCGCTTCCCTTATAATAAATAAATGAACCTACAGTTTTTGTTTCATTTTCATTTATTGTAACATTGCTTGCTTTTATAGTTTGCGGCCAGGTACCAAAAGTTACATAAGTTCCCGATTTACCGCCCGTTCCATCTATTCCTGCCTCAAGCGCAACCGGCTGAACAGGAGTAACCGAAATAAAACTTGCATCTAGAGTTACATTTTGTGGCGGCATTTTGAAAGTTCTCCTGTATCCAATTCCATTCACTTTTACAGAAGAATTATCTGCGGGTTTTACGGAGAAAGAATCCAAATCATAACCATCGATACCTGGTTTTATGAAAACGCTTATTATGTCGCCTCGTTTTGAAGCTGCAACATTTGTAGTTACAGTTCCATTTGTAATTCCGTCAGAAATTGTAATTGTATATTCTTTTTCTCCGTTAACCGCATCAAAAATTACCAAATCTTCCTTTCCAGAAGCAGTAAGCCAGATTTTCTTTACAAAAATCTTACCAGAAGCTCTACCATTCTTGGAATCTAAAAGTTGAAACGAAGCATATGTAATGCCATCAACACAATCTTTTTTTACAGAACTACCTGTACTCCAGTCTTCATATTTTGCACCTTTTAAGCATGCTCCAGATTGTACCGAATAAGTTTTATTCATATATACATTTTCTGAAGATTGTCCATTTTGTGACTCTAAATGAACACTGGCTTGTATTGCCGTAGTGGATTCATATCTTGCTTCAACTTTAAATGTATTATAACCAGAACCTTCATCTAAAGGAATAATTTCTATAGCTTGAGACCAATCGCTAGTCTGAAAATTCAAAACATGTGCAGTAGAATCTGCATTTGGATCTGGATTCTGATTTTCACCTGAACCATTTCCACCAGAGTCACCTCCATTATCACCGGTTCCTTCTCCATTATTTGTATCCTTTACACTGGCATCGAAAAGAACCAAATCCTGCTTTCCTTTTCCACTAAGCCAGATTTTCTTTACATAGATTTTTCCGGTAATAGTATTCCAGGAAGAATCTTGAATAAAGAACTGTGCTTTTGCAATACTGTCAGCACAAGGAGTTGATACAGCAGAACCAGAAGTATAATCATCATAGTTAGAACCTTTAAGACAGGC
>JAGCUI010000025.1 GCA_017962965.1 Treponema sp. | reverse complement strand
TATATAAAGCTTTTGCGCGAGACAATTACAAAGCTTACAAAAGAAAAAAAGCCTGTTAGAAAAACCGTAGAAAAAAAATGTGTGATTTCTTCCAATACAAAGGTTGTTTATTTTGGTGATGATTATAAACCTGTTTTAATCGGAGAGCGAATTAATCCGACGGGCAAAAAAAAGTTTAAGGAAGCTTTAAGAAACAATGATATTCCATACATCATAAAACAGGGAATGGAGCAGGAAGCGGCCGGAGCACATGTTCTTGATGTGAATGTTGGACTTCCGGAAATTGATGAAAAAGAAATGATGGTAAAGGTTATGACTGAGCTTCAGGCTGTAACTGATTTACCTTTGCAGATTGACACAACTTCTGTTGAAGTAATGGAGGCTGCCCTGCGCCGTTATAACGGAAAACCGCTTGTTAATTCGGTAAATGGAAAGGCTCATGTTATGGAAGAGATTTTCCCGCTTGTAAAAAAATACGGCGGAGTTGTTATTGGATTGACGATTGATGAAGAAGGGATTCCGGAGAGAGCGCCAAAAAGGATAAAGATTGCTAAAAACATTTATTCTGTTGCCCAAAAATACGGGATTGAAAAACACAACATTATTATAGACCCGCTGGCTATGGCGGTAAGCTCGGATTCTAAGGCAGGGATTGCAACCCTCGAAACAGTAAAGGCCGTGCATGATATGGGCGGAAATACGAGCCTTGGAATTTCGAATGTGTCGTTCGGGCTTCCAAACAGGGAATTTGTTACTGCCTCATTTTTTACAATGGCTTTAACTAACGGGCTTAGTGCGGCAATTATGAACCCGCTTCAGTTTGAAATGATGAAGGCTTACAAGGCTTTCTGTCTTCTTAAGGGAAAGGATGATCAGTGCATGGATTATCTTTCGTGGTGTGAATCCGTTCAGAGTATAATTGATGCACAAAAAAATAATGCGGGGGCGGTTACGGGGGTGTCCCCCGTTGGAAAGGGTAGCGAGCAACGAAGTGCGAGCGAGGGAAAGGCTTTTCCCTCCTCTTCTGACTCTCCTGTGAGCGGTACTCTGGAATACGCCGTTATTCACGGGCTTAAGGATGAGGCGGCAAAAATTACGGGCGAGCTTTTACAGAAAATTGAATCTCTTGAAATTATAAACAATCATTTGATTCCGGGCCTTGATTACGTTGGAAAAAGATTTGAAAAAAAGACGATGTATCTTCCACAGCTTTTGATGGCGGCAGAAGCGGCTAAATCGGCATTTGCAGAAATTAAGAGTTATATGGAAAAATCCGGTAAAAAAGGAAAGTCTAAGGGGAAAATTATTATTGCAACGGTTAAGGGCGACATTCATGACATCGGGAAAAATATTGTGAAGGTTCTTCTTGAAAATTATGACTTTGAGGTTATTGATTTGGGAAAGGATGTTCCGCCGCAAGTGATTGTTGATGCATGTAAAAAAGATAAGGTTCCTCTGGTTGGACTTTCTGCTTTAATGACTACGACGGTTGCTGCTATGGAAGAAACAATTATTCTTTTAAGGAAAGAATGCCCGTGGGCAAAGGTTTGCGTGGGTGGTGCTGTTATGACTCAGGAATATGCGGATCAGATTGGAGCTGATTTTTACGGCAAGGATGCGATGGACACTGTAAGATACGCGAACGAATTGTTTGGGGGCAAATAAATATGTATTCTGCGGGCGCCTGGATGGGATTGCTTTTCGTAGTGAAAATGCTTTCTACGGGCGCCCCGGATAAATTTTCTTTTCGTAATAAATATGCATTCTGCGGGCGCCCGGTTACAATAAATCTATTCTCCCAGGACAATCCGTAATATTGCCTGTCCGAAATTTTCTACTTTGGTGTTTCCCATTCCATAAACATTTAAAAGCTCATCCTTATTCTGTGGCTTTTTGGCAGCAATGTCGAACATGGTTTTATCTCCAAAAATTATATATGGAGGGATGTTCATTTCGTCAGCCTTTCGTTTTCTCCATGCTTTGAGTTTTTTTACAATTTCTTCTGCCTCTGCATCATTCTGATCTGGCTTTTGGGCCGGTACCTTGTTTTTCTTATGAACAATGTAGTCGGGCATTTTGCTCTTGGGTTTAGGGAAGGCGATGAAGGTGCCGGAGAAGTCGAAGTCGAAGTCGGCACTAGCGGTGAGCCCGTTGGTGAAAGGTTTTTCGTCGGTACTAAGGCGGCCGTTGGTGCAAGTGTATTCATCGGTACTAAGGCGGCCGTCGGCACTAAGGGCCCCCGCTTTCTTTCTGGACGTAAACTGGATTGGGAGGAGGACTTTCTCACGCGTTGAAAGTAGGTCTCGGCCTTTTGGTGTTATTGTGAGAATCTGAAAGTCTCCCGCCTTGCACAGAAAATCTTCGTGAATTAATAAATCCACAAGGGCAAGCCAGTCCGCTTTTGTGATTTCGGTGCCGATGCCCCAGGTAGAGATTGTGTTGTGACAATTTTCCATAATACGCTTGTTTCGTGAGCCCAACAGAATGTCGATTATGTAGTGGGTGCCGAAGCGCTCGTCGGTACGGATTATGCAGCACAAAAGCTTTTGAACCAGGGTTGTAACGTCAGTAAGAGGGAGCTCGCCTTGAGAACAGATATCGCAGCAGCATTGTTTTTCTTCCTCGGAATTTTTTGCCGGGTCGTACTGTTCACCAAAATACTGCAAGAGGGACTGGCGGCGGCAATTTCTTGAAACTGCAAAGTTGAGCATTCCCTGGAGAAGGGTTTCGGCTTTGTATGGATCTGAAGATTCGTCAAAAAAGTACCGGATTTTATTTACGTCGCCAGGGCTGTAGATTAACAGTGCCGATGAAGGAAGTCCGTCTCGCCCTGCCCGTCCAATTTCCTGATAATAAACCTCGAGCGATTTTGGAAGACCGTAATTTATGACAAAACGAACGTTGGGCTTATTAATACCCATGCCGAATGCAACGGTTGCCACCATAATCTGAACTTCATCCTTAATGAATAAATCCTGATTTTTGGCACGAACTTCATCTGTAAGTCCTGCGTGATAGCTTTTTACAGAATAGCCCATTTTATCCAGTACCGAAGTAAGCTCGTCTACCTGCTTTCGTGAAAAACAATAAATGATTCCGCTTTCGCCTAAGTGCTTTTTTATACAATCTATTATCTGGTCCAGGGCGTTTCGTTTCTGCTGAACTTCCAAAAAGATGTTGCTTCGATTAAAGCTTGAAACAAAAACCTTGGGCTTTATGAGTTTTAAATTATTTGCAATGTCTTTTCGAACCTGTTCTGTGGCGGTTGCTGTAAGAGCGAGCATAACTGCCTGTGGAAAGAGCTTTCTTATAGAAGCGATTTCCAGGTAGTCGGGGCGAAAGTCGTGTCCCCATTCTGAAACACAATGAGCTTCATCTACTGTGATGCAGTTTACCTTTACTCCCTGCTCGCTTAAAAGATCCCGGATTTTTCCTGTTGCAAGGCCTTCTGGAGAAACATATACGATTTTGGCGTTGCAGGAACGGATGTCGTCCATTGTTTCTTTATAATTTTTCCAGTCTAATGTGCTGTTTAAAAATACTGCGTGAATGCCCGATGCCTGAAGCGAAGCAACCTGATCCTGCATTAAAGAAATTAAAGGCGTTACTACGATTGTAATTCCGTCCATTATGAGTGCCGGAATTTGATAGCAGATTGATTTTCCGCCACCTGTTGGCATTATTGCAAGAACATCGTGGCCCTTAAGAACTTCGCTGATTATTTCTTTTTGAAACGGACGAAAGCTGTCGTAACCAAAAACGGTTTTTAAAACGAACTCAGGCTTTGTTCCAACAAATGTTTCTGAATTGATTTTCACATAATTATTATAACATACTACCACTTGAAAAACCCCACTAATTCTGTTATATTTTTTTTACATTCGCCGGAGTGGTGGAATGGTAGACACGACAGACTCAAAATCTGTTGCGAGCAATCGTGTAAGAGTTCAAGTCTCTTCTCCGGTAATAAAGCTCTTCCTTCGTAAGGGAGAGCTTTTCTTTTTTAAGTTAGTCTTCTGTATGCGACCGACTTGAACCCCGCTCGATAAATCGAGCTCTGAGCCTATCGATGGATAATCCTAAAATAACCGCTGCCGCGCTTATTTTTTAACGGATTTTCGATCGTAGGCTAGTTCAAGTCTCCCCTCCGGTATCTCGGTTCTAGTATTTGTAAACTGGTTCAAGTCTCCCCTCCGGTATCTTGGTTCTGTTATTCATAAGCTAATTCAAGTCTCCCCTCTAGGTTTACAACTCGGGGACTAGGGTGTTGCAGAGTTTGCGGTAGGTTACGGCTTCTTCCATGTGGGGTTTTTTGATAAGGACTTCGCCGGCTATGTCGGCTATGGTGCGGCTTACTTTTAGGCAGGAAGAGACACCGCGGGCAGAAAAACCGTATCTTGTTACGGCTAAGTCTAAGACCTTCTGGGCGTCTTTATCCAGTTTACAGTGAACTAAAATGTCTTCGGGTCTCAGGCGGGCGTTTTTGATTCCCTGGCGTTTTCGCTGGGCCAGAACGGCTCTGGCAATTCCTTGGCGGATTTCTTCGGTGGTTTTGAGGCTTGGGCGTTCCATCTGCATCTCTTCTGAATCCTTTGTGTTTTCTACAAAAATCCTTAAATCGATTCTGTCTAAAAGAGGAGCCGAAAACTTTTTCCAGTATTGTTCAACGGCTTTTGAGCTGCAAAGACATACCTTTGATTTAGAACCATAGTTTCCGCAGGGGCACGGATTTACTGCCATTAAAAGCTGAAACTGTGCCGGATAATTTGTTGACCTTCCGGCGCGGCTTAAAGTAATGCTTCCATTTTCAAGCGGAACGCGCAGCATCTGAAGAACAGAAGTTCTAAACTCTGCGGCCTCATCCAAAAACAAAACCCCGTTATGCGCCAAAGAAATTTCTCCCGGTCTGCACGAAACTCCGCCTCCGCACATCCCTTCCACACTCGCCGTCTGGTGCGGAATTCTAAACGGAGGTATTCTCACGAGCGGCTCGTTCGGTTTAATCAATCCGGCCAGAGACCAGATTCTTGTTACAGACTGAGCCTCCTCCATCGTTAAGACCGGATTGATTGCCGGAAACTTTTGAATAGCCATTGTCTTACCGCACCCTGGTGCACCAAGAGCCATTAAATTGTGTCCACCTGCAGCAGCAATCTGCAAGGCACGAATCAATTCATACTGACCCTTCACCTCGGCGTATTCAAACCCACTGGTAATCTCCGGAAAGAAAACCCCATTAACATTCACACAAAAAGGCGGAAGAATATTTTCCTTACCCGCATCCTGCTTGGACGAAAAAAATGACGCATCCTTGAGAGCTCTAAAAGCGTTCTCAAGAGAATCAGCACCGTAAACTTTTACACCATCAATTTCTTTAGCTTCTTCAACATTTTGAACCGGAACAATCACTTTCATAATCCCGCACGACACAGCAGTTGCAACAGCAGCATGTACTCCCTTCACTGATCTTATCTTCCCAGACAGTTCGAGTTCGCCCATTATCAAAACAGACTCGTCAATAAAATCATCTTCGCTAAATTCAGCAGTTAAGACTCCCAACGCAATCGGTAAATCAAAACCCGCTCCTTCTTTCTTCAAGTCAGCAGGAGACAAACTTATCAGTACACGTTCACTCGGAAACTCAAAACCAGAATTCCTTATAGCAGCATGCATACGATCCCGTGATTCCTTCACAGCACCATCAGCAAGCCCAACAAGGTCCACCGCAGGAATACCACGTCTCAAATCAACTTCTACAGTGACAAGCGCACCTTCGTATCCAAAAGGAGAAAAAGAATAAATCTGCATAAAAACAACCTCACTAAGGAAAATATCTTCCTGTAGTAATATTTGCTTTTATATGCAAAATCGGACCATTTTTGAGAAAAAAAGTTTAAAAAAAGTGAAAAATTCTTATAAAAAGTGAGTTAAATGTGATAAATCAGATCTTTTATGTTGTCCCAGATGGAATCTTCTAAGCGGCGGCCGCCACAGGTATGGGCAATTCTTCGGTCGGAACGGATTTTTTCGCCGTGGAAATCGCTGCCGCCGGTAACAATAAAACCGATTTTATGAGCAAGCTCTTCAAGCCTCAGACACTCTGAAACACGGGCTCCGGGATGAAAGGCTTCTATTCCGACAACACCGCGTTCATAATAATTTTGTAAAACATCGGGAAGTTTTCCCCAGGAAAGATAAAGTGACATTGGATGAGCAACAACAGGAACACCCCCGGATTCTTTAATGGCTAAGATTGCTTCATCAAGATTGGAGCCTACCCTTTCTACATACCATTTTCTTCCGCGGGCAAGGTAAATATCAAAGGCCTGTTGTCTTGTTTTTACAACACCTTTTTTAACAAGCTCATACGCAAAATGAGGGCGACCTATAACTGTATCGGGGAAATCAGCCTTAATTTCATCATAAGTGATTGAAATGCCTTCTTCCTGCATTTTCTGTATAATCTGTTCGTTTCTTGCTTCACGATTTTTCACCAGATTACTCAAAATTTCGTTAAAACTTGCCGAAATTTGTTTTAGGCCTAATCCAAGAAGATGAAATTCTCCGGAAGAATTGTTGATATTCAATTCAACTCCGGGCACAAATGTAACTCCAAGCTTTTTTGCCTGCTTAATTCCTTCTTCGAGGCCGGAAACAGTGTCATGATCTGTTATTGCAATTGCCTTAAGCTTTTTTTCATGAGCTTTTGTGATAATTTCTGAAGGTGAATACTGACCGTCCGAGGCTGTAGTATGAACGTGTAAATCAATCATACTTTAGAATAGCATATTTTTAATACTTATGATATAATCTATTAGATTTGCATTAGACAAGAAAAGTAGGAGAAAAAAATTCTATGCCAAAAGCGATGCAATACACAAAAGGTTCAATTATTTACTTCGAAGGCGATCATGATGAACGTATTTTTATCATGCAGACCGGTTCTGTTCTTCTTACAAGCACAGATATCGAATCTGAACAGCCGGTAGCAGAACAGGTAAAAAGTGGTGAATTTTTTGGTGTAAAATCAGCATTCGGACATTTTGCTCGTGAAGAAACCGCTACAGCTCTGGTTCCAACAGTTGCAGTTGCATTGTCGGTACAGGAGTTTGAAGGTCTTATTGGCAAAAACAAGGCTCTTATCATGAAGATGCTCAGAGTTTTCTCCAATCAGCTTCGTCAAATCCACAGAAAAACAGAATCAATTCTCAATAATATAACAGAAGATAATCAGACAGGCATGCTTGTTGTAGCAAAGAGCTTCACTGATGATGAAAGATACCGCTCGGCATGTGATGTTTATCTCAAATACTTAAAAAGATATCCAAATGCAAGCAATAAGGAAGAAGTTGCAAAGCTTTATGCTGATGCTAAGATGCGTGCAGAAAGAGCTTCGGCTCATGCAAGAGGAAAGGAAGCTCCTGAAACCTCTGATGCCGATGAAGCTTCTTTAAAGATTTTCTCTCTTCCGGCTTTTGAACGCTTTGCAAAACAGTATGAACCTGGTGAAGTAATCATTTCTGAATATGAACCTGGTGATTCATTCTATCTTATTCAGAGCGGAAAAGTTCAGCTTGTAAAATGTGTAAACGGAAATTCTAAAAACCTTGATATATTAAAGCCTGGTGAATTCTTTGGGGAAATGGCCATCCTCGATAACTCTCCTCGTTCTGCAACATGTATGGCAATCGGACACGTAAAATGTCTTGAATTCAACAAGGAAAACTTTGAACTTTTGATTACAGGAAACCCTCAGATTGCACTCGTTCTTTTAAAGCTCTTCTGCAAGCGTATTTACGACCAGAAACGCAGATTCAGAATTTTGTGCATCAAAGATTTACAGGCAAGAGTTGCAGATGTATTCCTCATGCTCGATGAAATGAATCCACCATCTAACCCGGTAGAAAAGGCAAGAAAATTCTATGTTTCTATGTCTGACATTGCACACTGGGCAGGTCTTTCGCTCGAAGTTACAAAGGATGAAATCAATAAGCTCGTAGAAAAACGAAAGATTGAAGTTTACGACGGCTACATCATCGTAACAAACATCCTCGACATCAAACGTATGTACGACACAAGAGTTCAGACCCTAAACAACCGCTAACCCCATAGCACCCCAATTTTTTTCTCAATACATGCCGATTTAGCTCACCTGGTAGAGCAGCACCCTCGTAACGTGCAGGTAGTTGGTTCAAGTCCGACAATCGGCTCTTATTTAAAATAGAATGCATAAATGTCTCGGACTGAACCAACTAACGGAGTGAACGCCGACCGAATAGGGAGGATGAGCGAGCATGGATGCGAGCGGAAGTGAACGGAGGCGCCCGGAAGGAGCAGACACGACGTCTGCGACTGGAGGGGGAAGGTTCAAGTCCGACGCTCGGCTATTCTCAGAAAATCTGTTATAATGTAACTCATATGCTCAATTTGAACTGGACGGATTTCCCGGAGGTTTGGGACAATCTGGAGGAAACAGATAAACATTCTCTTTTGATGCAGAAGGACGGGGTGCAGAAACCTCTGGATGAATCAGTGTGGGGCTTTGAAAATGAATCTGTTTTAATTCAGGGGGACAATTATCCGGTTCTTCAAAAGCTTTTAAAATCACTTAAGGGAAAAATCAACTTAATTTATATAGACCCGCCTTACAACACTGGAAACGCTTTTACTTATAAAGACAGATTTTCGACAGGGAAAAATCAGGACACACATTCTTCGTGGCTCAGCTTTATGAAAAGACGCCTTATGCCTGCCCGCGAGCTTTTGTGTGACGACGGATGTATTTTTATTGCGATAGACCAGAGCGAGCTTTATGTTTTAAAGCTTTTGTGCGATTCAATCTTTGGGGAAGAAAATTTTGTAAACGATTTTATGTGGCTTCACGGTAAGGGGAAAAAAGACACATGGTCCAGAACTCTCCAGCAGCATACCCTTTGCTATGCAAAAAATAAATCACTTTTAAAGCCCTTTGTGGAAACAGAAAAAACAGACTGGGCAAAAAGAAACCCGGACAATGATCCGCGCGGAAACTGGTTCAACGGAAGCATCTCTTTTTCTGAAAAACGAAGCAGTCCTAATCACAAAAACTATTTTACAATCACCTCGCCTTCGGGCATAAAATGGACAAGACAGTGGCTCTGCTCAAAAGAAGAGATGGATAAACTTTTAAAAGAAAACCGCATTTATTTTGGAAAAGCCCCGGACTACAACAAGGTTCCCCGCGTAAAGGTTTTTAATGACGAAAACAAAGAAATCATCCCAAAAAATATCATAGACTGCGTGGAATCAACAAGACATGCAAAGGAACACGTAGAAAAGCTTTTGGGAATTAAAGATATTTTTGATAATCCAAAGCCTGTAAACTTAATAAGCCATTTAATAGAAATCACACGGATGAAAAAAGACGCACTGATTCTGGACTTTTTTGCAGGAAGCGGCACAACTTACGAAGCAGTTTTGGAATTGAATAAAAAAGACGGCGGAAAAAGAAAATGCATCCTTGTTCAGAAAGCCGAAGAACCTCTTGAAAAAAATCCTCTTGGAACAATTGCCGACATCACATGGCAGAGGATGATAAAAAACGCAGAACAGTTTGGCCTTCAAAAGCCTTTAAAAATCATTTTTGAATAAATTTAAATCAAAATCCATTGAAAGCCTAAAAACAAAACAATAGAATAACAAAAGAGAGGAAACAAAATGTCTACTTTACACAGTATTTATCTTGGAATCATTCAGGGAATTGCAGAATTTCTTCCGATTTCATCATCAGGGCACCTTGCTATTGCCCAGAATTTATTCGGTCTCGAAGAAGTACCACTTTTATTCGACATCTTTTTGCATCTTGCAACCCTTCTTGCAGTTTGTATCGTTTTCTGGAAAAAAATCTGGGAACTTTTAAAATGCTTTGGAAGATGGATTACAAAAAGACCAAGACCTGAAACAAATGAATCAGTTAATAACGAAATTTTAACCGGAACAGAAAAAGCCGGCCGCAGAACAATCATTGCAATCATAGTTTCTACTATTATAACAGGCGTAATCGGAATTGTTACTTCAAAGCTTATTCCAGACCTTTCCGTTAAATTTGTTTGTGCAGGATTTTTAGTTACTGCTGCCCTTTTAATAATCTCTGGTATTATAGAAAAAAAGAACGCAGCTAAAATCGAAAACCCTGTTCAGGAGGGTGTAAGCCTTAAGCAGAGTATTGTAATCGGTTTAATGCAGGGTCTTGGAACTCTTCCTGGTATAAGCAGAAGCGGTTCAACAATTTCGGGTGCCTTATTTTCTAAGCTCGACAGAAAAGCTGCAGGGGACTATTCATTCATCATTTCCATTCCGGCAATTCTTGGAGCCTTTGTTCTTGATTTAAAGGATTTGGGCGAAGTTAGCTCGACAATCGGAATGCCACAGGTTCTTGCAGGATGTATTGCAGCATTTATTACAGGCTTTATCTCACTCAAGCTTCTTATGAAAATTATTCGTAAGGGTAAGCTTGCATGGTTTAGTGCATATTTGATTCCAGCTGGAATTTTAGGATTGATTTTTCTTTAATCGAATATAAAGTTTTAAGGGGAGCATGATGATAAAAGTTTTTTCTAATCCGGGGCAAATTGAAAAAGAAGCAAAGGAAAAGCTTGGTATTCCTGATTTTATAATGATGGAACACGCAGCACAGAAAATGGCAGACTTTGTCTTTAATAATTTTACCCGCATCCCAAAAATCCTTGTTCTTGCAGGAAAGGGAAATAACGGTGCCGACGGATATGCATTTGTCCGCCTGCTTTTAGAAAAAATCACTGCTCCCGTTTTTATCTACTCTTTTGAAAAACCTTCCACAAAAGAAGCTCTTGCCCAGTACCAGATGTGTACAAAGCTTAAGGATTTTTATGACATAAGCTTTATCGGTGATGCTGAGCTTTTGGACCTTTTAAAAATAAAAAACAAAGATGAATTATTGATTGCAGACTGTATTTACGGAACAGGCTTTAGGGATGAACTTGCCCCCAAAGTAAAGGAAGTTTTAGAGCTTGTAAACAAAACAGAATACTTTAAGCTTGCATGCGATGTTCCTTCGGGTTTACGTGCTGATGGAACTGTAAGTGCGGGGGCTTTTAGTGCCGATGTTACAATCTCTATGGGAAGCGATAAGCTTTGTTTTTATTCCGACGAAGCAAAAGCAATCTGCGGTGACATTATTATAGAAGAAATCGGTATTCCTGAAGCTGCATTTTTCCAGAATAACGACAGCGGCATTTATAGAATAGAAGAAGATGATATCATCCTTCCTTACAGAAAAGCGCCGAATGTTCATAAAGGAAAGTTTGGTCACACTGTTGTTTTCCCGGGCGATAAGGGCGGCGCATGTATTTTAGCGGCAGAAGCAGCAATGTGTTTTGGAAGCGGACTTACTTCTATTTTAGATAACAGGGTTGAACACGATATTCATAGATTTAAGATTTCTCCACAAATTATGCTTGCAAAATCCCTTCCTAAAAAAACAACCTGTGTAATTTTAGGACCGGGGGTTATTTGCCAGAACCTTACAGATGATCAGATTATCATAGATTATTTTAACAACAAGGATAAAAGACATGCGGGCGTTTTTGATGCCGGTGTTTTTGATACTCTGGGCTTTGTTCAGGAAATCGAGCTTTATTCAAACCAGGAAGGAAGCCAGATTGTTCTTACACCTCACCTTTATGAATTAAGCCGCTTTTGTACACTCATAAAACAAATGCATCCGGATGTAGATTTTACACTTGAAGACATCACTGTAGAAAACTTTTCATCTCTCCCGGAAATTAAAATAAGAGTTGGAAAAGAAATTAACCGTCTTTTACCGAATGCAGCCCTTGTTATGAAAAGCGCAAACACATTTATTGCCTATAAACAAAAGATTTATATAGTAACAGACGGATGCCAGAGCCTTGCTAAAGGTGGAAGCGGAGACGTACTTTGCGGAATAGCCGGTTCATTACTCTCTCAAGGATACAGTGCATTGGATGCAGCTATAACCGCCTGTGAATGCCACGCCCTTGCAGCCTGTGAATTTGGAACAGAAGCCTTTAATCTCACACCGCAAAAGCTTATAGAAAAAATTGTATATCTTTTTGGTTCAAGAAAATAAGTTAAAATCAGCATTTTTCCACGCCAAATATAACAAAATTTTATAAATTAACTCAAAGTTAAAGGTTTAACCTCGGGTTTTATAAGAGATTTTCTGTATAGAAATAAGAATTTTAATCATCTAACATCGTTTATCACATTAAAAAAACAGGGATTATTATGAAAAAGTTATTTTTCCTGATAAATCTGTTTCTTTTCTGCTTAGTATCCTGCGATAATCTCCTTGAAACAGATGGTAATAATGGAAATGAAATTATTTTATCTGCTTCTAAAACGTTTGCGAGCCAGACTGGGGAATCGAATCAGGTTTATGTTATCCGCGATACCTTTGATTTAGGCGGGGCTGAAGTTACAATCGGTGCCAATTCAATTTTAAAGTTTGCAGGCGGATGTGTAACAAACGGTACTGTTAGTTTTAATAATACAAAAATCTCAGGGTACGGAAATTTTTCAAACTGCAGTTACAAAGGTAAACTCAATAACGATGTTGTTGAACTTGGATGGTTTCACTTTGAAGACGGGGGAACTTATACCTGGAGAACCCTTACAATAAATACCCACGATTACACTAAGCTTCAGCAAATCATCAACTGCTGTAAAAACGGCACTCAGATTAATGTTGATAAAATCTACGGAATAAAAAATCCTGTTACAATCAGAAATAAAATTTATCTTAAGGGTTTTGACAGAAGCGAAGGAATCTATGCAGACAGAATTGTTGAAAACATGGAATACGGCTTTCATAACTGCGGTGGAATCAAATCACTTTTTATTGTTGAAGCCGGTGGAGAGCTTTCTGTTCAGGGACTTTCACTTGTAGGATATACAAGCCTTTATATGGGTAACCAGCTTTGGGAAAAATGTTATGGAAACGGTAACCTTCTTCCTGCTCCTTATGCCCTTTGCGGAATAGATGTAAAAAAAGGCGGAAGAATCAATGAAGTTCACGATTCAAGCTTTGTAGCATTTACTTACGGCATTCGAAGCGACGGTGGCTCAATCGGTTATATTAGAAATTCATACTTCAGCTTAAATCGTTTTGGATTCTGGGCAAAAGACACAAATGATTTTGAATGCAGAGGCTGTCGTTTTAATTCGAATGAACTGAACTTCCATTTTTTTGAAAAGAATCTGTATTACAGCGGGCCTCAATCAAACTGGGAGCCTTTGCACGAAACAGATGCAGATCAGATTGCACGTATGGGAGGAGGACTTTATCTTTCCAACTGTAAAAATGCAAAAATCTTAGACAGCCGTTTTGAATTTAATTACATTCAGGCAATTATAGACAGCGGGGCAAAGGATGTTTACATTCACAACTGCATTATGGACTGTGCAACCTTGTGTCATGTAGCGGTTGTAAACGTTGGAGAAACACCGGACGCCTCAAGCCCATGCACAATCGATAATTTTACTTTAAGCTCATGTACCTTGGCACGCGGAGCCAGATGCGATGTTCAAGATGCAGAAAGCGTTCCGGGTTTTGGTATTTTTTATATTTCCGAGCAGAATAACCGCGGTTCAATTTTGAATTTTAAAAACATCATAGTTTCAGACAGGATGGAAGTAGATAAAAGACTTTTGAACCGTGTTAAATACGAGGATGTTGTTTTTGACATTTACAACCTTTCGCAGAAAAAAGGCTGTGTTTTAAATCTTGAAGGCAATTCTTTTTACAGTGCAGCGGCTACTAAAATCTTTAATGCTGTACCGGGAAGCACAGGCGGCTTTGTTATAAACAGCAGGGGTAACGATTATGGAGATAAAATCCTTTTGTCGGCTACTTCTTCCATGCTGCACTATATGGAGAGATAAGATGAAAAAGTATTTTATAAAGTTTTTCTTTACATTTTTGATTCTTTTAAGCATTTCTTGCAGAGTGGGAGTTACGGAAAATGAAGGTGCTGTTTATACAGACAAGGCCCCCGATGCTTCTTCCATGGGTTACCGCTATGTAAAAACAAATGCATCCTTTAGCTCTCAGGTTAATCCTGCAAATTATATTTATATCATTGATTCTACCTTTGATTTAGGTGGCGCAAGTGTTTCTGTTGGAGCTAATTCAATCTTAAGATTTACAAAAAACGGAAAGATTAAAAACGGTACAATCACTTTTGATAAAACGTTTTTGGACGGCAGTGTTAGTTTTGAAAAAATGAGCTATTCGGGAACTCTTTTGAATAAAACCGTAAATCTTTCGTGGTTCGGACCAAATAGAACAAAGCAGGATGAAATAAATGCAACAAAAAAGAATGCGGCAATAATCTCGGAAGTTTTTGAGTGCATGGGCGACACATTAATCGTAGACGGCTTTTATCCTGTAAGCTCGTTCATCGACATTAAAAAATCAATTAATTTACGAAGCCCGGACTGGAACGAAAGCCTTTGTATCAACACATACGAAAACATGTATGAGCCCACAAACGGTTTTTATTCAACAGAAGGCAAAAATTCAATTTTCAGATTTTATCAGTATCAGGTGGGAGAAAATCAGTACAATGTTATTGGAAGCATGAATATGTTCGGCATTTATCTTAAGGGTAATCCGGAAAAATTTTTACAGGCAACCACATACGAAACAGATGATTCAAAGCTTACCTGCGGAGTTTTTCTTCCATGGGGCGGTTCTCTGGCTGCAGTTTATAACTGTAAGTTCGAAGGCTTTACTCAAGGGATTAGAGCATTGGGCGGCTTTGTAGAAAAAATACAGAATACAACTTTTAATGCATGCGAGGTTGGTTTTTATACTGTTTCTACCTCGGACTTTGAAGTGTTCAGCTGTAAATTTACAAACTGTATGCCAAACTACAAGCTTACTTCCATGCCGGATGTTTCGAGCTTAAGACAGATTGGAACCGGCTTTGTAATCGAAGGCTGCGGAATGGTAAACTGTGCCAACAATCTTTTTGAAAACAACTTTATTAATCTTTTGATAAACGAAGTTGCAATCATCATCAACATTTCGAACAATACCTTTAGAAACCCGGTGTTTAACGACATTTATGTTTATAACGACTATACAATCGTGCGCGGGCCGTTTTACTTTACAACCGGCTACGAAGAAATGCATCAGATCTGTATTGATAATGTTGTAATTACTGAAAATTCATTTTCAAGAAGCCGTAATGCGTACGGTAAAAACTTTATTATGTTTGCAAATGGATTTCATGCGCTTTATAACCACGGCTCGATTGAAGCAGACCGTATTACAAATCTGATTATTGCAAATAATACCTTTAATGATTCTCGTACTGTTGTGCCTGAGGATGAAGCTTTGTATGTTGTGTGGAATAAAAAGGAAACCAGAAGCAAGATTACCTGCAACAACAATAATTATTCGGGAACCAAGGCAAATTATTTTGCAAGACTTATGGACGGAAGCTACGGACAGTTTACTTTTATAAACAGCGCAAATAAATATCCGGCTGGATGTTCAGAGGGAAAAATAAACAACAACAATTCAGGTGTAATTGTGTGTAAATAAAAAAGGATTTAATTTATGAAAAAGAATGTTTTTTTGACGGCGATGTTTCTTGCATGTCTTTTATCTTGTAAGGCAAATGCGGAAACAAAAATTGAGATTAAAGATTATTATGTGCCCGCTGCGGGAGAGGTTGTGCTGGATTCTTCCAAGAGCTTTGAAAGCCAGGTAAAGGATTCGGGAAAGACTTATGTAATCAGAGACGGGTTTGATTTAAAAAATGCCCAGGTTTCTATTCCTTCAAATTGTGTTTTAAAGTTTTTTGGAGGAACTATTAAAAACGGAACAATCAGTTTTAATCAGACTACAATCACAAGTATTGGCGGAGAAATCATGCCGGTATTTTATAATTGTTCTTATACAGGAAGCCTTGCAAACTCAGAAGTAGAGCTTGGATGGTTTTATGTTGAAGACGGAAAAACTCATTCATACGGTTCAAGTACTTTCAAAAGTCACGATGCAGACAAAATCCAGCAGCTTATTAACTGTTGTAAATCGGGGGCTGTTTTAAATATAAACGGAATCTACTGCATCAGAAAGGCTTTAAAGGTTTCTAAAAAAATCAGCATAAAAGGCTATGATAAAAGTGAAGGCATTTATGCAAACAGAGTTATCCAGAATATGGAATACGGATTTTTTACTGTGATGAACAATTCAGCGTTTGTTGTTGAAGCAGGCGGAGATATTTCTGTTCAGGGGCTTTCGGTTGTTGGAAATGTAAGCCTTTATATCAGCGGAAATCTTTATGAAAAATTCTATCCGAACGGAAATACAATTTCTTCTCCTCTCTGTCTTTGCGGAATTGATGTAAAAAAAGGCGGAAAGATTACAGAAATCCATGATTCAAGCTTTGTAGGTTTTACTTACGGTATTCGCTGTATAGAAGGCTCAATCGGTTTGATTAAAAACTCTTATATGAGCTCAAACAGATTCGGATTCTGGGCAAAGGACAGCTCTAATTTTGAATTACGCGGCTGCCGTTTAAATACAAATCTTTTGAATTTCCACTTTTACGAAAAATCATTAAATGATCCAAAACCAAATCAAACAAGCCCTACAACAGAAACAGCTGCAGCTGACGTAGTAAAGCTTGGTGGCGGACTTTATCTTAACAACTGTACTAATGTCGAAATCATCAACTGCCGTTTTGAATTCAATTTTATTCATGCAATTCTGGATAACGCAAATAAAAACATAAATATTCATAATGCAATTTTTGATACAGGAACTCTTGCACAGATTATGATAAACAACCAGGGCACAGGCTCTTATTCTTCATCAAATCCTGCTTTTTCAAATGTTAAGATTAATTCATGTACATTTGCACGAGGCGCAAGATGTGATGTACAGGAAGAAACAAGTCGTCCTGGCTTTGGAATTTTTTATATCTATGATATTGGAAACAGAGGTGCAAAAATAGAAATCACAAACAACATTATTTCCGACGACATGGAAGTTGCTAAAACAATTGATGTTGTTTATGAAAAAGCTATTTTTGATATTTATAACACTTCTACAAGCGGAACAAATTATACCGTGAAAGGAAATTCCTTTTATAACACAGAGGCTGAGTCTATCTATAACGTTGTAAGCGGAAGTTCAGGAGCATTTAATATTACAGCAAAAGATAATGATTTTGATGCTTTAACCATCACACAAACAACCGGCCTTACTTCTGTATTAAAACTTACTGAATAAATTAAAAATGGAGATTATAAAAATGAAAAAGATATATTATTTTTTACAGAAAACACTTCCTTTTTTCTTTCTTGCATTTGTTCTTTCGTGTCAGGTGCAGGCAGCTCAGGAAAGTTCAACTGAATATCTGGATAAGGCTCCAACAGAAAATTGCCTTGGATATAAAAGCTTACTTCCAACAGATGATTTTAGAACAAATGTTACAAAAGAAAGAATGATTTACATGATTAACAACGAATTTGATTTGAAAAATGCTTCTGTCACAATCCCGAAAGATTCAATTCTTGTTTTTGGGGACGATGGAAAAATCATAAACGGAACGGTTACATTTAATAAAACTTATCTTGAAGGAAATATAAAATTTAAGAATGTTAACTTTGCGGGAACACTGCTAAATAAAACTGTGAATCTTTCATGGTTTGGTGCAACTACAGATTTAAATGAAGAAAAAACAAATAAAAAAAATAATTCAATTATTACACAGGTTTTAAACTGCATGGGAGACACTTTGATTGTAGACGGTTACTATCCTGTAAGTTCAAAAATTTCTGTAACAAAATCTGTAAACTTACGAAGCCCTGACTGGAATGAATCTCTTTGTAAAAAAACATACTCAGAAGACTCTTACGTTCCTTCTAACGGTTTTTATACAAACGGAGAATTTTCTCTTATAGAAGTAAGATCAAGTATAAATCTTTACGGAATCCGCCTTACAGGAAATGTTGAAAGATTTAAAAATGCAACAAGTGTTCCTGCTGCACCTTATTCATTCGGATTAAAAACTCTTGAATGGTCCTCAGGTTCAATTGCAGCCGTTTATAACTGCAGAATCGAAGGATTTACTCAGGGATTAAGAGCAGTTTCTGGTTTTATTGAAAAAATTCAGAACACAACTTTTGATTCCTGCGCAACAGGACTTTATGTAATCTATGCTTCTGATTTTGATATCTTTGGCTGCAAATTTACAAACTGTATGTCAAACCTCACATCTCCGACTGTGACAGATTCAACTTTTTCAGACAGTAATTTAGACTACCTCAGACAATCAGGATGCGGTGTTATCCTTGAAGGATGCGGCATGGTAAACTTTGCAAACAATCTTCTTGAAAATAACTTTATAAATTTACAATTACTTGAAGCTGATATCATTACTAATATCACAGACTGTACATTTAAAAATCCCGGCTTCTGCGATTTATATTTTTATAATGACTATGCACCTTATCAAAATCCTTCGGAAATATCAATTTTCTTTTCTTTAGGTGCAGGTGATTTACAAAAAATCTGTATGGATAATATTGTAGTTCATCAGAATACGTTTGAACGAACAAAGAAAGCCGTAGGAAAATGTATTGTATTATTAAAAAACAGACAGGTAGCTTTAGATGGTGGTGTTACGGTTACACACGATCGCATTACAAACTTTGTATTCTCTAACAATACAGTCAAAGATACCAGAAGCAACACAGGCTCAAATGATTCAATTTTTACAATTAAGAATGCTGATGAAACAAAAAGCCATGTTACATGCACAGGCAATAATTTTACAAACAGTAAGGCAAGTGTCTTTGTAAATAGCATTTCGGGCAGCACAGGAAAATATACATTTACATCAAAAAATAATTCTATGCCGTCAGGTATACAACAGACATCGGTTAAAGGGAGTACGGGAGTTATCAGTTTTAATTAAACTTAAGGTAAATCCCATCGGGAACAGGAAATGAAAAAGAGTTTTAGAACATTCGTTACATCAACTATTTTATCTCTGGCAGTATGCTTTAATCTTGCTGCAGTCAATTCCGCTTCATACGAGGCTACAGCCTTTACCATTTTGGACGAGGCTTATTCTCTTATGAATGTTCTCGATTGGAAAAACCTTAAGTTTAGTTCGTTGTATTATTTTTCAAACATCAATTCTTCGGGCTCGGGAAACCTTACAGTAGCCTTCTACACAAAAAAGAAAAATACAGTTGCACTTGGCTGGGAAGGAAGCCTCTGGGATAACGCTTCTCTCAATAATTTTTCTTTTTTTTACGGATGGGACAAATTTGCCGTGGCAGCAGATTTTACAGAGCACGTAAACTCTGTTTGGTACTTAGACGGAAACATCTGTTCAAATTACAAGGAATTTGCTGGTAAGGTTGATTTTGGCTATGTAATAAATAAAAAGTTCAGTACATCATTAAGCTTTGGCTATTCAAACATCGCAGGAACCATCACAAACACTAAAATCAATTATTCAATCTTTGCTCCAAACCTTGTTCTTTTATATAACCTCAAGGAAGACAAAAAATCAAAATCAAGCATGGCAATTGAATATGAAGGAAAGTTTTCATTAAGGACTCAAACCGTTGGTAAAAAAATAACAGAAACAAACTACAGCCAGAATAAACTCACCACAAGCTATAAATACAACTACAGCCTTTCCCCAAAAATCACCTACGGCTTTACAGGCACAATTCCATGCACCCTCACGCTTGGAGACAACATCCCAAGACAAATAATCATAGATTTTGCTCTTTCAAACGGCCTTTCCTTTGTGCTAAATCCAGATAAATTGATTTTGAACACAGGCTTAAAAATCACTCTCCCTACAATCACCTTCACAGAAAGCCAGAGCATGCAAACAGATTCTTTTTACACAAATCTATACCTGGGCCTTTCATTAATCATAAACCCAAGCCTCACCCTCGACTTAGTAACCGGCATCGACCCAATCTACGGCCTTTCGCCTCAAAACCTCTTTAACCAGGCATTTAGGATTACGATTAAGGGAAAGATGTAATTAAACTTCTTAAACTTTTTCTTTATTGCCCACCCGATTTTATTTCACTATAATATTTGTATGACAAATATACCTGAACTTTTTGGAAGCCTTGTGTTTAATCAGTCTGTTATGAAACAGATGCTTCCGGCTAAGATTTTTAAATCTCTTAAATTGACTATGGAAACTGGGGCTCCGCTTAATCTGGAAGATGCAAACCAGATTGCTACAGCCATGAAAGACTGGGCTATTTCTAAAGGGGCAACTCACTACTCTCACTGGTTCCAGCCACTTTCAGGTATTACAGCCGAAAAACATGATTCTTTTATTACTCCGGCAGAAGAAGGCAAGGTGATTATGTCGTTCAGCGGAAAGGAGCTTATTAAGGGTGAACCTGATGCTTCTTCTTTCCCAAGCGGCGGAAAACGTTCTACCTTTGAAGCACGCGGATACACTGTATGGGATCCAACTTCTTATCCTTTTGTAAAAGACCACACTCTCTGTATTCCTACAGCCTTCTGCTCATACACCGGAGAAGCTCTTGATAAAAAAACTCCCCTCCTGCGCTCAATGGAAGCCTTGAATGAACAGTCTTTGCGCATCCTCAAACTTTTTGGAAATCAGGCAAAGCACGTTACTACAACAATGGGCCCGGAACAGGAATATTTTTTAGTTGATGAAAAACTCTACAAACAGAGAAAAGACCTTAAAATGTGCGGCAGAACTTTATTCGGCTCAAAACCGGTAAAGGGGCAGGAAATGGACGACCAGTATTTTGCTGCAATCAAGCCTCGTGTTATTAAATACATGGAAGAGCTGAACAACGAACTATGGAAGCTTGGTATTTATGCCAAAACAGAACACAACGAAGCAGCTCCGGCCCAGCACGAAATGGCTCCAATTTTTACAACCTCAAACCTCGCTGCAGACCAGAACCAGCTTACAATGGAAATAATGAAAAAGGTTGCACGCAACCACGGATTAATCTGTCTCCTGCACGAAAAACCTTTTGAAGGCGTAAACGGAAGCGGTAAACACAACAACTGGTCCGTTGCTACAGACAGCGGTGAAAATTTATTCTCTCCGGGAAAAACTCCACGCGACAATGCACAGTTCCTTCTCTTTTTAACTGCTGTAATCAAAGCAGTTGATGATAATCAGGATTTACTGCGTTACTCTGTTGCATCGGCAGGAAACGACCACCGTCTTGGAGCAAACGAAGCGCCACCTGCAATCATGTCCATTTATGTTGGAGATGAGCTTGAAGGAATTCTCCAGGCCATTAAAAACGGTACAAACTACGACGCTGCTAAAAAAGGAAAGATGACTATTGGAGCAGATGTACTTCCACCTATTCCAAAGGATTCAACAGACAGAAACAGAACCTCACCATTTGCATTTACAGGAAACCGTTTTGAATTCCGTTCTGTAGGAAGCGCACTTTCAATCAGCGGACCAAACACAATATTAAATGCAATTCTCGCAGATACACTCAAAAAATTTGCAGATGAGCTTGAAAAATCAACTGACTTTAATAATGATCTTGAACAATTAATCAAGCGTGAAATTACAGAGCACTGGCGCATTCTCTTTAACGGAAACGGCTACGGCCAGGAATGGATAGAAGAAGCTGAAAAGCGCGGACTTAAAAATTACAGAACTACTCCAAAAGCAATCGAACACTACATGGATCAGAAAAACATCGAACTGTTCGAAGGTCTTGGTATTTACACCCGCGACGAAATGAAGAGCCACAGCGACATCAAGCTTGAAAAATACTGCCAGGTTTTAAACATCGAAGTAAACACAATGCTCGAAATGGTTCACAAGGATATTATCCCTGCAGCCTTTAAATACATGAATGTTCTTGCAGACACAGAATTTAAAATGCAGCGAGTATTCAGCCTTTGTGAAGCAGGCGTAAGTTTATTAAAGGAACTCAATTTCCTCATTAATGAACTTTCGAATACTGCCGATTTCCTGAACAAAAAACACGAAGAAGCAAATCAGATTCCAACCCTTATGGAAAAAGCTCATGCCTACGCCAAATCAGTTTTACCAGCCATGCAGGACGTAAGAGCCATTGCCGACAAAATCGAACCTCTCCTTGGCGAAGAATACAAACCCTTCCCTAGCTACGAAGATTTGCTGTACAGTGTCCAGTAAAAAATGTGCTGTGGGCTTTTATGATACAGATTATGAAAAAGATGGCCCGGGTTCATACGGAATATGGATTGAATAAACAAAAAAAGCGTAAAAGTTGAACTTTTACGCTTTTTTTATACTCATATTTATTTAATTAAAGTTTTCCGCTTTCTGCAGCACCTGGAAGACCAATGTCTTTTCTGTAGAAGGAATTTTCAAACTTAACGCTTGTAATTCCCTGGTATGCTTTTTCC
>JAGCUI010000024.1 GCA_017962965.1 Treponema sp. | reverse complement strand
TAGAAACGAGGTACAAGTGTGTTTCAGCACCAAGTGGTTCCTTGTTAGTAATCTTCATCTGCATATCATCTTTTGCAGCTGGCTTGTCAACGTATGTGAGGTCTTCAGGACGAATACCGAATGAAACTTCCTTACCAACATAGTCTTTCAAGCTCTTAGCCTGCTCGTCTGTAGGGTTGATTTCGAAAGAACCTTCATCACAAACGATTTTTCCGTTCTTCTCAAGAACCTTTACAGTGAGGAAGTTCATTGGAGGTGTACCAATGAAGCCTGCAACGAACTTGTTGATTGGGTTGTTGTAGAGGTAAAGTGGAGCACCAATCTGCTGGATAACACCGTCTTTCATTACAACGATCTTTGTACCCAAAGTCATAGCTTCGATCTGGTCGTGTGTTACGTAAATCATTGTAGCCTGAAGTCTGTTGTGAAGAGCAGCCAATTCAGAACGCATTGTTACACGGAGTTTAGCATCCAAGTTAGAGAGTGGTTCATCGAACAAGAATACTTTTGGATTACGAACGATAGCACGTCCTACAGCAACACGCTGTCTCTGTCCACCAGAAAGAGCCTTTGGCTTTCTGTCGAGGTACTGTGTAAGGTCGAGCTGTTTAGCAGCATCGCGAACACGGCGGTCGATTTCTGTCTTGTCCATCTTGCGGATTTTAAGACCGAATGCCATGTTATCATATACAGTCATATGTGGATAAAGAGCATAGTTCTGGAATACCATGGCGATATCACGATCCTTTGGTGGAACGTCGTTCATTTCGATACCATCGATGAACAATTTACCGTCTGTAATGTCTTCCAAACCAGCAATCATACGTAATGTTGTTGATTTACCACATCCTGAAGGACCTACGAATACGCAGAATTCCTTGTCTTCAATAGTGATATTAGCATTGTTTACAGCACGAACACCGCCGTCGTAAACTTTACCAATACCTTTAAGTTCTACCTTTGCCATTTTTTAGTGGCCTCCTTAAGGGTTATATTATTCTTCTATTGTACCCCGAACAGCCACATAAGTCAAACCTTTTTCTCCCGAAATTACACCGAAATTACGTTAGTAATTTATCCGCGTGGCACATTTTATTGTCTATTTAAGAAGAGATTCTATCTTCTCTGCAGCCTTGTTCAGATAATCACAATCAAGACTTTCTACATCACCTGCGTCTACGGCCTGGCTTGTTTTTTCTTCCATAGGGATACGGGCAAGGACCGGAAGATTAAAATCTTTGGCAATGCGGTCTATGTTGCTTTTTCCGAATACTGTAATTTCTTTTCCGCAGTCCGGGCATTTAACGTAGCTCATGTTTTCTACAAGACCAAGGATTGGAATATTCATCATATTTGCCATGTTTACAGCCTTTTCTACAATTACACGAACAAGCTGCTGTGGAGAAGAAACAATAATAATTCCGTCTACAGGAAGGCTCTGGAATACAGTTAAAGGTACATCGCCTGTTCCTGGAGGCATATCAACAAACATAAAGTCTACATCTTTCCATACAACGTCTGTCCAGAACTGCTTAACAGCCCCCGCAATAACAGGGCCTCTCCAGATAACAGGATCTGTAGAATTCTGCAAAAGAAAATTCATAGACATAAGCTGGATGCCTGAATCAGTTACAACAGGATTAAGAGCATCTTCGTTTTCGAGTGCAGTTGCCCTTTCTTCATCAACTCCAAAGCTTTCCGGAATAGAAGGACCTGTAATATCAGCATCCAAAATTGCTGTTCTAAAGCCGTCTTTATTTACTTTACTGGCAAGCATACTGGTAACAAGAGATTTACCAACCCCTCCCTTTCCGCTCAAAATACCGATTACCTTTTTTACGCTGCTTCCTTTTCTTAAACTAACGTGAAAATCTCTATCCTTACAATCCTGATTGCATGAAGAACAATCGTGTGAACAATCTGCCATATAAAAACTCCTATAAAAAACTATTTAAACTGGTTCTAATATAATAATTTAAAATAAGAAAAGCAAGGAAACTAAGACTAAATAAACTATAAAATTATTTTAATACTTTTGTGATTCATATACAGCACGGATATCTGGGGCTGCCCTTACAATCACCTTTACGATTTCCGGGTCTAGTACAGTTCCGGCCATTTTTGTAATTTCTTCCAGCATAACTTCAAAGCTAACAGGCTCTCTGAATGGTGCTCCGGTTAAAAAGTTATCGATATAGTTTGCTCCGGCCATAATTCTTCCGGCTAAAGGAATTTTTTCGCTTGTAATTCCATAAGGATAACCGTTTCCGTCCCAATGCTCATGATGGAAAAGAGTCATATCACAAAGAATCTGAAGATAATCGTGATCCATCTGCGACATATTTTCCTTAATCAGATTGTAGCCCAAAATTGTGTGGGTTTTTAAAATCTTCATTTCGGCTTCGTTCAAAGGTGTTTTTTTATTAAGGATGTAATCGGGGATGGAAATAATTCCAATATCATGAAGATAAGATGCAGTTACATAATTAAAGATTGTATTATCAGTCAAAATATCAGAATACTTACGGTTTTTCTGAAGGTGGCTGCAGATAATTTCTACATAATTTGAACAGCGGATAAGATGACTTTCCAAAGCAGGGTGCTTCTGGCTGAGCATGGCAACGTAGCTGGAAGTAATTTCACGCTGAGAATTAAATGCCTTTACGACTTCGTTATAATCAGCTTTAAAGATTGAAGCATTACGGGTTGCAAGAATAAAAACAACAGCCGCAATCAAAATATATTCAACAGTAAGACCTGCAGTATACTGAATAAGCCATCTTATGGAAGTAATACCACTTGTGTAAGACGGAACAAGATAATAGGCTCTGTAATAAAGACTCAAAAGCATAAGGATGTAGGCACTAATTAAAACCTTGATACAGAAATTTTTATTAAGATAAATACAGCTTAAAAGAGGAACAATTACATAAGTGATATAAACCAAGCTTCCCTCTCCAAGCGAAATTACAATAACGTTCATCTCTACCGTAAAAAGCAGAATGTATTTTATGGCCGGAGAATAAGGGCGGATTTTTTCCAGAATTAAAGCCGTAAAATACCCCACCATAAAGATGATTGAATCTATAACGATGATGTTGTAGTCGAACATTGGGAAAATACCCGACATTCTTCCTAAAAGCAAAAACGGTACGCTGATAAAAACCCAGAGGATGATTCTCATGATGAATCTGTTCTGGCGGTATTCGTTGGTCTTAAAAAAGCGTTCGAAGGAATTATTAAAATTGGTCATCTGTTAAAACTCCTCCGTCCCTTATTACACGAACCTCTGTATCGCATTCCAAAAGTGTATCTACAATAACAGGGTCCAGTGATGAACCTGCCATGCTTTTAATAATGGAAAAGGATTCTGAGATTGAATAAGCTTTTTTATAAGAACGCACCGACAAAAGCGCATCCAGAATATCTGCAATAGTCATGATTCTTGCACAGATTGGAATTTCATCTGCTATAAGGCGGTTTGGATAACCTGTTCCGTCCATATGCTCGTGGTGACACAAACACATATCACGTGCAATTTCTATAAGCTCAGGGTCGCCGATTGTCTTCATCTTTTTTTCGATAAATTCTGCGCCGTCCAGAGGATGTCTTTGCATTATGCTGAATTCTTCTTTTGTTAAAACACCCTCTTTATTCAAAATATCATCCGGAATACAGATTTTACCAAGATCGTGGAACGGAGCAGCCCTTACCATCAAAGGCGTTGTGTGTTCATTTACATATTCAGGATATAAGCCCTTTTGCATAAGCTTGATACACAAAAGCCACACATATTCCGAAGTTTTTTTAATATGTTCACCGGTGGATTCATCCTTGGCTTCGATAATATTTGCAAATCCAAAGGTAATCTGATTCTGTACATTCTGGATTGTACGCTTATGCTCGTAAAGGGAAATAAGGCTACGGCGAATGGCAAAGGTAAGATAGAATGAAAAAATACCAAAAAGAACAAATTCCAAGGCACCCGCTGCAGTATGATTAATACCCCACTCTGCCCTTGTAGTTTCAATCTGAACCGCCGGAAGAATTTTTAAACGCAGGCTGAACGAAATCATCATAAAAACAAACGAAATGATTTGTACCTGGAACGTAAAAAAGTGATCAAAGTACATGCAGCTCAAAAGAACAACCAAAACATAAGTAATATAAACAATTACACCGTTTAATATGGAAAGACTGAAAACACAGATTTCGATTCCAACAATCAGAAAGTATTTATTTAAGGCGCTGTTGGGGCGGAATTTTGTTACAAAGAAAAAAAGGAAGGCACAGAAAATAGCAATAATCCACGACATGTAATAATACTTACTTGAAAAGTCGTTGTAGATTTTAAGTTTATTTAAAATGATAAGAACAGGATAAACAAGCGTTAATAAAAAGCCCAGTTTTGTAAGAATAGAATTTACATTTTTTTCATTCGTTTTGAAAAAGTTGTCTATGCTTTCTTTCATTATATTTATTATACAATCAAAAAGACGAAAAATAAAAGAAAAAAGATAAAAGGGGGTTAAAAGTAAAAAAGCCACAATCAAAACTTGTTTGACTTGTGACCTTATAAAAAAAATAAAATAAACAGTGATAAATCAATTAGTTTTTACACTATGATTTACCCATTAATTAATAATAACCCCGTAAAACTGATTTGTCAAACTTTTTAAATCTTTTTTAAACAAAAAAAAACGCGACTGAAAACCAATCGCGTTTTGTATAAAACCAGTATAAAACTAACGTTTTGAGAACTGGAAGCGGCGACGAGCACCCTTCTGTCCGTACTTTTTACGTTCAACCATACGTGAGTCACGTGTGAGGTATCCGTTAGCTTTAAGTGATGTACGAGCATCTGGATCAATCTGAACCAATGCGCGTGAAATACCGTGTAAACATGCAGCAGCCTGACCGTTCAAACCACCACCTGTAACATTGATTAAAATGTCGTATTTAGTTCCCATTGAAGTAACTAAAAGAGGCTGATTAACAACCTGAATCTGTTCTGCAGTTGCAAAGTAATCTTTTACATCTTTACCGTTTACTACAATTTTTCCTGAGCCGTCGCGAACAAATACACGAGCTACAGCTGTTTTTCTTCTACCTGTACCAATAGCAATATTCTTTACCATTTTTTACCCCTGATTAAAGTTCGATAGGCTGTGGATTCTGAGCAGCGTGTGGATGTTCAGCACCAGCATAAATCTTAACATTGTCCATCATCTTACGACCAAGACGTCCATTTGGAAGCATTCCTGCTACAGCAATTTTCATTGGATCTTCAGGATGTTTTTCCAATAATTTTTCATAAGTATGAGCGCGAAGTCCACCTACAAAACCTGTGTGATGATAATAAATCTTTTTAGTTTCTTTACCACCAGTAACACTAGCTTTTTCTGCATTGATGATAACTACAAAGTCTCCCATCAACTGATTTCTTGTAAATGTTGGTTTGTTCTTACCACGAGCAATTGCAGCAGCTTTAGCAGCAACGCGTCCGAGTGGTTTTCCGGCTGCATCAATAATGTACCATTTGCGAGCCTGTTCAGCTTCTTTTACGAAGATAGTTTCCATGATATACCTTACTTAATATAAAAGTTTATCTGGCGCAGGATGAATGTTTGCATCTGATTCAAAAAGCGCCTGAATTCTTAGATGAGCATTCTAAAAATCCATTAACGGGTAAAATAATATAACAATTTTTGGGCGTGTGTGTCAATATGAAAAGCCGGTAACTGACTATTCATTTGAAGAAGCGTCTTCTTTCTTTGCTTCTTTTTTATCTTTAATATCAGCAGCACCAATAAAAAGACAGATAAGGCCTACAAATGCTGCAAAAACAGGAGCAAATCCCTTTAAGAAAGAAATAACCTCAGGTCCCCATGCAAGAGGGCAAGAAGGAAGAACTGCAAATACAGTAAATCCAATAAAAATAAGACCAAGTATAATTGAAATCATAATTACCTCTTTTTTTATATAATATTAAAAATATACTTCTTTTACAAGATTGAATTATGGGTTTGTTGCCGTAAACAGAATTGAATATGAATACGGAAGACCTGCATAACTAAACGAAACTTTTATTACATATTCACCAGCCGGCCATGTGGTGTTTCCAAGTACAAAACCACCACCAGAGAGATGTGCCCCTGTATCAACTCCATTATAAAGCAGTTTTACTTCAAGGTTGGCAAAATTAGCATTTGATATAGATGTTAAACCTGAACCGGATGCATCTACAACAAGATTAGAGTCTAATGTGTCGTTAAGATACCAGATTTTTATACCTATAAATATTTTATTAGTTATAGAAGTTGTTTTTACACTAGTTGATTGAGATTCACTATAATAAGACATTGAATTTGGATCAACAAAAGAAATTCCGACCTTTGCCTTAAAATCTGTTGGAAGAACAATACTTCCGCCTGTAAATACGTTATATACAAGATAACCGGTAGAATTAATTGTCCAGCCTGCGGTTAGTGTTGCCGGGTCATAAGTTGAACCAAGAATACTAAATCGTGAATAAGTTTGAGAAACATAATCTGTACCGCCGCCTGCTAGATTATATAATATTTGTGTTTCACCGGAAGTATAATCAGAAAGATTTAAGGCAAGTATTGGAATATCGGTTGAAAAATCAGAGCCTACATAAACTTTAACACCCTTGTTAAGTGCAATTACCGGATTAGTAGATGAACATGTCATCTGACCCTTAAAGGTTAAAGTACCGGATTCAAAATATGCTAAAACAGCTTTCTGCTGTAAAGAAGAATTTGCAGTAGTCTGAACATTTTCAAATCTTATTTCCCCAGAATTAATATTACATTCTGCCGTAGTTCCGTCTCCTCGATTATGATTATAAATTAAACCTCCGGATTTGATTTCAGTATTTCTGAAAGTTACTGTATAACCTGAATCTGGTTGAATATTAATTATACCAGTGTTATTTATAGCGGCACCCATACCCGAATTAGAATTTGATTTGATAGCATCGAAAAATACACTATTTCCTAAGTTTAAAGTTCCATTGTTTTTTATAAATGCATCATAGGCTTCAATATTAGCTCCATAAAATGTAACCATTCTAAAATTGATTGTTGCGCCCGAAGGAATTTCTATTAATGTTCCATTAGTTCCAGGTCCTCTCTTTATAACAGCGCCAAAACCACAAACACCTGGCAATGAATTAATATCATCTTCAGTTGTAAGTTTGTCCATTAGAACAATATAATGAGTAAAACCCGATTTACCATAAACATTTACAAAAGGAATCGCACGTGAAGGTGTTTTTATTGCAGTTGCCGGAGACATAGCATCATTATTATCATTACCATGTACAGGATCTAAATAAATATTTTCATATTCCCAGACTGCAATAAGATTTCCATCTTCAGAAAGACTAGTACCGTCTGGAACATAATAATTATTTGATGCGTCTTGTAAATAACCAAAACTTAAATTTCCATCAGAAGATGTAAATTTATAGCCACCAAAAACTAAAGTTGTATCATAACTATCTGGAAGTGTTAATTCCGGAAGTTTAGTTTGATTAGAAATTTTTATATATTTTTTACCTGAATCATCTGTATAAATTGGAATAGAACCTATTGAATCTGATGTTATAGGAAGATCAGAACCTGCGGGCCCCGTGATATAAACATTAAAAGGAATTGGCCCCCACACAGGATAATAATTAACATCACTTTCCATTGTCTCTGGAAAATCTGTTACAAAACTATATGGATCGTCTGTATCATCACAAACTTTTATTTCTGTCGTATTCCATCCATAAAAATGATATCCCGTTTTTTGAGGGACAATCTTATTAATAGTTAATTTATTGTATTCAAAACCATGACGTCTAATAAAAAGATACTTATAAGGATCCACTGGACCATTCATTATACCTAACGACGAGTCATCAATTGCAGGCGGTATATCTATAAAACTTTCATTAGCAGAAGAAATAGAATTAACTGAAAAAGTTATTTCTCTCATTTTTCTTGCAAGTGTAATAGTTTTTTCTGCAGAACCATCCCCTGCTACAGTAATCTGTTCATCTGCTGCACTTGGATAAATTTGATAAGGAGCATTATCATCTACAAGCTGTTGATAACTATTAATAGAAGATATCGCA
The DNA here is from genome assembly GCA_017962965.1 of Treponema sp. Taxonomy (GTDB): domain Bacteria; phylum Spirochaetota; class Spirochaetia; order Treponematales; family Treponemataceae; genus Treponema_D. The sequence goes on along the minus strand of JAGCUI010000024.1, from coordinate 32,806 downwards.
TACGATGCATCAGTTCTTCCAGTTTCAGGACTAGGTACTTCGGTAAAATCATTATCATAAATATTTTGGAGTCGGTAGATAATAGTATATTCTGTAGTTTCTTTAGGAGTTATATCAGAATTATAGTCCAAATATAATTCTACAAAACCAGATTCTCTTGGAGGCACAATCAGTTCTTCAACAATATCAGAGGTAAGAGTTTTTAAATATTCAACACCTATGGACGGAGTATTCAATCCTTTCCAGTTTCCTTCTGTAATTTCAAAACCAGGACATATTTTTTTAAGTTCTACACTTCCATTTTTGGGAAAATCATCTTGTGTTAATTTTGTTCCGATTAAGTATTTTTTTTCTACAGCGGTTGTTACAGTTTGTGTTTCCGGATTTTTCAGATAAAAACAAACAACGCCTGTCAACTTTTCATCCAGATCCTGCTCGATGTCGCCGAACCATTCAACCTGGCAGGAAGCAAAAGTCAGGGCGGAGATAAAAAATGAGAAAATCAAAAATGTCTTACAAAAAAACTTTTTCACTTTTTATAACCTGAACCCCATATTCAAAACTGGAGACACAACTACGGTGAGTGAGCCTGAAAAATACAGGGCAAGACATTCTGCTCCAAGCTCAAGACTAAAATATTCCCACGGGTACCAGATTAAATAAAGCCCCGCAAGTCCACCAGGATAAGTATAACATACAGTTTCCAAATCCACACTATTTATTGTAATAAGCTCCTGTGTAAAGCCCATAGCAGCGCCAAGCTTTACATTCAAGCCAAGAACATCCTGAATAAAATAATACTGATATAAAAAGCTGAGCTCAAAAAACTCTGTTGGAAGATTTACATTCAAAAGAGAGTTTTCATAATTTACATTTGTTCCCTGAGCGCCAACTTCAAAGCCAAACCAGTTTTTTTCGCTTCCAAAAGGTAAATAAGAAATTTTAAAATTGATTATAGGATTTATAACTGCCTGATTATATACAGTAAAAAATGATTCCCCAAACGAGAAGAAGGTTCCGCCGCCAAGTTGAATATTTATGTTCTTTCTAACATAAGGCTTTTTAATAAATGCAATGTCTAAAAGATCTGTTTCTGTTGTAAGGCCACCAGGATTTGTAATTTTGATTTTATAATCAGGCTTTTTTACAGGAGGAAAAACTACTACCTTTTCGCCCGGATAGTCGGGGTCATCTTCTATAACTCCTTCTATTTCTTCGTTTGTCTCAGGATCTACAAGAACTACAACAGATTCTGATGTAACAAAATCAAGGTCTACAGGAATTACAAGATTTTCTTTAGAACCCTTTTCTACTTCAACCTTATCGCGCACGGTAACCTTTGGCTCAAGCGCACGGATAATTTCGAAATTCTGCCAGTTACTTACGCTTGTTTCCCTTCCCAAAAAGTCGTAGGCATAAACTCTGTAGCGGTAACGGCCAGGTTCATATGAAAATTCAATAAAGGTTTCTGTGGTTGTAAAATAATGATTTTTCTGAATAGTTTCAGGCTCAGTATTTGTGGCTGTTTCTTCTTCCCCTTGTTCTCCTTCTTCTGTGCCTTCTTCTGCCTGAGTCTCGGACTCTTCATCAGCCCCGGAAGCCTCTTCTTCCGATGTAAGCCCCCCATCACCTTCATCCGGCAGATCGAGCTCCAAAAGTTCAATTTCTACCTTATACTCCATGGCATTAGGCTCACTTTCCCACTCTACCCTCTGCACAAAACGTGACTGAGCACTCAAGGGCATACAAAAAAGTAGGATAAGAAAAATGTATCTTGTAATCTTAAATAAATTATTCACCATACATCTTTCCAGGGTCTTTTGTCTTTACTTTGTCTGGAAGCGGTATGTCTATTACAAACTTACTAACTCCCTCTTTGCTGCTTTGAATAGCCCTTCTTCCGCCTTCTGTGTTATAAGCAGTTACATGCCATTCAAATTCACCAATATCCAACAGTTTCAAATCTTTAAATGTTACCTGAGTGTCTTTTAATCTATCTTTAGAGAAAACCTTCTTAAGCTTTCCGTCCTTATCCTTTAAGTAAAGAATAAATGAATATTCAGTTGCATCCGGAACCGCATTCCATTCAAAGCTGATTTCGCGGTTGTTTCTTAAGTACTCTGTGTCTATTACAAAGCCGTTACCAGGATTCTTTAAGTATGGAGTTGCAAGAAGCGGAACAGTTCCAATCATAAATCTTCTGTAACCCGAATCCATTATATAACCTTCGTTCGAGCTGGCCTTAATTGCCCACTCATAGGTTCCTGTAGCAAGGTTAGAAATTTTTACCTGCTTAGATGGATTATTTACTGTTTTAATATTTACAGTTGAACCGTCGCTCTGAACCTTTCTCAAGATAAACTGAGTCTTATCTGCCCTGTCCCCGTTTCTCCATGTAAATACTAAGTCCTGGGTTAAAGCAGTTTTCCCGTCTATTCTCTGTCCTGCGGCCGGTGTTAATAAGGTTACAGGAAGCGGTGTTCTTAAATTAAAGTTTACTTCAGCCTTTTCTCCCACTCTGTAATCAGAAAGCTCTGAAGAATCTACAAAGGCCTGAACTGTACACAATAAAGGCTCCGGCTGTGTATGAACTGAATAATCAAGCGGAATCTTAAGTGTATTTTTTGTAGACGTTACTGCTTCTCCCTCATACAAAACCTTCTGAGTCTTTGGATCTATAATCTTAGCCTTATAATACTGGGCTTCGTTTACAGGCTTCCAGGTGATATTAAGCTCTCTTGTTCCAGGAAGAATTACAACACCATCCTTTGGAGGCCATATAACCTCAGGTGCGCTAAGAACTCCACCTACATTAATTTTTTGAATATCAGAATATTCCAAAGGAGCAGAAACACCTTCGGGCTTTACACCAATTCTCCAGTAATAAGAGCCTTCTGTGAGTTTAACATTCTGTGCATCTGTTTTTTTAGTTGAAATTTCGAATACGTTATCATTAAAGCTTTTGCTTCTCGAAATCTGGAAAATCGAAGTTACATCAGTATCGTTATATTCGCTCGAAATTACCCATGCAAATTGAGTCTTATATACTCGGTCTTTTTCTACAGTATAATTTTCAGGCGGATAAACAAGATGAGTTTTCTGCGGTGCCTGATATTTTACAATAAATGAACCCACGTTTGATTCCGAAGCATGCTTTTCTGTAGGAGAATTACGAACAACCTTCCAGTAATAAGTTCCGTCTGCCATTGTCTTTGTATTAACAGTTTTTGAAAAGCGGTTATATTCAGTGTTTTCTACAAAATCAAATGAACTAAAATCCCTGTCTTTAGAAACTAAAAGCTTAAAGGCTGCATCAGGAACATTTGATTTCCACACAAAGTTTATGCTTGAATCAGCTACAGAAGTATTAATCACTGTGTTATTTACAGGATAAGACAAAAGAGGCGAAGTAAATTCATCTTCCATTACAACAGTGAACAAAGAATAATTTGTCTGAGTTTTATATCCTACATTCTGAATTGCATAATACGGAGTAACGCGCCAGAAATATTCTCCTTCCTTAAGGTCTTCTACCCTCATGTTAGAGCTTGGAGTCTCTGCAGTATAAACGATGTTTGTAAAATTACTGTCTTTTGCAACTTCCATCTTATACTGGCTTACATATTCATTTCCCTGCCATCTGAAGTTGATTGCATTTCTCTGCTTGGTCATAGAGATTTTTGAAGAAGCTGAAGGAGAAAGAAGGATTACTTCTGAAACAGAGATGATGTTTACAGTTCCGTTTGCAGAGTTTTCTTTTTCCTCCTGGCTCACAGATTCAGGATATGCTCTCCAGTAAAATTTTGATGAAGAAGGAACTGTTACAGTCTGGGCATTTTCTGAAACATAGGTTTCTTTAATCTCGGAAAAATCAGGAGTTTCAGAAATTTCTATAATAATATTTTCGTCTGCATATTCAGGCATTACACTAAAGTTATAACTTACAGGAACCTCTTCTTTATCAAAAGAAAGTACATTTGTTTTTGCAGGAATAGAAGTTACTGTTACAGGTATCATGCTTGAATTACCGCTTGCATTCTGACGTACTGTCTGACCTTCTGTAACCAAAACCTCTTCTCCGTTTGTGCTCACTAAAGAAGCCTGGCCGTTATAAACAACAACAAAGCTGTCGCTCGAAGAAGATTTTGAATCTGCAGAAACATGAGTTCCAGACTTTACCATTACAGAAGAACCGTTAGAAAGAAGAAGCTTAACGCCTGTATCACTCTGACCGGTCTGAACATCAATTGCACCACTACCAAGAGAAACAGAGATATCACCGTCTTCTGAAACAAACACCTGAATCATTGTAGATTCACTTAATTCAATTACGGTTTTTTCTTTATTGTTAAACGAAATTGTAGCAAGGGCTCCGTCTGCTGTTCGGATGGTGTCTGCATTATAAATAGGAGAATGCTGCTGTACACGTTCCCAAACAACACGGTCGGAAAATTTTCTCTGAGCAACCTTATATTTGTACTGAATTTCTGCAATTTCTGTTATATCCGTTCTTGTAGTAAATGCATTAAGCTCCTGCCAGAACAGTTTAAGGCTGTAATAACAGGCAGCAAGACAGATAAGAATAACCAGAAAATCAAGTAGTTTGGATCTTAACCTTATTTTCCTCTTCTTCAAGATTCACTCCACGATAATCTGGTTTTGGAATTCCTAAAATCAAACGAAGCTCATCCAGAGTTTTTGGACCGTTTGGACCTGCGGCAAGTGCACAATCGGCATCAAGCGTAAAGTCCGGATTCGATTTTTTAAAGAATTCTTCTATATTAAAGTTGGGCATATTAACAATGCCATAAAAATGCTGAATTCCCTTTCCCTTTACTTCAAAAGAAACAGGAATCATTTCTACAATAATTTCTTTGCTTAAGTTTTCTTTTCTGATTTTAAAGTTGTTTGCTTCGCAGCGGATGTATTCGTATTTTAAAAGCTCGTAGGTATCCTGGGTGATAAGCATATCTGTTCCACAAGGCTTGTTTGAGCTTTCTGTTCGGCTTGCAAGGTTTACTGAGTCTCCGATTGATGTAAATTCCATCTTGTCGTTAGAACCCATAAAGCCTACTGTTGCACGACCTGTATTAATACCGCATCCGATTCTGATCATCGGCTTGAATTTTGCATCCCCTTCTGCTTCGTGAGCACGGGTAAATTCCATAGCCTTTTTATTGTATTCCATCAAAGCATAGCGCATTGCAATGGCTGCAGTAATTGCGTTGATTGCATCTTCTTTTTTATGCTTTTCGTGAATTGTATATGCCTTTTTGTATTCCGGAGAAAAATGATCAAGCTTTTCAAAATCAAGGCTTTCATCGCGAAGAACCCCCCACGCTGCCATAATTGCATCGCCTTCGAATTTATCAACTGTACCGCCTGTTAAAGAAATACAGTTTACCATGCGGCTCATATAATCATTCAAAAATCCGATGATTTCTGCTGCAGACTTTTCTCCAAAGCGTTTATTAAAGCCGTCCGAGATTGCAGTAAACCCACGGATATCGCTGAAGAATATTGTAATATCCTTTAAGTGAGGTTCAAAGTCAATTTCCTTTAATACGATGGCCTTTGTTACACCCTTGTTTGTGAGCTTTGTAAAGGTGTTGAGCATGTCGCGTTCATCCTTTGTGCTGCTGGCAAGAACACCAATTTCGTCTCCCCTGCGGTCATCAAGATAATCAAAAAGCTTTGTATTAAAGTTTGCGTTTTTAATTTCGTTTGCAACTGCAGTAAGAGTTTTAAGAGGAACAGAAAGAGAGCGTGAGAAAAGCCATACAATCAAAATCGCAATGGAAAGAACGGCAAGTGTAATCCAGATGTTCTGTCTTGTAGTTTTGTTAATTCCTTCGAGAATGATTTCTGTCTTTACTTCTGTAATGATTGCACATCCGCCTGTATCCATTTTAGAAAAAGCCCCGATGTATTCAAAGCCATCAGTCTCTGTATAGGTAATCTGCTCGTTCGGATTATGAGAGCTGATCATCTCGTTTACAATGTATTTATCGCGGATATTTTTTGCAGAAAGAACTGCCTCCAAATCTGCACTAACAAGAATGTCTCCCTTATCATTTACCAAAGAAGAATTACTTATAGAGCCTGCAGAAAAACTCTGAATTAAAGATTCTGACGAGAACAATACCAGTACATTTTCTGCACTTGTTTTATTTGTAATCTGATAGCCGATAGAAATAAGTGAAGTCTGGAAATATGGAGAAGCGTTTGAAATCACCATAATTCCGTTTTTAGCATAATCAAGCTCGTCGGCTTGTGCATAAAGATATGAATCAAACAAAGCCTGGCTCATTTCGTGGCTTGCAAAGAACTGACGGTTCAAAAAGACTAAATTAAGATCCATGAATGCAATGGCTGCAATGTCCTTGTTTCGTTCAAAAAAGATTCTTGCCTTTAATTCGCATTCATCCTCGTAAAAGCTTTCTTCTTCGCAAAGGTCGTAGAACATTCCCACAGAATTCATAATTGAATTAAAACGGCTTTCGCAGTCCGAAAGGGAACGACGGTTGATTGTAAGGTTATTATCCTCTGCATTGATTCTTGTGTCCTGGGTTACAAAGTAAGAAACAAGAAAGGTAACAAGACCAAGGGAAACAACTACAAGCATGGAAATAATACCAATCATTTTTACGCCGATTGGATGTGTGAGTTTCTTTTCTTTTTTTACAACGGGTTTATTTTTCTTAAGATATTCGTCTTCTTCTTTCTGAGAGATTTTATTTAAACGCTCAGTTTCTTTATCAAGCTTTTTCTGCTTTTTGGCATTCTTTTTTGCAAGCTTTTTATCTGCCCTTCTCTGAGCTCTTGAGTTTCTTTTTTTAGAGCCGTTTTTAGCATCATAAAACTGATCATCAAGAGGTACATCCCATTCAAAAATTTCGCTGTTTTCTTCTTCAACAGGATACTCTTGTTGAGTTTGCGGATTATTCTGCTCTCTTACAACGTTTACACTCTGAGGTGCTATAGGCTTTTTCTGCTCAACGACTTTTGGCTGGGCAGGCTTTAGTGCCTCAGGTTTACTCTCTTTTTTTACACTGACTTCCGGAACTTCTTCGAGTTCTTCCAAAAAGATTTCTTTAACTTCTTCAAGTTCTTCTGTTTTTCCAGTGCCAATAAAACTTCCGTATGTTATCTTTTCGTTACTCACATAAATATTATAATATGAAAAGCTATTTTCTACAATTATAATAAGAAAGTACTTATTTTATGCGTTTTTTTAGACAGTTGCCTTGTACAATAATATTTTTTATGTAAAATTATAAATATGGAACAGATTATAGCATTTATCACTTCTTACGTACCTTACTGGCCTGTAGTGTGTTTTTTTGCACTTCTTTTAGCCGGTTTTAATCTTCCAGTTTCAGAAGACGCAATGATTATTCTTTCTGCCACCTTTGTTCAGGCAGATAAATCTTTACTCATACCAACCTACATCGCCTTGTACGCTGGAATTGTTTTAAGCGATGTTGAATCGTATTTTATAGGAAAGCTTTTGAGCAAGGGCGTTTTAAAAGTAAAATTCCTTCAGAAAAAGCTCACTCCCAAAAACATTGAATGGGTTTCTTCCCACCTGGACAAACACGGCTTTTTAACATTTATCGTGTGCCGTTTTATCCCTTTTGGAGTAAGAAACATGCTCTTTATGGGCTCAGGCTTTGTAGGATTAAAACTTTCAAGCTTTATCCTCTTTGATTTTACAGCCGCCCTCATAAGCTCAAGTACCCTCTTTGCCCTTGTATACTTCATAGGCGAAGCCGCTCAGAAAAACTTCAAACTTTTTGGATATATATTATTTGCAATCTTAGTTACAGTAATTATTGTACTGATTATCAGACATATTATTAAAAAAAGAAAGATGAAGACTGATGAAGCTGAAAAAGGCATTGAAGAGGAAAAATAATAATTACCACACATAATAGTGAAAAAAAATCTTTACGGGGGCCCGTAAAGATTTTTTTTATTATTGTGCCGATTCTTCTGGTTTTGGGTTCTTCCAGAGCCAGTACTGTTTGTGTTTACTAAAGAAGTATGTAACTTTTATGATTATCATTATGCAGACATAAACAAGGGCTACAATCGTAATTATATTATTCTGAATGTTCAAGCTGAACAAAACTGTCATAACAACCGGCAAAACAAAATCAGGATACGGATCTTTTTTCTTCATTACAATTGAAACAAGCAAAGAAGAAATATAATAAATATTCAAAAGCGAAAGTGTAATAAACGGAATGTGATAGAACTGTACATCAGAGCATGCACAAATCAATGTTGCTGTTGTTGTAAAAAGAAGGTACATCCAGTATCTAACACTTGCACCGCCAGAACGAATTAAAGTCCCGATGATATTAATAAGTGCAAAAATACAAAGAAAGCTCATAATAACTTCCATGATTGTAAGATTACACAAGGCATTGCAGGAACCAAGGAACGAATTCTGAATAAATCCGAGTTCTCCAAGCTTAATGCTTACAAAATCACGAATTGTCTTAAAATATCCGAGTGTGATAATAAGTGTAAGGCTTACTACAGTTTCTGTTGAGCTGAATTTTCCAAAATGCATTTTGTGCATCTTAAATTTTTCCCAGAAGGTTGTAGCCTGAGTTACATAAGAAACAAAAAGAACAAAATATGCAACAAAAGGATTTTTAATATCATAAGCTGCAATAATCGAAATGATTAAAACACCTGTTACAAAGGTGTCTAAAAAGTGATCAAGGAATTCACCAAGAGGAGAACCTGTTTTAGTTCTTCTTGCCTGTTCTCCGTCTGCACAGTCTCCAAAAAGATAAACGAACATGAACACAGGAATCAAAAACCAAAGGTGATGAGTTCCGCGTGTTGCCTGCATTGCAATCAAAAAAGAAAGGAATACGAGTGTATTCGAAAAGATTGTAATAAAATTTGCAGGGATTGAATAAGGAAAGTGCTTAAGAAAAGGTCTTACAAGATAAGGAATTAAAAGACCATCCAAAAAAGATTCATTCTTAGCTGAATAAGAATAGTTTGTTTTATCCGTTGTAGCCTGGACTTCAATAATTTTGTTTTTCATAATAATTTATATTAATGAATTCAAATCAGTTTTTCAATTAATATAAGGGATTTTCCTTATAAGAGAATTCTTATCAAATACATCTTTTAAAATCTATTCCTTCCACTTCCACTGTTCATATCTTACTCTGCCCTCCTGCACTGCCTTTCTAACTTCCTTTTCCCGTTCGTTCAAAGCAGATTCCCCGGTTTTTACTTCTATTAATACAATTTCATCAATGCGTCCTTTTTCCGTGAGCCCCGAAAATGCAACAAAATCAACAGGCTTTCCCACAAAACGAACATCACCCGGATTACAGGGAAATTCGGGAAGATACGGAGCAAGCTGTTCAACAGTAAGACCTCCGATTACAGCCTTAGACCTTTTGATTGCATCCTGTCTTATAAGCTTAATTTTTTTTGCAAAGCTCATTTTCTGGATAATAAGGGCCAAAAGTAAAAGAATACTTAGGATTACTAAAAGTAACGATATATATGGATATTTGTTTAATAATTCGGACATAAACAAAGTATAAATTTTATGTAAACAAAAAATCAACCGATAATCTACGCAGAGGATTTTTTTATGAAAAGATTTTTATCAGTATTTTTTATTATATTTTTAATCTTCACAATTTTTGCACAGAACAAGACAACAAATAATTCACAGGGAGTACGTTTCAAGTATAAACAGGTTTTAGGTGAATCCTGCAGTTATATTTCAACTGTTGAAGAAGACGCATATTTTGACGGAATATTAAACAACCATGCGCAGATTATAAACAGAATTTCAACAACAGTAGATGAAGAAAAAAAAGACGGCTCGGCTGTAATTACAACAGCGTTCATGACAACAACAAACACAATCATCGACGGAACAAAGCATTCTCTTTCATGGGGAGAAGAAGAAACAGTTACAGTAACAAGAAAACCTACAGGTCAGCTCACAATCCCTTCATCATCATTCATGCCTACAGTAAGAGATGTTCCTGTTTTCCCGAATAAGGCCGTAAAACCCGGAGAAAGCTGGACTGCACCCGGAAAAGAAGTTCACGATCTTAGACGCCTTTTTAATATGAACGATCCTATCATCATTCCTTTTACTGCAAATTATACTTATGTTGGTGATGAAGTACAGAAGGGAAAAACCTTTAATGTTATAGAAATCCGCTACGAGTTCTATCAGAAAAACACAAGAAAGAGCATCCAGGAAGGAAGTACTTATGCTTCCAGCGCCGGTTTTACAAATCAAAAGCTTTACTGGGACAGCGAAAAAGGACTTTTGGATCACTACACGGAAGAATTTGAAATTGTTCTTAAAGACATTTACGGAAATGAATTTTTATTCAAGGGAACAGCGCGCGCAGAAATTACAGAATATAAATCTTTGAACTCAGAGGAAATGATTGCAGAGCTTCAGAAAACCATTGATGATTTGAACCTTAAAAACGTTACAATCAAAAAAGGAAAGAAGGGATTAACAATCAGTATCGAAAACATTCAGTTTGAGCCGGATTCCCCTGTTCTCATGGATTCAGAAAAAGCCAAGCTTGATAAAATCAGCGAAATCTTAACTCAGTTCCCTAACGATTTACTTATAACAGGCCACTGTGCCGACAGAGGAACCGCAGAAGCAAGACAAAAGCTTTCCGAAGAACGCGCAGAAACTGTAGCAGAATACTTAAAGAAAAAAGGTGTTCGCGACGAATATCATATTTTTACACAGGGTAAGGGAGCCACAGAGCCGATTGCTACAAACAACACAGAAGCAGGCCGTGCTAAAAATCGCCGCGTAGAAATTACCCTCATGGACTAAAATCCAAATTATGGAACGGAGGCTAATCTTTACTGGTGAGCCTTCCCTTCCATAAAAAATTACATTCACTTATCTTACCGCTTTCCTTAAGTTGCTTAATTACTTCCGTGCTGTCCGAATGATTCCAGATATTCAAACCGATTGTACTTAAATACCTTTCATTCATTTTTTTACTTACAACGTCCTCAATTTCCAGGTCCGTATAATAATTCTTTGTTTTTTTGATGATTGAATAAGTCATTTCCCAATCCGCTACATACATGTCTTTTTCAAGCTTGCGTCGGTAGAATACCTGCTTCATTCCCTTAAGGTTTTGTAAACAAGCCTTCTCCCTTCTTGCATTACATAAATCACAGCCGCTGCAAACTGCCTGCTCCCCGCCAAGCGCATCAAGCAAAATCTGTCTCCGGAAGTCTGCTGTTTCCGCAAACTTTTTCATCTGGTACTCGCGGGATGTTACGGGGTACGCGCCAAAATCAAGCGAATCTTCCAGGCTCCATAAAAGAATTGCCTTTGCAACACTTCCGTTCCTGCCCCCTCGCCCGGCTTCCTGTATATATGCTTCTACAGTTTTAGGTGCTTCCAGATGAACAACAGTTTTTATGTCCTTTTTGTCCACACCCATTCCGTAGGCACAAGTTGCACAAAGGATGCCGTCCTTGCTTTCGTAAAACCATTTTTCGATTTTTTCTTTTTCCGATTTAGCAAGGCCGGCATGATAAAATCTTGCTGTTCCCCGTCCATAACAGACGTTGAGCTCACGAGCCATATCTTCCGATTTGTTCCGTGTTCCGCAAAAAATTATCATAGGTCGATGTTCCGTCTTAGCTAAAAACAAAGCCTCTTTCTTTTTTGAACAAGCTCTTCTTAAAAAATAATGTATGTTTTGTCGATCGCTTTCACTTCTTACAATATGCGCCAGTCCATCAAAGAGAATCTCAGATACCCTGTTTAAAACATCAGGCGAAGCCGTAGCCGTAAAAGCCGTAATCACAAATGGATTCAATTTCTTTAACACATCACCTAAGCCCAGATAAGAGGGCCTGAACGAGTCTCCCCATTCAGAAACACAATGCGCTTCATCAATTGCCACGTGCGAAATACCGATGTTCTTCAACCTCTCAACAAGCTCTGCACTTTGCAAAACCTCAGGATTAGCGATAATCATTTTGTAACCGTCTTTCAGTCTACGAAAATTCTCATCCCTTTCTTCCCTGCTCTGCCCGCCTTTAAAGATAACACTCTTTAAACTACCCTGTTCCATTCTGCGAAACTGATCGCTCATCAAAGCCAAAAGAGGATAAATCACAAGCGTATACCCGTCCAAAACCATCGCGGGAATCTGAAAACATAACGACTTCCCCGCCCCTGTCGGTAAAAGCACAATCTGTCTACCCTTACAAAACGAATCAGAGTTTTCCTTATCAAGAAGGTCTCTTTCTTCATCAGTTAAAAGTTCCAGGTTCTTTTTGTACTCAAAAGCCTCAAGTATGTTAGAAATCACCATCCGCTGCCAGGGGTAAATATACTTTATCCCAAAACAATCGAACGCTAACTTTCCGATCGGATCGCCGGAATAGATTTCCGGACCGGCATCAACTTTAACTACATCTTCCATACCGTTAATATAGAAATTATGTTTAAAAAAAGGAGAATTTTAGAGAAATTTCTTTAAAAAAATGTAAAAAAAATTAGTTTTCGCGGTCGCCTGGAGCCAATTCTACAACTGGAGCGGCATTTTCATCATCGGGGATAAACTGATGAATTGAAGGAATTATTCCGTCATCACTTTGGTACGGCAAGGTGCATAGATTAATATCTTCGCCGTCAAAGTTTATAAATGCAACATTTCCTTTTATAGAGCCTTGTCCATGGCAGATTCCAAGATTTACTTCTTCTATTTCTTCTAAGTCTGATTTATTACAGTAAAGCATGCCATCTTTTTTCCCTTCATCATCGCGGAAAATAATTACATCAAAGGTTTTTAAAAGCGCTTTAATCTGGTCTCGTGGGGCAATTGTTTTTGAACCGGTAAGAACAACTTCAAGTACCTTTACTTCGGGCTTCTGCTTTATTTTTAAAATCGGGCCTGCGTATGGTTTTGTTTCTTCTTTATAAAAAGAATCATAATCATCCTGGGATATTGTTTTTACTGTAAGCTTTGTTCCGTGCAGGGTTCTTTCGTAAACTGTGCCGGGCATTGGATCAAAAATTAAAGCATCAAATCCGTATAAAAAGCGCGCTTCTTTTCCTGCAAGAGGTTTTAAAAGATTTTCAGCGGGATCTTTGGAAGTATTGTATCTATCCCATTCCCATGTTTTTCTGATGCCGGCGCCGGTTTTTCCGCTTCCTGCAAAAAATAAGGTCTGGGCTCTTTTTTCATTATTTATTTTTTTAGCTCTCTGCTTTGTGTTTTTTACATCAGCATAAAAGGTATTAAGAGAGTCTTTTAAATCCGCACTATCCTTATAAAAACTGATATATAAATGCGAGGTAGATTCAACAAATTCCTGGGGGATAAAATCGTAAGTAGAAGACTGATGAAGTAAAACAGGGTTTACAGCACCCAATGCATTGTTATAAGAAAGTAAGGCTGTGATTGATTCCGGGCTGTCTATTTCTGCATAACGAGGATCTTCAAAACGCATGATTGTATTTATAGTAACATAATCATGAAAGCCTGTAACAAGAGGAACCTGATAGTGAGAGCAGTCTACAGAAGCAACAACAAAAGAGCTGGAAGGAAGAAGCTCTGCTAAAAGTGTGCCGAGTTTTTTATACTGTTCAAATTCATGGTCTGTAGAAAGCATTTTTAAAACTACAGGAACAATTTTTGCGTTTTTAAAATAATGCTTTATAAAAGGAGTATGACTAAAGATTCCATGCTCTTCGTACCATAAATCATCCTGAAGGCTTATGGAATTTTTTAATTCATCATTCTCTGCAATTTTTGAAATAAGCTCATAATCAACCTCTAAGTCTCCTTCCGGCGCTTTAAAAACCGTCTGCTTTGGAAAGGTGATTATGTTTTTCCCGCGTTCAAAATGATCCGGCGAAATAATTACAACAACCGAAGGATTAACTACAGCATTGAGCGCAGAATAATAACTGTTCTGATTTGCAATAGCAATATCGTGGTGAGGAATCATTATTGAAGATGGAATTATATTTTTAGGAATTACAAACGGCTCAGAATTACCAAAGATTTTATTCCACATGGAAGAATCCTGGTAATACTGATATGGTGCAATACCGTTTGTATTTACAGTAACCGCCCGGCTGTCGTTTTTAGAACAAGAAGAAAAAACAACCAGAACGGCTAAAATAAAAACCTGAGCTTTTAATCTCATTTATAGCGTCTTCCGCCCCATTCAACTACAGTAAAGCCTTTTCGTTCAGGGGTAGTAAGAGTCTGTTCTTTTACAGAAATCTTTTTGTCGAGTTTTTTATGATCAAAGTAAACACGGATTACAGAATCAGGTTTTGGAGAAATAGTCAAAGGTGCATCCTTGTTGATTTTTTCCTGTGAGTGGAATGTGATGAATACATATTTTTTACCCTGAAGTTCAGGAATCCAGTATTCAACAAAGTCTGCAATTTCCTTGTCGTTAAGACCAAGAACTTTGAGCTTTTCTTCGAAGAATGATTTAAGCTTCTTTGTTTCAACTACGAAACCTTCCGACATATCAATTTCTTCGCCGTTATCCTTGCTTTCCCAGTAAAGATATGGATAAGTTTCTGTTCCACGTGCAGCCTTTGGATTTAAATCTGTGAGTTCACTTTCAGAAGTTGCAAATACAGTCCATCCCTTGTCGTAATCAGGAATAGATTCTGTTACTCCGCCCTTAGGTTCAACCTTTACCCTTACCTTCTGAGGCTTTTTAGGATAAAGATAGATGACAGGCTTTGCTCTTTCTGCAGCTCCACCGTTATATACATAGAAAGTAAAATCATAATAATCAACACTGCCGTCTTTAAAGTAAGCAATGAATTTATAAAAGTTTGAACCGTAAACAAGGTTATCATAAGCGCCGGAAACGTTATAAGCAAATGTTTTTGAACCAGCTTTGTACTGTTTTAAATAAAAATCATCTACCGCTGTATCTCCTTCATTGATTTTTCCTGTAATAAGATAACGTTCAATTGCCTTATAACCATCCGGTGACCATAAAACTCTTACCTTCTGGCAGTCATCACGGGAAATTTCTCCTTCAAAAGTGTATTTTGAAGATTTAAGACTGTCGTTATAAGAATAAACTGTTTCACCATTATCGTAATTTGTAATTGTGACTAACTGATAGTCATCTTCCATGGCAAATGCTGCGCCACAGAACAACAATGAAAGAATCAAAATAGCTGAAATTCTTTTCTTCATATATCGGCTCCTTTTTTATAATTAAATGATTATCATCAATTATAATAAATTCAAATAAAAAGACAATTAATAAAATTCTTATTTTTTCTCTTCTTCGCCTTCTTTAGGCTGTTCTGCCTGGGCTGGCTGTGCGGCTTGTGCCTGTGGTGCTGCCTGAGCTTCTGTTAATAACTTTGATTTTTTAACCTTCTTAGGCTTTTTCTTATAGTTTACAATTTTACAGACTGAATGCATGGCAAAAATTACGACAACAACTGTTACAATAACGCGCCAGTCTTTTAACAGATTCAAAATAATATTAAAATATTCTTTAAAAGTCATAATCAATATTATACTCCCATTCATAAAGATTTTCCATATTATAGGGCCACGGCAGATTTATAAAAATTGAATTTGTTATTTTTTTACTATATACTCATAGGCATGATTGGAATTATTGATTACAACACAGGAAACATTACAAGTGTTGAACGCGCATTAAAAGCACTGAACATTGAATACATTCTTTCAAAAAATCCTGAGGAGCTTAAGGACTGCTCAAAGCTGATTTTCCCGGGCGACGGAGATGCGGCTTATGCCATGAAGGAACTTGATAAATCAGGCTTTACAACATTTATTAAAAACTGGATTAAGGACGGAAAACCCATTCTAGGAATCTGTCTTGGCTCTCAGATTATTTTTGACTGGTCTGAAGAAGGTAACACAAATTGTCTTGGCTTTGTTAAAGGAAAAATCCGGCATTTTTACACAATAGATTCCTCTCTTAAAAATAAATTAAAAGTACCTCATATGGGATGGAATAATCTTGAACGCTCAAACGGTGAATGCCCTATTTTAAAGGATGTTCCTTTGAACGCTGATTTTTATTTTGTTCATTCCTATGTGATTTGTCCGGATGACGGTACGGTGGTTAAGGCCAGTGCCGATTACGGAATTAAGGTTCCCGCAGTAATTCAAAGCGGAAATATTTTTGCATGCCAGTTCCACCCTGAAAAAAGCGGTGTACCTGGATTAAAGATACTGGAGAATTTCTGCAATGATTAAAAAGCGTATTATTGTCTGCCTTGATGTAAAGGACGGACGCACAACAAAAGGTGTAAAATTTTTAAACAATATAGATATTGGCGACCCTGTAGAAATGGCTAGTGAATATTACCGCCAGGGTGTAGACGAGCTTGTTTTTTACGACATTATTGCTTCTGCCCGCGGAAGAGGTCCAATTCTTGATTTGATTTCTCGTGTTGCTTCTCAGGTATTCATTCCTTTCTGTGTTGGAGGCGGAATCGGAACAATCGATGATATCCGTTCCACAATCCTCGCCGGTGCAGAAAAGGTTTCTCTCAATTCACAGGCTGTAAAAAATCCGGGCCTTATTACAGAAGGTGCACGCATTTTCGGAAACCAGTGCATTGTTCTTGGTATGGACGTTAGGAAAGACCCTACAAAGCCAAGCGGCTACGGAACAACAATTAACGGCGGTCGTGTAGACACAGGTCTTGATGCTCTTGAATGGGCTAAAAAAGGCGTGAGTCTTGGAGCCGGCGAGATTGTATTAAATTCCATGGATGCAGACGGCACTAAAAACGGCTACGACATTGAGCTTACAAAAATGATTTCTGAAAATGTTGACGTTCCGGTTATTGCAAGCGGTGGCGGCGGAACTCCACAGCACCTTGTAGACGTACTAAAAGAAGGCAAAGCAGACGCGGCCCTCATTGCCAGCATGGTTCATAACGGCACCTACACCATCGGCCAGATCAAATCCGACCTGAACCAGCAGGGCATCCCCGTAAGAATGTAACACCCCTCGTCACCACGAATTCATATTGGAGGTTCTATATGAAAAAAATCAATCCTGTAAAAAAAATCGTTATAACAACCCTCTTGTTTCTCTCCTCTGCTGTTGCACTCACTTCTGCAGAAAAAAACGGAACCGGGAAGGACTGGCTTACTAGTGATGTGCCTTCAATCAAACAGACATACTCCAAATACTTTGAATCCTTTGGCATTGCCTGCGAGTACGGTAACTGGGGCAAGGGCTGGGGAACCAAAGGCGAATTTACTTATACCGAGGTTCAGAACGGACTTAAAAAGCATGCAGACTCTGTAACAATGGGAAACTGCTTTAAGCCTCAGTTTATTTTTGCATGGTGGGGAAACAGACCTTCTTTGGACAATACAACTTTTAAAGCTTCCAACGGACAGGTAATCACTCCTCCAAAATTAAACAGCCTCGACCGCCTTGGAGACATCCTTGCTTTGTGTAAGGCTAATAACTTAAAAATGAGGGGCCACGTTTTAGTATGGCATTCTCAGACAGACGACGCATTCTTTTACGAGGATTACAACACTTCCAAAAAACTTGTTAGCAAGGAAGTAATGACTGCAAGACAGGAATGGTACATCAAAACTGTCGTTCAGTATGTAAACGAATGGGAAAAGAAAAACAACGGCGGAAAACACATCATCTGGGCATGGGACGTTGTAAATGAAGCTGCTGCAGATGATGCTTCAAGTACAAATTACCTCAGAGGCTCAACAAACAGTACAAAGGATAAAAAACCGGATCAGGGCGGCTCAAGATGGTATCAGATTTACCAGAGCGATGAATTTATTGTAAACGCATTCCGCTTTGCAAACGCATATGCTCCAAAGGATGTAAAGCTCTGCTATAACGATTACAACGAATACATGAACTACAGCCAGGGTCTTAAAACAGATGCAATCATCAAAATAATCGGCGCAATAAAAAGAGGAAGCGCTCAGAATGTAAACGGCATTCAGGTAAAACCACGCATTGATGTAATGGGAATGCAGAGTCACGTTGGTCTTACCTTCCCTACTGTTTCTGCCTACGAAGAAAGCATCAAAAAATATCTTGCATTGGGACTTGATATCCATGTAACAGAATTTGATGTTGGCGGCGCTACTACACAGGAAGCTGCTGCAAAGGTTTATCTTAATTATTTTAATGTGCTTAAAAAATACGGAAAGCTTTATAACGGCAAAAACTGCATCAAAAATGTAACTGTATGGGGAATCAATAACGAAAACTCATGGATTAACCGCGACGGTAAAAATCATCCTCTTTTATTCAGTAAAAAAGGACAAAAATATTATACAAACCAGAGCTTTGATTCAATCATGCAGGCCGCTAAATAAAAAAGCACCTAAAATTCTGTTGATAACTAGTATGTAAGTTCAAAAAAAATTCAATATTTTTTTGATTATCTGAAATGTTGATGTTATAATGACTTATACTGGTTATGAACAGAAAACATATAGCTGTAATTGTTGATAGACTTCATGCAGAGTACACAATTCAGATAATTAGTGGAATCCATGATTTCTACAAAAATAAAGATGTTTGTCTCTTAGTTTCTCAGGTAAATCTTCCTAACTCCACCAGAGGATATTTTGATTATCAGTACTGGAGTATCGCAAAGCTTTTAGCAGCCAAGTCAATCGATTTTGCAATTTTTATCTCAGGCTCCTTCTGTAATTTCTTGTCTCCGGAAGAGCTTTCTAAAGTTTTAAAAGATTACGAATCAAAAAAAACAATCTCTATGGGAATTGAACTTCCCCTTAAAAATTCAAGCTATATTAAGGCCGACTGTAAAAAAGTTTTTAATGAGCTTATAAAGCATCTTAAGGAAAAACACGGCTGTAAAAATATCGCATTCGTTTCTGCAAACCTTACAAAATCAGTTGAATCTGCAGAACGCGAAGAAGCCTTTAAAGAAGCATTAAAAAATAACGGGCTGGTCTTTAATCCCGACTTTGTTATAGATTCAAACTTTTCTGTAGAAGTTACACGAGAAGTTTTAGAAGAAAGATTCCGTTCCAAGGATGATATTAAATTCGACTGTGTAGTTTCTGCAAACGATTTAATGGCCTTAGCCTGCATAGACTTTTTCCATTCACTCGGGCTTTCTGTTCCACAGGATTTAATTGTTACAGGCTTTGACGATGCATATATTGCAAAAATGTCTGTTCCACCTCTTACTACAATCAACCAGGAAACCTACAACCAGGGATGGAAGGCTGCAGAGCTTGCATATAATTATCTTGAAGGAAAAGAGCTTCCTCATTATACACCTGTAGATCTTTCTATAAGATACAGACAATCATGCGGATGTGAATGCCAGGATGAAGAAAATATTTCGGGCTCAGCACAGTCAATCCAGATGGAATATGTTGATTTAACCGTGCGTTTTTCTAAGGTTTACAGAACGCTCGATATTGTTCAAAACATCCACACAATTGATGATATTTACAACGCCCTTCCAACAATGATTGACATTGCAGATATCAGGGGAATCGGAATCTGTCTTTATGATGAGCCAATAACACTTTCAAAAGAAGAAGAATTTGAGCTTCCGGACAAGGCATATCTTACAATCCTTATAGACAACGATCTTAATCTTTCTATAAATAACTACAATAAAAACCAGAAGGACTATTTTGATCCGCACGAAGGAATCATTCCAAAAATCAACCTGGAAAACGGAAACGGAACTTACATTGTTCAGCCTATTTTCTACGGACAGACAAACTACGGATACATGATTTGTAAAATCACAAAGCTTTCCTTCTATTTCTACAGCGTTGTTCTTAAGGTTTTTGCAAACACCATTTCTCAGGCCTACGATTATTCTTTAAAGATTAACGAAAACAGTATGCTCACAGAATTGAACGACATTCTTGCCCACGACAACACTACTCTTGCAGAAATTTCACGCATTGATGAACTTACAAAGGTTTATAACCGCCGCGGATTTTTAACAGAAGGACAGCACAAGATTACAACAACTGCTCTTGGAAAAGAAGGAAAGGGTCTTGTAATTTTCGGTGATTTGGACGGATTAAAAACTATAAACGATACATACGGACATGAAGTCGGGGACCTTGCAATTAAAACTATTGCTGATGTATTAAAAAGGTGCTTCCGTTCAAGTGATATTGTTGCACGTTTAAGCGGTGATGAATTTGCGATGGTAATTCCTGGAATGGACTTAACTCAAATGCCTGGCATCCGTGCAAAAATCAATAAGAATTGTGAAATCATTTCCAAAGAAAATAATCTTCCTTTTGTTGTTTCTGCAAGTTTTGGTGCGGCAGAATACTCAGAAGAAAACACACTTTTAAAAGCCCTGCTTGCCAAGGCCGATTCAGATTTGTATACAGAAAAAAAACAAAAGCACGAAAAGGCTAAATAACTGAATATGTTGCGCGGCTTGTGTCTGTTTCAAAAACATCAATAGAGAATAAATAAGCCTCTTTTTTCCCGTCTTTATAAGATAAATCAATATTCTGATTTTTTAACTCTGCTATGATTCCGTCATAAATGTACATGGCAACTCGTTCGGCACTTGGATTATCTTTAAAAACGCTTAAGTCATTTAAATTTGTGTGGTCAATTTTTTTACATACGGAACGCAAAGCATCCTTTAATTTTGAAAAATCCAGAAGCATTCCGCCTTCATTTAAAACTTCTCCTTTAACATGGGCAAACACCTTGTAATTGTGGCCGTGGAGATTTTCACACTTTCCGTTATAATCCTTTAAAAAATGAGCAGCAGAAAAATCTGCCTGAACACGTACTTCGAACATAAGTGCATTATAATGACTATAATTTACTATTTCAATTATTAACGTTATAATGCTTTTATGACTAAAATTTTATCACAATTGCTTCCGGCTTTTAAAAATACTGTAGTTGCAGCAGACGGAACAAAAATAACTGATTTAAGCGGTATAAATGACATTCCTGTTTCAAATCTTGTTTTTGATTCGCGCGAGGTTACTAAGGATTCTTTATTTTTTGCATTGCCGGGAACACATATAGATGGAAATACTTTTATTCCAAAAGCAATTTTAAATGGAGCAAGCGTTGTAGTTTTCCAGGGAACTCTTTCAAAAGAGCTTCAGGAAGAAACTGCAAAGGCAATTATCAAACGCTCACTCGACAATCAGCTTTCAAACGATACACCAAAATATACACCTGTTTTAATAAATGTAGCGGATGCACGTTTTTCTATGGCTCCCCTTTCCAGTGCCTTTTATGATAACCCGAGCGACCGTCTTGTTGTAATCGGAGTTACAGGAACTGAAGGAAAATCAAGTACTGTAAGCTTTATCTGGCAGCTTTTACGTGCGTGCGGAAAAAAGGCAGGCTTTATTTCTACAGTTGAATATTCTTTTGGAGGAGAAGCACTTCCTAACCCTCAGCACCAGACAACTCCTGAAGCACCGATTATCCAGCATCACTTGAATGAAATGCTTTTAAACGGCTGTGAATATGCTGTAATAGAAGCTTCGTCTCACGGACTTTCAACTAAATTAAACAGACTTGGAAACGTTTTGTTCGACTGCGGTGTATTTATGAACGTAACCCTCGAGCATCTTGAATTCCATAAAAACTTTGAAACCTACAGAAGCGATAAGGCAAATCTTTTCCGCTCTCTTGATAAACACAATCACATTAAGACAATCGGCGGAGAACAAAGACACATCAATTCAATCGGAATCGTAAACCTTGAAGATGAATCTGCTTCTTATTTTATAAGCCAGACAAAGCATCACGTATACGGCTTTACAACAGAAGGAAAGGCCGGAAAGGCAGCTGCAGAAAGCGGTTCAAATGCAACTCCTCTTCCACCAATTCCGGAAAACCTTCGTTATATGACAGCGCGTAACATTGCTTCTGCCACATATGGACTGAGCTTTAGTGTAGATGCAGACGGAACAGACGCACTTTATCCTGAAAATTATGATCCGGTTCAGCCTCGCCCTCACTCTCATTTTGAAATTAAAGCATCGCTTCCAGGCGCATTCAACACATATAATCTTATGGCAGCAATTACAGCTGTAAGCAGCGTTACAGAGCTTAGTTTTGAAGAGGTTGCAAAAAAAGTTCATACTCTTGTTCCTATTAAAGGAAGAATGACAGTTATAGACGAAGGCCAGCCTTTTGAAGTAATTATTGATTACGCGCACACTCCATCAAGCTTTGAAACAATCTTTCCACCAATCAAAAAAAGATGCAGCGGAAGAATGTTTGCAGTTTTTGGAAGCGGCGGAGAAAGAGATCTTACAAAAAGACCTTTGCAGGGAGAAATTGCTGCTAAATTCTGCGACGTAGTTATTCTTGCAGACGAAGACCCTAGAAACGAAGATCCTGTAGAGCTTTTACAGATGATTGCAGACGGCGCTCTTAAGCAGGGCAAAATTATGAACGAAAACCTCTTTATCATCCACGAAAGACCACAGGCTATTCGCTTTGCATTCAACATGGCACAAAAGGGAGACATCGTTCTTCTTCTTGGAAAATCACACGAAAATTCAATTATCTATAAAGACTATACAATGCCTTACGACGAAATTGCTGAGGCAAAAAAAGCATTAGGAGAATTAAAATGAATATAGCACTTATATACGGCGGACGCTCAGGCGAACATGAAATCAGTCTTCTTTCGGCTTCTTCAATTGCAAGAGGTTTTTCTAAGGAAGATAAGGTATTTTTGATTGCCATTACTAAAAAAGGAAAATGGTATCTTCAGGATGATTCAGAATTAAATCGCATTTTGAGCGATGAAAAAGCAATTTTTGAAATTACAGAAAAGGAAGAAAACCTTGTAAACGTAATTCCTGGCGGAAAAAAAGATGCATTTATTGCAGGCGGAAAATCACTCAATATTGATGTTGTTTTTCCTGCCCTCCACGGAACTTACGGAGAAGACGGAACAATCCAGGGACTTTTTGAAATGGCTGATGTTCCTTATGTCGGTTGTACTCACCTTTCTTCTGCAATTACAATGGATAAGGAAAAAACAAAGATGATCTGGCAGAGCGTTGGTTTACCTGTTGTTCCTTATGTTTGTATTAAACGCTGTATAATGCTCAACTCTGTAGTTTACGATGCATTCCTTGAAGAAACCGAAAAAGAACTTGAATATCCTATGTTCGTAAAGCCATGCTGTGCCGGAAGCTCAAACGGTGCTTCAAAGGTAAAGAATAAAAAAGAACTCTGCTTTGCACTTATGGAAGCCTTCCAGTGGGACGACAAGGTTTTAATCGAAAAAGCAATCAACGCAAGAGAAATTGAATGTTCTGTTACAGGAAATTCAGTTACATATCCTGCAGAAAGCGATACAGAAGAAGTTGTTGCATACATCCCTGGAGAAATTGCTCCAAGCCACACCTTCTACGACTTTGACGCAAAATACAACGATCCAGACGGAGCAAAGCTTTTAATTCCTGCAGAGCTCAGCGAAAATGATCTTGAAAAAATCCGTAAGACTGCTGTTGCCGCATACAAAGCACTTGATGCAACCGGACTTGCAAGAGTTGATTTTTTTATAGACAGGGATACAAAAGCCGTTTATTTGAACGAAATAAATACTTTACCGGGCTTTACACCAATCAGCATGTTCTCAAAAATGTGCGATGCTGCCGGTCTTAAATTCAACGACCTTTTAAAACTTTTACTTGATGAAGCCGTTGCAAGATATGAATCAAAACAACAGCTTTTAACATCAAGGTAATTAAACTTTTTTTATAGGTTTGATTAATCTGAACTTAGATGGAAAGGATTCTGAAAATTTTCTTTGAGAAAATCATACAGATTAAATCGAGGAACCAGATGATATTCCATCCGAGGAAGAGTCTTAAAAGACCTGCTACGATTTTTCCTTCGTTAATACGTGTAGCTACTCCTAAAATCCATGAAGTTACTGGAATAATTGCAAGAATAACGCTTACTAACCATCCCATTCCAAAGTAATCTTTCTTACCAGCCATTAATTAAACCTCCAGCTAATATAGATATTTAAAAGTATATCACACAGAAAATTAAAAGCAATTTTTTTTATTTAGCTGAATGCCTGTTTGTTACATTGACACCAATACCCTGGTATGTTAAAATTATCTATTATTTAACAAACTATTATATAAGGAATAATTTATATGAAAAAAGGTGCACTTTTTACAACAGTAGGATCCATCGTGATTCTCATTATTTCATTCATTGCATTTGTATTGCCTTCAACATTGGGTTCAACAGTAAATAATGAACCAGATGTTCTTGGAAAATATAATGGACGCGAAATTCGTACAGACCGCGATTCTCAGTTTGCAGCATACTATCAGCAGACACAGAATTTCCAGCAGGCAATTCAGAATACAGTAAGAGATTATGCTTTTGAAGATATGGCTAAACAGAGCGGCTATGTTGTTCCAAAAGAAACTGTAAATTACTACATCCGCAAACAGTTCACAGACGAAAACGGAAACTTTTCAAAATCAAAATTCAGAATGGCTGAACCTTCAGTAATCGAATCTATGTCTAAATCTTTCACACAGAGTCTTTACACACAGGTTATTACAGAAGACCTTCTTCCACCAAGCTCAAATCCTTACGCTGCATCTTCTGCAAAGGATGTTTACAAAGGAAAATCAATTTTTGGTGCTAAAACTTCAACAGCAGAATTTGATTTTTATGAACAACTTGATCAGGATAAAAGAAGCTTTGATTTTGTAGCATTCGATAAATCAAACTTCCCAAAAGAAGAAATCGTAAAATGGCTTGAACCAAATAAAGCCAAGTTCGATATTTTCGACTACTCTATTGCAACATTTGATTCAGAAAAAACAGCTACTAAATATGCAGACAAGCTTGAAAAAGGTGAAATCACATTTGATGAAGTTTTGTTGAGCAAAGAAAACATTAAGGCAACAGCAACATCTGATGGAAAAGGTTCTTTCACACAGCGCTATAAGGTAGAAATGAGACTTGAAAACAAAGAAGACATTTCTATTTTTGATGACCTTGCAGTTGGAAAAACTTCAAAACCATTCAACTTCTACGGCGACTGGGCAATCATCAAAAAGGATGCAGATACAAAACAGATTGACACAAGCCTTGCTTCAGAAGATGAATTCAACTCTGTAAAGGATTACATGTATTCTTACGAAAAAACATATATCGAAGATTACTTTACAGCCCTTGCAAAAAAATTCAAAGCTGATGCAGCTGCAACTTCTTTTGATGCAGCATGTACTAAAAACGGTGTAGAAAAAGCTTCTATTCCAGCCTTCCCTGTAAACTACGGTGGAGTTGCATTGTTCGATTCAGTTGATACATCAATCACAGGACTTTCTACAGCAGCTTCAAACGAAGAATTCTACAAGGTTGCATTCTCACTCAAAAAAGGTGAAATCTCTGAACCAATCAATGCTACAGATACAAAGTCTTTCGGTTATGTTTTAGTTCTTCAGTACACAGACGACAAAGCACCGGAAGAAGAAGCTTCTGAAAGCGACAAAACATTTGAATTACAGCTTAAGCAGATGATGGTTGCAAACTACGACAATCAGTCTATTATCGTAGATATCATGAACGACGAAAAAACAGATATCCCAGATAATTACTTTGGAAACTATTTCTAATAACAAAAAGCCCTGTCTGATTCAAACCTCACAGGGCTTTTCTGTCTTATATCAGGAAAAATACCTCTATTCTAAATATAACCCTTCAAGAGAAATCTTAAATCTAATAAATTCAACTGCAGTTTTACCGGGCACCTTATTTTTGTGCTGCTCCCCTGTTCTTTCGTACGGACTAAATGAATTAAGCGCTAAATTAACCGACGACTGTTTTATGCTTGCCTGCGAGCTCGAAGATGAGTTATATGCTTTTGAACAAACACAGGATGCATTTAATTCAATAAAAAATTTTTCTTTTATAACTAAGGATGAAGCATTAAGCTTACCTGAAATTTTACAAGAGCCTTCTTTTACACTAAAATCCGGGATCACACTCCCGCCGGCGGGAACTTTTAAACGCATTGTAAGAATAGATTTTTCTGCGGGAATAACTTTTAACCAGAATCTTTATAATCAGATTTACGCCTTTGCTTCTTCTTCCATCATGACCTTCTGGAAAAACAGAATCACACTCACAAAGTTTGGAAGACGCTTTTCTCAAGACCTTTTTAAAAACTTAAAAATACTTTCTGCCACCTGCCCTATTACCTCCTGGTTTAATAAGCTTGAAAACCCGATTGTAATTTTTGGAGCCGGTGAAAGCTTGGAAGAAGGAATAAAAAAGATTAAGCCTTTGGCTCAACGCTCGTACATTTTGTGTGCCGATACAGCCCTGCGCCCTCTTTTAAAAGCCGGTCTCCAGCCAGACGGAGTTTTTATAGAAGAAGCTCAAAGTGTAATTTTAAAAGCGTTTACAGGGACTCTAAAAAATAAATGCCATGTGTTTGCAGGTCTTTCTTCTGTGCCAGGTCTTTCTCGTCTTAAAGAAAAAGAGCGTATTTCATTTTTTACAACAGTTTATTCAAAAACAAAATTCCTCGACAATCTTTTAGACCAAAGCTTTATGCCGCCGGGAAACGCACCATTTGGTTCAGTAGGATTAACTCTTTTATACTATGCCCTTAAATTCAGAAAAGATGAAAATGTTCCGGTTTTTATCTACGGTCTTGATTTTTCATACTCGGTTGGAAAAACCCATGCAAACGGAACCATGGCTCACTTAAACCGCCTTGCACTTCATAACCGCCTCATTCCTATTGAAAACTACAATTCAAGCTTTAGCCAGGGGTCAATTAAAACAAACGGCAAAAACCAGAAACCTGTAATTACAACCCAAGTTTTAGAAAGTTATGCAAAGCTTTTTAATAATCTTTTTAATTCAGAAAAAAATGTGTTCGACGCATCAAGCACAGGCCTTTTATTAAAGCTGCCTCATAAAGAACCGGGAAAAGAAGATTTTCCTATGGCAGCAAAAAAAGAAATTAAAACCGCGCTTTATTCAAACAAAGAAACACAGGATATTCAAAACTATCTTGAAGAAGAAAAAAAAGCTCTTTATAAAATCCGCGATTTACTTACAGGCAAGGGAGAGTTTGAAAAGCTTAGTAAGGAAGAAGCATTAAAAGAGCTTAAAACCCTTTTGGAAAACCGCGAATACCTGTACCTTCACTTTGCAGACGCCCACCGCACCGATTATAACCAGTCGTTTTTAAACCGCGTGCGAACGGAGATAGATTTCTTTTTAAAAGCGATTGAGTAGTAAATGGATTGCCGCGCCTTCGGCTCGCAATGACGGAGATTCTTCGGCTCGCAATGACGGAGATTCTTCGGCTCGCAATGACAGGAATCTTTCGGCATTGCGAGGAGCGAACTATTCATCCTCGTTTTCTTTGAGGACGGCGAGGAAGGCACTCTGAGGCAATTCTACGTCGCCAATCATCTTCATGCGCTTTTTACCTTCCTTCTGCTTTTCCAAAAGCTTACGCTTACGGGTAATGTCCCCTCCATAACATTTTGCAAGAACGTCCTTACGAACAGGATTAACTGTTTCGCGGGCAATAATCTGTCCGCCAATGGCACCCTGAATTGCAACCTTAAACTGCTGGCGTGCAATTTCTCCCTTAAGACGTTCGCAAACCTTTCTGGCTCTGTCTACCGCATTCTGACGGAAGGTTAATAAAGAAAGAGCATCAACCGGCTTACTGTTAATCAAAATATCAACTTTTACAAGGTCTGTTGCCCTGTAGCCGATTACTTCATAATCAAAGGATGCATAACCCCGGCTGTAGCTTTTAAGTCTGTCGTAAAAATCAAAGAGAACTTCTGCAAGAGGCATTTCGTATGTGAGTTCTACGCGCTTTGTATCAAGATACTGCATGTTGGTCTGAGCTCCGCGCTTTTCGGTACAGAGGGCCATGATTGAACCAAGGTATTCTGCAGGAGTAATGATGCTTGCCTTAATATAAGGTTCTTCTGCATCATGAATGCGTCCCTGTGGATATTCCGAAGGATTATCAATATACATGTCTTCGCCGTTTTGAAGATGGAGCATGTAGCGTACACTTGGAGCGGTAAAGATTACAGCCTGGTCAAAGTCTCGTTCAAGACGTTCCTGAATAATTTCGAGATGCAAGAGTCCCAAAAATCCGCAGCGGAAACCGTTTCCCAAAGCAAGCGAATTATCTTTTTCGTAAACAAGACTTGCATCATTGAGCTTTAATTTTTCCATGCTATCTTTTAATTCTTCGTAATCATTTGAATCCATTGGATAGATTGAAGAATAAACAACAGGCTTAACTTCCTTAAAACCAGGAAGCGGTTCTGTAATACCGTTTTCAACAGAGGTAATTGTATCACCAACCTTTACATCACTTACAGTTTTAAGACCAGAGATAATATATCCAACGTCCCCTGCTTCAAGGACGCCTGTTTCTTCGTAATTGATTTTAAAGATACCGCACTGTTCAACCTTGTACTCACGGCCGCTACTCATCATTTTAATAAGGTCGCCGGTTTTAAGTCTTCCTTCCATTACACGAACATGAACAACTACTCCGCGGTAAACGTCATAGTGGCAGTCGAAAATCAATGCTGCAAGCTTTCCGTTTGGATCTCCGTTTGGAGGCGGAAACTTTGTAACAATTGCTTCCATAAGCTCATCTATGCCTTCTCCGGTTTTTGCAGAAACACACATAGCATCACTTGAATCAAGTCCAAGCTCATTATCAATCTGAGTTTTGCACGATTCAATGTCTGCAGAAGCAAGGTCGATTTTATTAATAACCGGAACCATAGTTAAGTCGTGTTCCAGTGCCATGTACATATTAGAAACAGTCTGACTTTCTACACCCTGGGTTGCATCTACTAAAAGAAGGGCTCCCTCGCACGAAGCAATTGCTCTTGAAACTTCATAACTAAAGTCTACGTGTCCCGGAGTGTCTACAAAGTTTAATTCGTAGTCGTGGCCGTCCTTTGCATGATAAGGAATTGTTACAGCCTGACTTTTAATTGTAATACCGCGTTCACGCTCAATATCCATATTATCAAGGATTTGATTCATCATTTTGCGGTCGTCGATAATTTTAGCCTTTTGAATGAGTCTGTCGGATAAGGTTGATTTTCCGTGGTCGATATGTGCAACAATACAAAAGTTGCGTTTATATTTCATCTCTGTCATGTCTTATATTGTATCAGAAAATCATTAAAAATAATATGGGGAATCGTAAGAAGCGCCGATTGTTAAGCCGATATCAAGAAAACCTTTGGATCTTCTTTTTACATAAAGACGCACAATTACATACTTTTGTTCATCATCAAAGGTAACGTCCTGAACAGTAACAGGGTCTCCGCTTGAAAATCCCATCTCATCTGCAATCGAACCCTTAATGATTTTTGTAATTGTAAATGAAGGAGAGCTTTTGTTATTAATAGGAAGCATCTGAATTCCAAAAAGAGGAATAAAAGAATCGTTCATTAAATCACTCTGGAAAAATGCCTTTACAGGAGCAACAGGTCTTTTGTCTAAATATAAAAGTGTTTTCTTAGTCTGCTTGTCTGCTGTTTCATATTTACATTCTACGATTGTGCCCGGTGTATAAGTCAAGATTAAATACTGAAAGTCTTCAAGTGATTTTACAGGAATACCGTCTATTTCGCGGATTAAATCTGAATCCTTAAGTCCTGCAAAATGAGCACTTCCACCAGGCATTACATACTGAATCTCAAGTGCTGTTGATTTTCCCTTTGTCTTAAAATCATGACCGAACGCACCAATCCAAGGGTGTTTGATTTCTCCACCGTTATATAAAAGAGGAAGCTCCTGCTTTAAGTATTCAACCGGAATTGCAAAGTTTAAGCCCTGAAACTGAAGCATACCTGCAAAAACAATAGCCTGAACTTTGTTGTTTTTATCAATCATCGGACCACCTGAGTTTCCAGAATTTACTGCAGCATCAATCTGGAAAACTGAGCCCATAGTTGTAAGCTTTCTGTTTATAGAAGAGATGATTCCCGAAGTTAAAGTTCCTTCAAGCCCAAGTGGAGTTCCGATTACAGAAATTTTATCACCTATTTCCAAATCAGAGCTGGCACCAAGTTCAAAAACATAGTCGGGAACAATTTCAACTTTTAATAAAGCTAAATCAAGCGCGCTGTCATAACCCACAACAACGGCAGGAATCTTTTCTTCTGTATTTTCAGGCTGAACTACATAAAGCTTTTTGGCACCCTTGTAGTCAGGATTTACAAAGTCTTTTATAACGTGATAATTTGTAACTAAGTATCCCCTCTTATCGATAAAAAAGCCCGAGCCGATATCTATATCCGCAATACCAGCTCCGTTTTTTACCTTCCAGCCCTTATCAACCCAGATTGTAACTGTAGCATTAATACAATTTGTAATAGAAACAGGTTTTCTTTTTTCATCTGGAGTAAGACCCGGAACTTCCTTCATAAAAGAAGAGTCTACAGCCTTTTCGTATTCTTTAGAAACCGGAGCATTAACTGCCTTAAGAGAGCGCATTAATCTATAGGCTTCAAAATAATCTTTATTTGTAACTGCTGTCTTTAATTCTTCCTGCACGGCTAAAATACATTCATCAGTAACATCCTTTCTGTTTAAAAAAGTTGAACGCCACAAAGCCTGAACAGGATTATCTTTTTTGATTCTTTTAATATTTTCTATTTCGCTGTTTACAACATCATCCTTTGTGTAATCAAGGGTAACGGCAACAGTATCCGGCTGAGCAATGGACTTACAGCCTGTAAAAATCAAGAGAAAAAAAGCACAAGGGGTAAGCAGTCTTTTAGTAAAAATCATTTTGAAATCTCTTTTGTCATTACCTTAAGTCCGTTATCAGAAGGAGGAAGCTCGTAACAGTAAATATTTTTTCCAACCTTAATAACGTTGTATCTTACATCATCAACTGCAACAAGGCGCACAACCCCGATGTTCAATTCATTACCAACGATACTGCGGATTTTATCTTCAACCTTTTCTGCGGCCTTTTTATTAATCCAGTAATAATTTTTTGCATAACCCTTCATCACAGGAAGCTCTTTCTGATTCTTTGTGATTCTGTATGGTTCGCCGTTTCTGTCTGTTACAGTAACAATTTCTATACCGCTTGTATCGTAAAAGATTGTATCCTGCATCTGAGGCTCGCCTTCTTTTACAGGATAGATGATAAATTCATAATCCCAGATTCCATTTCCGTCTGTATCCCAAGAGCAGATTTTTCCGCCGTTTCCAAGATAAGTTTCACTAAATTCAGGCTTTGTATCATCATCGCGGTCTATCTGAACCTTGTACAAATACATTTTTTCGTTCAAAGGAAGATCACCGAATACCTTTTTCATGATTTCCATTTCGTCTGCATCAATAACTCTGTCATCTTCGATTGTGTCGTAAGTTTCAGAAGTTTCATAAACAGAGTCATTATCGTAATCAACATATCTTACAAATGGAAATCCGTCTGCAACCATTGCAATTGCATAAGGTGAATCATCCGGGCGAGAGCTCTGTGAAAAATAAATTACCTTTGGAGCGCCGTCTAAAATAAGATACTTAGCATAAGAAGCTTCCCTTTCATAAGTCTGAACAATCATGGCAGAAGCTTTTTTCATAAGCATGTAACGGTCCGGGCAAACATATTCTTTATCGATAAACGGAATATAAAAGTCTGAGCCGATGTTTGCAAAAGGAGGATTTACAGTCATTTCAAAAGGAGAATATTCGTAGCCGTCCCCAACAAAAGTATATTCAGCCCTTACATCATTCTGATAAACCTTTGAAACAGCAGGATAAAGTCCGTACAAAAGCTCTGTATTCTGAGAAACGAATGAAATTGAAAGAGGAACACCAAAGTCGCAGGCAGCATAAACCTCAAGAATATCATCATTGTTTTCATCGTAATAAATATACTGAGGACGTCCTCTGTCGTACTTAACAATAAGCTCGTCGATTAAATCAAGGTTTTCATCTACCACAAGAGTATCAGAAAAAGATGTGAGGCGTTCTTTTAAATTCTGCTTTAATAAATCATCTGTAATAAGATTTGAAAATGCTTCCAAAAGATAAAGTGAATATTTGTCTGTATTCTGGAAGAAAAGATTATATGCTTTTTCCTCAGATGCAACCCCGGCCTTTAATGCGGCATAAGCGTAAAGACAGTTTTTATTTTCAATTTCGCCAAGAGCCTGAAGAAGACGATTTTTAGTTTCTCCTGTTGCAAAGAAGGATGCCTGGATTTCTGTTTCTACATCCTTGTTTTTATATGAAGGGAAAAGAGCAATATAATTTGCTGCAATTTTTTTTACGTTTGCAGGAATGTCGTATTTAATTCCGGCACGTTCTGAATTCAAAAGGAAAAGAGTTTCGAACATAAAAAAGATTTTTGGAAAGCGTTCATCCTTTGGATAAAGACGTCTTAAAGCATCAACCTTTTCGCGTGCCATGTTGATTGAATCAAGAGTTCCAAGTCTGTAATAAGCTTTGATTCTTACAAACTCTGCATCGGCAGAATAAATAAGAGGATTTTCGTTTAAAATATCAAGCGCCTTGTCGGAAGAACCTGTTTCTGTTAAAAAGTCTGCATACATTACGCGAGCACCAAGCTTATGATTTTTTACCCAGTTATCTTTTGCAAAAGCAAGGGCAAGTGTTTCAAGAATTTTTGCCTTTTTTTCGCCTGAGTGTTCAAGATAAGATGCCTTTATATAGTATAAATCAGAAATTGAATCAT
>JAGCUI010000023.1 GCA_017962965.1 Treponema sp. | reverse complement strand
TCTCCTGCAAGAATCAATATAATAGGCGAGCACATTGATTACAATGGTGGTAAGGTTTTTCCGTGTGCCATAGATAAATATCTTTACTGCGCCGTTCGTAAGCGTGATGATAAAAAAATCATCTATAACGATTTATTTTTCCCGGGCACCTTTGAATTTTCTACAGAAGATGATTTTGTATTCAAAAAAGAAAATGATTATGCAAACTATTTGAACGGAATCCTTTCCTGCATGAAAAAAAAGGGACTAAAATTTCCATGCGGTTTTGAGGTATTGATCGCAAGCAATGTCCCAAGCGCCGGAGGAATCAGCTCTTCTTCTGCGTTGGAATGCGGTTTTGCCTGGGCTGTAAATGAAACCTTTGGCTTTAATCTTTCCAGAAAAGAAATTGCTCTTATGGGGCAGCAGTCCGAACACGAGTTTATGAATGTAAACTGCGGAATTATGGATCAGTATATAATTGCTACTGCAAAAAAAGATACAGCCGAGCTTTTGGATTGTGCAAAGGTAACTCACGAGTATGTTCCTTTAAATCTTGGTGATTACCGTTTTGTAGTCATGAACACAAAAAAGCAGAGAAAGCTCAGTGAATCAAAATATAACGAAAGAAGAGCGGAATGCGAAAAAGGCCTTGCAATCTTACAGGCAGCAAAGCTTTCATTAAAAGCAGGCGGAGCTGTCAAAAATACAAGTGAACTTAAAAACCTCTGCTCGCTCACTCCCGAAGCTTTTGAAGAATGTAAGCATCTTATAAAAGATGAAGTTATATTAAAAAGAGTGCGCCATTGTGTTACAGAGATGGACAGGGTAGTGCGCTCTGTAGAGGCTCTTAAACAGAACAATCTTACAGAGCTTGGAAACCTTTTATACGCTTCGCACACATCCCTTCGCGACGATTACGAAAGTACAGGCATTGAACTCGACACCCTTGTTCTTGCAGCTTCAAAGCAGGATGGATGCATCGGAGCGCGAATGACAGGTGCTGGATTTGGTGGCTGTGCAATTGCACTTGTTCACAAAGATAAAACCGAAAGCTTTATGCAGAATGTCCAGGCTCTTTATACAAAGGTAATAGGTTACAACGGCGCCTTCTTTGAATGCGAAAGCGGAGACGGAGTTAAAGAAATTACAGAATAAAGGTGGCTTCCGGCGCATAAATCCGGGGGAAAAGGAGTTTTTATGAAATATGTTTGTCTTTCTTTTGATGATGGTCCAAATATTGCCCCAGGCGATACAACCATGAACGATATGCTCGATATACTCGAAAAATATAAGGTTCCGGCATCTTTCTTTTTAATCGGAAATAAAATCACACCGGAAAACACAAAGGTAATCAAACGTGCCGTAGAGCTTGGATGCGATATTCAGAACCACAGCTGGACACATCCTTTTATGACAAAGCTTTCTGTAGAAGAAATAAAGGAAGAGTACCGAAAGTGCGATGAAGCAATCATTAAAATTACAGGCAAAAAACCTGAGTTCTTCCGTCCGCCTTTTATCGATGTAAAACCGGAAATGTACGAAGCAATTAAAGTTCCTTTTATCTGCGGCCGCGGCTGTAACGACTGGGAGCCGGATAAGGATGCAGATTTCCGCTATAACAAAATGCTTGAACAGGCAGACAACGGAACAATCTTTCTTTTGCACGTACTCGAAGGAAATACTCCAACTCTTGAAGCAACAGACAGAATCATTCCGGAATTACAGAAGCAGGGATATACCTTTGTAAATCTTCCGGATCTTTTCGAAAAATGCGGTGTAGATAAAAATATTCCGAATTCGTTGTGGACAATCGCTAATCACCAGTTAAAGGGAAATGTCTGGCCACAGGAAGGGTAGAAATAGTTTTATAAAGAAGTTGATAAGATACGGATGCTGCAGGAGATTAGTTCTGTTTTTGAGGACGTCTTCCGCAGCATTTTTTTTCTATACAATAGCCAGAAACATCACACTTAGGAACAAAAAGATTGTCGCAAATCCATTTCCATTCTTCTGAGTATTCGCTCAAAGCTGTTTTGATTTCGTTAGCCATGTTGCGGATTTCTACGTAAGCTCTGGTGCATAATCTCTGGTTCATGAGGTTAATCATGTTGCGCAGGTTTCTCTTGTCTACGATTTTTGTCATCATTCCAAGCGGAAGAATATTTGCGGCATCTTCTTTTGAAACACCGGCGTCCATCAGTTTTCCGTATTGTTCGCGTATGAATTCCATTGTCTGATTATAAATTTTTTCTGATTCTTCTGATTTTTTTACAGTTACAGGAAGATAGTAATCAAAATTTTCGCAGTTTACATAGCGTGTACTTTCCTGAAGTCTTGTAGGTCCGCCTGCAATGTGTGTGTAATATTCGCGGATTGCCCGAGCAGAATATTTTTCTATGCAAAGTTCAATGTCAACATATTCTAAAACTCTGCCATGACCGCTCAAAATACATTCTTTTGCGCGCTTAATATTTTTTTCTGCATCATCAACTGGGCTGTTCCAGCAAACCCCTGCCATTTTCCCGATTTTCTGCAAAGGATATTTATCTGTAGAATCAAAAATTGTAATCATAGCTTCTATTATAATGCTTTTTATGCGTCATGAATAGATTTAAGTTTTGGGGAATTCGTTGATTATTATTTGGGTGATAGATTTGTTCTATTTTTAATTTTCGTAAATTGATTTGACCTCATCCGTGTACTCAAGATTCTTTTCGCGGATAACAAGAGACGGTTCAATCACAAATCCTTTTTCTGCATTTTTTCGCCCTTCGATTAAAACAAGGTTCGGCGCTTCGTCTGCAAATGGATGAATGAATCTTATCTTTTTTGCCTCAAGCTGATGTTCGCTCATAACAGTAAAAATTTCCTGAAGTCGTTCCGGTTTATGAATCATAAAAAACTGGCCGTGCGTGTGTAAAAGATAATCAATAGAAGAAATTACATCATTTATATTGCATAAAACTTCGTGGCGGGCAATCGCTTTTGCATCAGTAGGACTTGATTTTCCGTGAGTAAAAGGCATGTAGGGCGGATTACAGGTTACGACATTAAAAGATGCCTTTGCAAAAAGTTGACTTACATTTTTAAGATCTCCCTGAAAGATTTTAATCCTTTTTTCGAGCCCGTTTTCGTTTACACTTTTTTGAGCCATATCGCAGGATTTTTCCTGAATTTCCAGGGCAGAAAAGTCAGCATTTTTAATCTCCGAGGCCATTAAAAGCGGAATGATTCCGGTTCCTGTACAAAGGTCCATCACAGAAAGACTTTTTGAGTGGCGGATGTTTTTGCATGCAAAATCAGAAAGGAGCACAGCATCCACCCCAAAGCAGAAAGTCTTTTTATCCTGAAAGATTGTATATCCGTTTTTTAATGTTTCCCGACTCAGCATTTATGTATAAGAGTTCCTTTTTAGTTTCCCAGCTTTTTTTAAATCTTAATCACCTGTATGTAAAAAAGCAAGTTTGACTTGATTTTTTTTCAATTTTTCACTAGTTTTTTCTTGTAAAGGTTGCAGTCCTTGTTATTGGCCCAGTTATATTAGTATTTTAGGTTTTATCGGGCTGCACGTTATTTACCATAAGTCTTCTGAAACTGGCAGTTGGACTAAGACTCTGTATTGTGTCTTTATCCAAACTAGAAGGAAGTATTTTATGGTACAAACAAATTTCCGACCAAATTCAAAAGCACTTTTAAATCCATGTGCAGATCCAATCTTTAAAACTCTGTTTACTGATGTTTCAAAGGAAGCTCACGAAGCATTAACCTGTTTTTTGTGTGACATCCTTGAACGAAAAGTAACAGATGTTGTCTTACAACCCAATGAGCTTTCAGGCGAAAGTATCACGGACAAGCAGTCTGAATTCGACATCAACTGTAAAATCGATGGTAAAATAGCGAACATCGAAATGCAGGGTGAAAATCATTGTAATGATTATGGAAAACGAGCTGAATATCATGTTGCTCATCTTTTAAATCATTACACTCCAAAAGGAACTCCATGGGAAAAAATACCTCAGGTATATCAGATTTCCGTCTTGAATTTCATTTTCGATAAAACAGCAAAAAAGGGCATTAATCATTATATCCTGAGAAACGAGGACGGAAACGTAATCACAGAATCTTTAAATGTAATTTTTATGGAGCTCCCAAAAATTGCAAGTTTACCCGACGATGTTCAAAAGTTGACGAAAGCACAAATGTGGGGTAAATTCTTTTTATACGCACCTGTTCCGGAGAAAAGTGATTTTGTTCAGGAACTGATTAAAAACAATGGAGGCATTAAAATGGCATTTACAGTATTAAAAAATATAAGCCAGGATGAATTGAACTGGTACCATGAATCCCGCTACTGGATGCATGTTTCAGATGAATTAACCATGAAAAATGCCGCAACAAGAGAAGGCCTCAAGCAGGGACTGGAACAGGGTAAAAAAGAAGGAATAGAACAGGGCAAAAAACAAGGAATAGAAGATGCAAAAATTGAGACTGCGAAAAACCTTCTTAAAATGAAGCTTTGTTCAAACGAACAGATTGCTCAGGCTACCGGGCTTTCACTTTCTCAGGTTCAATCCCTTGCAGCACAACAGGAATAAAATATGAAAGCAAAAAAGCAGCAGAAGAAGACAGGCAGAGTTATGACAACAAAGATTAATCCAAAGATTCTGGCGGGAATTGGCGGGGGAGTTTTGCTGGCGGTGTTGATTTTGCTGGCGGGGGTCCTGATAAAAAGGAGCTCGGATAAAAATGTGCGGATTGCATTTTTTTCTTTGAGCCAGGAAAATGTTGAACTTATTAAAGCTTCATTTCCTGTGGAAGATAACATCAATCTGGAATATACGGTTCTTGATGAAAATAACTTGAAAACAGATTCGCTTCATAAAAAATATGACCTTTTATTTACATGGAAGGGCCAGATAACTGATAATATAGAAGAAAACTGCGTTGAGTTTCCTTCGTCGGTGTTCGAAAATGTTCCTCAGCCGCTTAAAAGTTCTAAATGTGTTCCGCTTTTGTTTGATTCCTGCGAGCTTGCATATAATAAAAATGTGGCTGTTAAAAACGGAGGAAATCTTCCTGTAAATCTTTCGGAATTTACTTCATTTCTTGAAAAATCAAAAAAGTATGTTGTTAGTCCGCTTGTTTTGAATGGCTCTGATGATAAAATTCTGCTTGCTTTTATTGGTAATCTTATAGAAAAAACTGCCGGTGTAGACGGGTATAATGATTTAATTAAGGCGCTTCGTGAGGGAGCTGATTTTAATTCGGTTTTAGATAAAAAACTTGGAAAAACTGATGTTTCCCTCAAATCTACATTAAATCTTCTTTCTGAATGGAGTGAAAAAGGACTTATTTTTAAAGGCTGGTACAATATTCAGGAAGCTGATTTAACTTATTTTGCTCAGGATAAACAGACTGCGGCCTTCTTTACCTTTTTGAGCACACACAGAACATATCCTTGGAAGGTTATGAATGAATATGAATCTTATCTTCTTCCGCCAAAAGAGGGACTTAAAAAAACTTCTGTGATTGCACCCGAGCTTTGTGCCGTTAGATTCTCTAAAAATTCAAATGCACTCAGATATCTTAAGCTTTTAACAGAACGTCAAACTCAGGAAAAGCTTTCTGATGAATCAAAGCTTGCTCCGGTTCATTCGCGTGCACGTGCTTACGACCAGCAGGCTGATGATGTCAGATTCTGGGTGAGCGGCAACGAATTTGGTGCTCTTCCTGATTTATATAATGCCTGTTTCCAGCTGGATAGTAAAAAAGCGGCCGAATTTGCGCAAAAAATACGTGAATTTCTGGTCCGATAAATAACGATTTTTTATAAAATTTTATTAATTTTTTTCTTGATTTTTTCCATTTCATAGTATAAATTTGAATGGGTTTTGAGGGGCTAAGTGTGCAATTTTAAAAAAAGTGCATTTTTAGTGGTTCAAAACCATTTTTTATTTAAAAATATACATTCCTTTTAAAGTTTCTGTAAAAAGTCATCCCAAATAGTGAATTCATTATCTTATAAAGAAATAGGCTTATTCTGCCGATACTAATAGAGTAAAAGTTTAAATAAGTTTATTTAAGTAAGTTTTGTTGAGAGAAAGTTTTTTTGAGATTTTTTTGTGTCTGGGGGTTTTTTATGAGTAAGAAACAGACAAAACTTGCAACAACTTTTTCTATTTTATGTTGTTTTGCTTTCATTTTTTCAAATTTCTCTTCATGTGAGGTAGGACTTGGTTCCTCTGTAGATACAGAAGCTCCGGAAATTACAATTGTAAGTCCGAGTGTAGGTTCAATTATCCGTGATAAATTTGCACTTTCAGGCCGTTGGGGTGATGATGGTTCTGTTGCCGACATCTGGGTAACCCTTAAAAGAACAGACGGAATAAGTGGTGAATGGACAATTTCCGGTTCTGATGTTAGCTGGGTACAGGATGAAAACGATATTCAGCAGGGAAACTGGAAGGCAATTGTAGATCCTACTGCCAAAGGACTTATAGACGGTCCATATCAGGCAATTGTTTCTATTAAAGATAACAACGGCCACAAAATTACACAAAGCACATCCTTTACTATAGATAATACTCCTCCAATTTTGATTCTTTCCCGCCCGGGAACAACAATCAATTCCATTGATTTTGATACTTATGGTAGAAAAATTACTCTCGAAGGTAAGGCTACAGATGATAACGATGTAGGTCTTATTGAATTAAGTGTTTACAGTACACCTGAATGTAACGAAGAAGATTTCCTTCATACATATACGCTTAAAAATGTTCCTTTAACTGTAGAAACTGATGCAGCAGAATATGGTGTAACAGACAGTGAAGGGATTAATCAGTATGACAAGGTTTATAGATCGGATTTATCTGGAGCACCGGATAAAGACAGTAATGGTACTGCAAAACGTTATTTTAAAATCAAGGTTTATGATGGGGCAGAAAGATATCCTGTAAGTGATTCAGAAGCATTAGAAGATGATTTAAAGGGTAACTGCGCAGATTATTATTACACTGACGATGGAATTGCAGATGCTCTTGTTGCCGCAAAAAAGATTACAAATCTTTACCATATTCAGAATGGTACTTTATCATCAAATGATCCTGTAATCCTTGATGGTCTTGAAAATAAAGAACAAACCGGAAAATTTTCTGTAAACCCTAAGAATAACCCTACATTTATTGTAAACTCAAGAAATGCATTTGAGCCTCCTTATACAAGTCTTGATGATCCTGACTTTCAGGTTACAAATGGAAACAGTTATCTTGAAGTAGAAGTAAGTCCGGGGCTTGATAAAAAACCTATAGATGTAAAGACTGTTGCAGTCGGTTTAAGGGAATGTGATTCTTCAGGTGAATTCGTTCCATCAGCTCCTATTATTTATCTTGTAAGCCCTGGTCATGAAGAAGCCGGAGATTACGAGAATGATGTAAAGATAACTAAAACAGGAACTTCATATAAATTTAAAACTGCAAAACAGGTTGGTAAGAACAATTATACAGATTTAAATACAGGCCGCTATTACAGAGTAGTAGTAGAAGGAAAAGATAAAGCCGGAAACGATATTGAAGAAGCCGGAAATTATTCATTTAAACTCATAGCAACCAACGAAAAAATAGAACTTTCCGGACAGGGTGTCCCGGAATACATCTCTCAGGATTCTGCTGCATGGGAAGGTACTCATGCAAAGTTTAATGCTGAATTAATCTGGAACGGCGGAGAGCCTCCTTATTATATTTACAGAGACAGTGAAACAACTCCAATAACTGTAAACACACAGACTGCAGGAAGCTGGGTTGCAAGAGAAGAATTTACTTATGCAAAATTAAGCTCACTTGGTTTCCCTGCTTCTATTTCTTACAGGATGAAGAAGGGTGGAGACATTGTTTCTACAACTGCAAAAATCAATCTTAAATACGATTCAGAAAAACCAAGTATTTCTAATATTCTCTTTAAGCGAAAAGAAATTATAAACTCAGAAGTTGTATTGAAGGATGTTTACTTGAATAACAAGTATTACATCAGAAATACCAGCGATGTCAGATACGAAATCAGCGGAATTGCAACAGATGACACTGGAATTGAAAGCGTAAAATTTGAAATTCCTTCTGTCGAAGATTTCACTCCTATAACTTTTGAAAACGAAAGCAGATTTAAGTTCCAGGACCTTGATTTAAGTGGAATCTCCGGAGAAGTTACTGCAACAATTACTGCGACAGATTTAGCCGGAAATAAGATTCAGACTTCTATGATTATTGTTTCGGATACAGTGGCTCCTGATTCATTCGATGAAATAGATGCAAGTGCAAAGAATTTAGGGATAAGAATAGGTTCTGCTAATAACGATGATATTACACCTTCTGATTCTCTCTGGAATAATGATTTAGACCGTGATGTTGGTGGTAAATACGGTTTTGGTACATTTGGTAATACAACTACCCTTCAGTTACGTGGTGATATCGAAGATAATGAAGGTGGTTCAGGCTTAGCAAAAATCTATTATAAGGTTTATAAGAATGAACACCGCATGAGATCTGATGGATTGATTGTTGTACAGGGACAAACAAAAACGAAGGATACTTTGCTGGGAGAAGTCATCGCTGAACCAACAGGTATTATTACACCGCTCAGCGTAATAGAAACAAAACGTGTCTTCTATAATGTAGGAAAGTTAGAGACAAGTCCTGGTGTTTATGCAAATACACCTGATCCAGCTCAGATTTTAGGTACTATTAATGTCGATACATTCCAGTTACCGGTCCCTGCAAATTCAAAAGGATTTTTTAAGTTCTATAAGAATGTAAAAGCAACCTTTAAAGATACAATTACAGGTTTAAGCGAAGGAAATAACTACCTTGTACTTGTAGCAGAGGACAATGTAGGAAACAGGTCTATTATTTCTACAACTGTTAATTTTGAAGGCTTAGATGAAGATTTTATTAATTACTCTATAAACCTCGATGTTACTCCTCCTTCAGATATCATAAACAGAACTTCAGCAGGAATCATATATACTAACGGTTCGGACATGCCTCTTCTTTGGGGTACTGTATCGGATAAATCTACAGATGCCGCTGCTGCCGGAATAGATACATTCACCCTTACACGCGACGGAATAGATACTGTAATCTATGCAAATCTGCGCGAAGTTACTTCTTCTGATCCTGCAGAAGTACAGAGTCTTGCCGCTCTTGATAATACATTAAGAATCTGGGAAGCAGATGTAACAAGCCTTCTTCCTTCAGAAAGTAAGACAATCTCTATTTCTGCAACTGCAAAAGATGCCGCAGGTTCAGGAAATACAACACCAAGCGTTGTCGCAACAATTACAGTAGACCGCCAGGCTCCTGTTGTAGAAATGGATTCAGAAATCCCTTCTGATGCAGATTCTTCTGTAGACGGAATTCAGGTAAACGGAATCATAACACTCTCGGGAACATCTGATGACGAAAACGGAATCGATTCTGTTACAGGTCTTTACTACAAGGTTTATACAACAAGTGCACTCCCTGCCGTACCTGCCGCAAACACAGTAATTCCAGACTCTGGATTAAACGGATGGTATAAGGTAAGTGCTACACAGAGCGGTACAACTAACTGGAAGTTTAAGAATATCAATACACAAAAACTCAACGGTACAGATACAATCGCTGATGGTACAAAGGTATGCTTTACAGTCGGTGTAAAGGATAAGGCCGGTAACATCGGTTATTCAGCTGCAAAACCTCTAATCATAAATCAGGATACAGATCGTCCTGTAATCAACTTCTCTAACCTTGCTTTGACTTATGTTGATGAACACAGTCAGACACAGAAAATGGCACTTGCCACACCGGTATGGTTAAACAGAAGTGATCTTACAGGAACAGTAACCGACGACGACGGTGCAATTGAATATCTTAAGATTATCGAAAAGAATATAACAGATAACTCAGTTCCTACAGAAGCTCAGTGGTCTTCTGCTCCGAATAAATATGCAAACGGAATCTGGTCATTCTCATTCAGTAGTGATGGTCCTAAAAAGGTATATTTCCGCGTAAAAGAAGCAGATAAGGATGGAAGAACAGGAAAGATTTATACTTCTAATGTAGCAAGTACAACTTATGCTTCTTACGGTCCAAAGATTACGGATGTTAATCTTGTTAAATTCGGTTATTCAGATGCAGGCAGCACTGTAGATGATATTGTATACCTTAAGGTAGATACAATAGCTCCGGACCTTGAAAAATTATACTTCTATACATCAGCTACTCAGCTTACAGAAACTCAGGTTTATGCAATCAGCTCAAGTTCATGGAAGCAGGTTGATACAAACCTCATCACCGATAAGTTTGGTGGTACTAACCGTTACGTTTACTTTAAGTATAAGGCATTC
>JAGCUI010000022.1 GCA_017962965.1 Treponema sp. | reverse complement strand
TGGGTGAACTTTTTTCTGTTTTCTGTTATTGTTTTCATAGGTTTCTTTTCTCCGTTATTAGTTTTTGTGTGGTAACAAAATTATAACAGTTTAAAGAAACCTTTTCTTTTATTTTGGCGACATTATATTTTACTGCTTACAACAGTTCTTAATAACCCCGTTTAATTTGCCCAATACCCGGTTTTCTGTTATAATTTAATGATTAATAAAAGAATAACAAAAGCGTATGAATTTTTTTCAGGCAATTTCGGAATTATTTGAAAACATTTTTAAACGATCCTCTCCAGAAGTACAGAAAAAGCAGAATCTTAAAAAAATGGATTCTGAACTGCGTTCTTTTACTCCGGCCATCTTTAAAGACGGAAATCTTCTCCCAAACTTTGCAGAAGGTCTTCATATCCTTTATAAAATGGTAAAGCCTTTAGACGATTTGTTTTACGCTACAATCAATCCAAATGATGCACAAAAAAGACACAGATTCGAAGCCCAGCTTATTATGACAGGATACACTTCTGAATATCAGGCGCTTTTTGAATCACTTTCATACGAAAATCGAAAAATGGAAATCCTTTCGGAAACCTCAAATGTTGAACGAGTTTATATCCATCAGAGAAAACAGCTTGAAAATCTTTTAAAAGAACTTAATTCAGATGATTTTAAGATGATGGACAAGGATATTGTAGAGCTCAGACATTTTGCAGATTTCTGCCGATATAATTTTGTTCAGTTCCTTCAGCTTTTTGATTCAAATTTTATTCCGGCTGATTATTCTTACAAACCGCACTATGTTCCGGTTGCAGTTTCAAAGGCTGTAAATCTTCTGGAAGATCTTTACTATCAGATTGAAGGTTTAAAGGTTACTACTGTAATTGCAGATCAGGTTAAAGCACTTGCCCAGCTTAAAAAGGGAGAAATGCTTTCGGACCAGGATGTAACGCTTTATGTTGGTAACCTCAAGAAAATCAATTATGTTCTTTCTAAAGTAATCTCTGCAGATAAGGTAAAAGAGCTTATCAGATATGCCCGCGAAGATGCTTCTTATGAGCCACAGGTTGAACAAAGGTCTGGTACTCCTCGACAGGAGTTTGCAGATTTGATACAGTCTAGGTTTGAAGCAGAAGAACAGAGAATTAAGTCTGAAATTCAGGCAGAGCAGGTTTCTACAGAAGTTGCAATGCT
This sequence comes from Treponema sp., assembly GCA_017962965.1. Lineage (GTDB taxonomy): Bacteria > Spirochaetota > Spirochaetia > Treponematales > Treponemataceae > Treponema_D. Next base: position 23,906 of record JAGCUI010000022.1, on the reverse strand, counting down.
TTTTAAGGATATACCATTGGAGCCGTTGTACGGTTATGATGCGGAAGTAAATGCCATTCTTCAGGAAAATACATCGCTTTCGTTCAAGTGGATTCTGCCTTTAAAGATTTTAAAAACCTTCTTAAAAGTCTATGTTTCGGACGGAATAAAGGGGCTTTTGAATGACCTTGTAATTGAAGGATTTTTCAGTAACCCGGCTTATAAATCAAATTTTTCATCGGTTGTTTATTCTGTTATAAATGCGGAAGATACTTTAAAGGATTTTGAAGTTTCTTTCGGCTCAGACCAGCCTAACAGCATTGCGGTTATGCAGGGTTATATTAAAGACAGCAGTAAAGATAAGGATTTTTATAAGCGTCTTGAAAAAATGGTAGGAAATGCAAATAATCAGGGACACACAGTTCTTCAGAATATTACAACATCTTTGCATTCCCTTCACAAAATTCTGGGAGAACTTTTAGCTGATTCTAAAAAGCCTTCCAGCGAAATAATCTCGAATGTAAAGGTTTTGATGATGTCTTCAAGAAACAGAGACAACACTAATTTAATGGAAGAACAGCACCAGAGCTGGAATACATTTTTTGCGATTATGAAAAATTATGTTATTATTACAAACAGTGAGATGTAATTATGTTGGAGAAAAAAGAAGAGAACAATACAAACGTTCAGAACGAAAAAAGAATTTATGACCTTGAACAGATGCTCGATATTGCAAAATCATTCTGTTCAAACCTCGATTTCAGTAACCTTCTGGAATCTATTGTCTATATTTGTATGGCACAGATGCACGTTCTTGGTGCCGATATTTTTGTACGCGATTTAATCACAAATGACCAGTTTGTTCTTGAAACAAGCGAAAATCCTGGAAGCATTGTACTTTCGGGATCTTCTTCTGTTATTACAACACTTTTAGCAGAAAAAAGACCTCTTTCCTTTACAGAATTAAAGGAGCTTACAAAGAATGATAAGGATGTAGATTTAATTGCACCTTTAAATCCAACTCTTTTGGTTCCTCTTATTCAGAATAATCACCTTAACGGATTTTTACTCCTCCAGGAAAGAATTGCAATCGAAGATAATAATGATTATACAGATTACGAAAAAAATCAGATTATGCTCATCGGCTCTTTAGCTAGTGTTGCTATTAATAATGCTGCATTACTTGAAAAATCATCTACAGATATGATGACTCACCTTAAGTTAAAGTATTATTTCTTTAATGTTCTTTCTCAGGAAATGGATAATGCATTTTTAACTAATTCAAATCTTTCTGTTTTGATGTTTGATATAGACTTTTTCAAAAAGTTTAACGACACTTACGGGCATGAATGCGGAGATTTTGTTCTTATTTCTGTTGCAAATATTATCAAGCAGAGTTTACGCGAAACTGATGTTGCAAGTCGTTACGGTGGAGAAGAGTTTACGGTTCTTTTGAACAACACAGGAAAGGACGAAGCTATGTCTGTGGCCGAAAGAATCCGTACTGCTATTGATGAATATGATTTTGTATTCAATGATCAGCATCTTCATGTAACAATTTCTGTTGGTGTTTCTGTATTTGATACAAGAACAAACATTGTTAATACTCCAAATGAATTTGTAAATCAGGCCGATAAAGGATTATATTTATCTAAGAGTGCGGGAAGAAACAGAGTAACATTCTTTGATCCTGCTTCTGAAAAATAAATTTTAATCTTTGGGAACTTAAATGTCTTTTTTACGAAAAAAATTTACTTACTCATACTTTTATGTCACTTTTATAATGGTTGCAATTAACGTTGCAGTTTATCTTCTTATCCACCGCATGAATATTCTGGGATATCTTGGATTAAATCTTTACGGTGTTGTAGAAGGAAAGCAGTTCTGGCGAATTATCACTTACATGTATACTCAGTACGATTTTCGTCATCTGTTCTGGAATATGTTTGGTATTCTGATGTTCGGTGTAACTGTTGAAAAAGCCGTTGGTTCTAAAGAATTTCTTATGTTTTATCTTGTAACGGGTGTACTTGGCGGATTGTTTTCGTTAATAGTTTATGCCATTGCAGGTGATTATTATGTTACATTGATTGGAGCAAGCGGTGTTTTGTATGCAATCCTTTTTGCGTATGCGGTAATTTTTCCTAAATCAAGAATTTTTATCTGGGGAATTATTCCTATAAGGGCGCCGATTCTTGTTTTGATTTATGCAATAATTGAGTTTGTAACAAGCTTTAATCAGGCTTCTCACATTGCTCATTATACTCACCTGTTTGGTTTTGTAGCTGCCGGATTATATTTTGTAATAAGATTTGGAGTTCATCCGTTTAAGGTATGGAAAAGAACGTTAAAAGATTCAGACAATTAAGTTTTTCTCTCATTCTTATTTTACTTTGTTTTAGCGTAATTGCAGAAACTCCATCTTTGGTAAGGCACATAAGGTTTCCAATCTGGGCAGAGGTTGATGCGTATCCGGGCCTTGTATTAAAAGAAGAAAAATCCAGGGATTCAGAAGATGCGCCAGATTCTAATGAATTAAAAGAGGCAGAGGATGAGGAAGAAAATCAGCCTTATTCTTATGCAATCGGCAGGGTAAAGGAAATTGCGCCGTTTCTTGTAAAGGGAATGGTTTATGGATGGGAATTTTCATATACTCCGTCGGATAAAGCACGAAAAGTTGAAGAAGTTCTTGAAATAAAGGAAATTCAGGATCTTGAAAAAAGCCCGAACAAAATTTCTTATTCTTCTGCGTGGATAGAAGACAATAAATTCTGTTGTTGGGTGGATTATACGAGAACAGATCATCAGGTTCAGCTGTATAATCTTTGGTCTTCCATTAATAATCCGGTAATTCAGGGGCGCGGCTATGGTCCTTTGGAAAAAGGATTTGATGGAATTAAAGAAGCATCAGAGGATGCATTAAAAAACGCTGTAAGAGCTCATTACCGTAAGCTGATTAAGAACAAACCTAAGGAAATCACGGGAAAAGTATTAATCAGAAAGATTCCAACGCTTGGAATTAATCAGGGGCGCTATGTAATAATTCTTGATTTTTTCTTAGAATACGGTAAAATAAAAGAGTATTCGCAGTTTTAACAGGAGGGTCCTTCTATGAAAAGACGAATTATTTTTCTTTCATGCTTAGCTGTTATGTGTGCAGCTTTGTTTGGACAAAATGTTCCACGTTCTGATAATGGAAAGACAGACGAGGAAATTGAATCACAGAAGTTAAAAACAGAAGTAATTATACCAAAAGATCAGCATCTTTATGACGAAACTGCATCGGTAAAAATCGAATATATGCCATTGTATGATGAAGTTCGTATCTATTATGAATGTATGTATGTAACTTACGAAAGAGGCGAAGCTATGAATACAATTCTGGAATGTCTTGCAGATTTCCAGAAAGAGCATAAGTACTATAATTACAGATACCTTACAGACGATAGAGAACGTTTCTTTAAGGACGATAATGGTCGCAGAAAGGCAATGTTAATCAGTTATGTAAAATTTACAAGATAGGGTATTTTTATTTTATTCCAAATATAGTACAATAGAAGCCGGTATTTTTAGAAAGTACCGGCTTTTATATTTTTAAAGTAATACTGAACTTCAGTGTTGTTTAAGGACCATAAAATGGATATTAAAAACATTATTAAAAACTTACATCCGCTTGAAATCAAAGTTTTGTTAAAGTATACAGGCAAGGATGAACTTACTTCGGAAAAACTTCAGAAGGAATTGGATTACAAGGAAGGTCACGCAAATCAGGCTTTCTCCTGGCTTTCTGGAAAAGAGCTCTTAAACGAAATCCGCAGAACTCCACATACATATTTTGAAATTACAGATTTTGGTCGTGCTATGGCTAAAACCGGTACTGTTGAAAAAAGAATGGTTGCATTCTTGAAAGACAACGGTGCTCACACAATGCCGGAAATTGCAGCTGGAATCGGACTTGAACAGAAGGACGTTGGTTCTGCATTCGGACCTTTGGTAAAAGAAGGCGTTTTAAAGATGAATGCCGAAAAGAAGGTTGAATACACTGGTGCTGAATTACCAGCAAGAATCAAAATCACCTCTGACCTTATTAAAAAGGCATGTGACGCAGAAAACGGCCAGTTGAACAAAGACAACCTTAGCGCAGAAGAAGTTGAAGCAATGAATGGTCTTGCTAAGAAAAGAGGCGCTAACGACAGTCCATTTAAAGTAATCGAAAGAGAAACAGTATTCTATAAGCTTGCAGAAGGCTTTGAAAAGGTTTGTGATGAACTTAAGAAAGCCGGAATTACAGGTAACGAAATTGGTGAAATTACACCAAAAATGCTTGCTACAGGAGAATGGAAAAACGGTACATTCCGTGGTTACAACATTGCAATTCCTCCTGCACGTATTATTCCGGGGCGCACAAATCCTTATGTTCAGTTCCTTGAATCTGTAAAAGATAAGCTTGTAAGCCTTGGATTCCAGGAATTTGACGGTCCGCTTGTAGAAACAGAATTCTGGAACGGAGACGCTTTGTTCATGCCTCAGTTCCATGCAGCACGTGATATTCACGATGTTTACCGCTTAAAGAATCCTACACACGCTAAATCAATCGAAGAACCATATCTTTCTAATGTAAAGAAGGTTCACGAAAACGGTGGTGATACAGGAAGCCGCGGATGGAACTATTCTTTTGATAACGAATTTACACGCCGCCTTATTTTGCGCTCACAGGGTACAGTTTTGTCTGCACACCAGCTTCATAAGGCTGAAGTTCCTGGAAAATACTTTGGTATTGCTCGCTGTTTCCGCTACGACAAGGTAGACGCAACTCACCTTTCTGACTTCTATCAGACAGAAGGTATTATTGCCGGAAACGATGTAACACTCCGTGACCTTTTGGGTATGCTTAAGATGTTTGCAACAGAAATTGCCGGTGCAGAAGAAGTAAAATATGTACCAGGTTACTTCCCGTTCACAGAACCAAGTATCGAAGTTCATATCAAGCACCCTGTTTTGGGCTGGTTCGAGCTCGGTGGTTCAGGAATCTTCCGTCCGGAAGTAACAAAGGCTATGGGTCTTGATTGTCCTGTTCTTGCATGGGGTATCGGTATTGACCGTATGGCATTGATGGCCCTGGGCTTAAACGACCTCCGCGAACTCTTCTGCGAAGATATCGAAAAAGTCCGCTTAAGAAAAGCAAAATTCTAGAATATAGAACACGTCCTTTGGGGCGTGTTTTTTTTTACTTATCCCAGTCCTGGGCGCGGGAAACAGCTTTTTGCCAGAGGGCGTATCTTTGGGTGCGTTCGCTCTGGTCCATGGCGGGTTCGAAAATGGCGTTAATTTTCCAGACGTTTTTAATCTCTTCCTTGGATTTCCAGTAGCCGGTTGCAAGGCCTGCTAAAAATGCAGTTCCTGTGGCTGTTGTTTCTGTATTTTCGGGGCGGTACACTTGAGTGTTCAAAATATCGGCCTGGAATTGCATCATAAGGTTACTTACGCAGGCTCCTCCATCTACTTTGAGGCTTTTTATATCGTTTCCGAAATCTTCTTTCATGCATTCAAGCTCGTCCTTTACCTGAAACGCAATGGCTTCTAAGGCGGCACGGCAGATATGTGCTTTTGAAACACCTCTTGTTAAACCAACAATTGTTCCTCTGGCATAGGCATCCCAGTAAGGAGCACCAAGGCCTGTAAAAGCCGGAACAATTATTACACCGTTTGAATCAGGGACAGTCTGGGCCAGAAGGTTTACGTCGTTTGCAGTCTGGATTATTCCAAGCTGGTCTCTAAGCCATTTGATTAAAGCTCCACCTACAAAAACACTTCCTTCAAGGGCGTATTCAACCTTTCCGTCCATGCCAAGGGCAATTGTGGTTAAAAGCTTGTGTTTCGAAAGAACGGGCTTTGTTCCTGTGTTCATGAGCATAAAACAGCCTGTTCCGTATGTGGATTTAACGTCGCCCGGGTTAAAGCATGCCTGGCCAAAAAGAGCGGACTGCTGGTCTCCAATCATCGAGGCAATTGGAGCTGTAAAACCGCAGATTGTTTCGTCTGTTGTTGTGTATATTTCAGAAGAGTTTTTAACCTCTGGCAAAATGCATTCAGGAATATCAAATAAGTCTAAAAGCTCTTTATCCCACTGGAGCGTGTGAATATTAAAAAGCATTGTACGGCTTGCGTTTGTGTAATCGGTTACGTGGGCTTTTTTACCGCTTAATCTCCAGGTGAGCCAGGTATCAACTGTTCCGGCAAGAATCTGTCCGTTTTGAGCTTTTTCTCTTGCACCCGCTACATTATCCAAAATCCATTTAATTTTTGTGGCAGAAAAATAAGGGTCCGGGATGAGGCCTGTTTTTTCTCTTATAAAATCGCTTTTTCCCTGTTTTATAAGTTTGTCTGTAATATCAGCTGTTCTACGGCACTGCCATACAATTGCGTTATATATTGGTTTTCCCGAATCCTTGTCCCATAAAATTACAGTTTCCCTCTGGTTTGTAATTCCCACGGCTTCGATCTGTTCGGGTTTTAAATTTGCCTTCATCACCGCTTCTTTCATCACGGAAAGCTGGCTTATAAAAATATCTTCGGGATTATGCTCTACCCAGCCCTGCTTTGGAAAAAACTGCTGGAATTCACGCTGAGAAGAAGCAATGTTTTGAATTTGTCTGTTAAAAATGATTGCGCGGGAAGAGGTTGTTCCCTGGTCTAATGCGATTATGAATTTTTCCATGGCTTAATTATAAACCAGAAAATTTTTTTTGAAAAATTAATTATTTACAAAGCCGTCTATAGCAAGGTTCAATGTACCGTAAATGTCGTCAATATCAGACTGATTTAATACAGAAATACGGAAGATCGCTGCTTCGATGATGCTGTAAAGTAAATCGTTCATGTATTTAACATTCATGGTTTTAAATTCGTTGTTTTTTATGCCTGAAATAAGGATTGTATTCAAATGATGGCGCATACGAACTGTTCTTCTTTTTACCTTTTCGTTTGGATTAATACCTGATTTTCTGAGCTGGAAAAGGTATGGAAGAATGATGGAAAAAAGCTTTCTGTTACTTTCGCACTGGTCAATTATACTTTTGAGCATTAATCTTAAGGCCTGTTCAGAAGACAAGGATTTATCGTTGATGAAAGAAACAAGACCTTTTTCAATTTCTGTAAGAAGTTCTTTTATACTTCCCAAAAAGATTTCGTGCTTGTTGCTAAAGTAAATATAAAGGGTTGTTCTTGTAATTCCGCATCTGTCTGCAATTTTCTGGAAGGTTACGTCGTCATAGCCTTCTTCAATAAAAACATCGAGTGATTTCTGGAGAATTTCCTTTCTTCTTTTTTCATGCTCTACGATAATTGCCATTATTTTTCGCTCCGTTTGTATATGTAAAAACAAGTATCAAGGTTTCCGGCCTTGAATTTTTTGATATTACTTGTTTTATGACCAAATCCATTTTGAAAATCTTCGTGCGAAGTAATTATTCCGATGTCCCAGTTAGGGAAATCTGTCCACAAAGAATCCATCTTTTTATATAAACTCATAGCTTCTTCTGAATCTCCAAGGCGCTCGCCGTAAGGAGGGTTGCACAAAAGTAAGCCTGAATCATAAGGTGCCGATAAATCTGCAAAATCAGACTGAACAAAATCCGGCCGAGGAATGTGCCTGCTGATACCGATTGATTTTAATGCACGGCCTGCCATTACACACGCATATTCAGCATTTTTTTGTGAGCGGGCTACAGCCTTGTCATCTATGTCAGAACCGGTAATACGTACTTCTACATCGGTACGAATCTGTTCTGCCTCTTTCTGCTTTATTTCCAAAGCTCTTTTCTCATTATAAAACGGTAAGTTCTCAATTGCAAAGCGTCTTCCAAAGCCTGGGGCTACATTAAAAGCATAGAGTGTTGCTTCTATAGCGATTGTACCTGAGCCGCAGAATGGATCGTGAAGAGGGGTTTTTCTTCTCCAGAGCATCTCTTGTAAAAGAATGGCAGCAGTTGTTTCCCTTAAAGGAGCAATTCCGCCGTCTACTCTGTAGCCACGTTTATGGAGTGGAAGACCCGAAAGGTCTAAAAGAATAAAAACTTCGTTTTCGTCTATATAAACACGTACATCAGACTGTTCGCCAGTTTCGGGGAGGGTTGCCATGTGCCACTTGTCGCCAAGCTTTGAATAAATTGCTTTATGAACCATTCCCTGGATGCTGTGTTCTGAATTTAATTTGCTTTTATAGGTTCTAACCTTATCTACAACAATGCGTGAATCTTTATTTAAGTAATCCTGCCAGTTTATTTTATAAGCACCGTCGTAAAGTGAATCAAAATCTAAGGCGTTGTATTTTGCAAGCTGAAGGTATACTCTGTCTGCTGTTCTGAGGCATAGGTTTGTGCGGAAAAGGGCATCATCATCGCCGGAAAAAGAAACTCTTCCGGGAGCGTTGCCAATGAGTTTATAACCAAGATGTTTAATTTCGTTACCGAGGATTTTTTCGGCACCCACTGCACAAAGTGCTACTAAAGTATTCATCTTTTAGAAATTAGCATTTTTGCATTTTTTGTTCAATTGTCAAAATAAACTACAATCCAAAATCAATTCCGGATGCACCGTTGATTGTTGAAACTGTAATTTTGTTGTCTGTGTATGCTGTTGGAGTAGCTTCGTCATTTGTGAGTGTAATTTCTTTTACTCCAGTCCAGTAAACTCGTTTTACACTGCTTGTCGGGTCTGCAGGATCTGAATATTCTTTATACTGACCAACGAGTCCTACAATCTGGATTTCTGTGTTCAAAAAAGAATCCGGAAGGAGTGCTGTAAGACCAAAAACCATTGGATTTGCAATGCTGGAATTTTCTTCTAAGAAAAAGCACTGTGTCTGAGTTTCTGATTTTACAATGAGGCATAAGTCGTAAGCAGGAGTGTGTGTAGGCATTGTGATTGTGCCGGCAATTTTTAATTCTTTTGAAGTTTCGTTGTATTTAAAAGTTGCAGTGCCTGTATTTACAAGCATATCAGATTCAGAAGAAGTTGTTCCGTTTCCGCTTGGAATTTCAATTTTATCTGTGAGATTTGTTGTGTAATAATCATTTCTTTGGTCGCAGTAACGGCAGAAGTACTGATATTTTTTTCCTACAACAGCCTGTGTGTCTATAAATGCAAAGGTTTTATCGTTTTTATCAAAGCCGGAAGGAAAGATAATTCCAATGTTCATAGCTGGCTCGGGTTCTGTTCCTGTTACATCCTGACGGTAAACATTTATATATTTTACGTCGTTTGAGCCGTATGTTCCTCTTATCTGAACTCCGCCTGTAACAAATTCAGTTTCCGGACGATTTAATTTTTTTTCTGTCTGAACGTCCAGCTTACATGAAGAAAGAGCCAATACTGTAATTAATAATCCTGCGGTAAAAAATGATTTTTTCATAATAAACAACCTCACTTTATATTATCGGCAGAACTTGTCTTTTTTCTATAAAGAAGTATTGCGGCAATTATTGAACCTACTATCATCAAAAAGCAGAGAATCTGCCCTGTGGAAATATTTAAAAGCGATGTATTTGTATAAATCGGGGCTGTAGAATCCCTTGCAATTGCGTATCCCAATTCTGCATCAGGTTTTCTAAAGTATTCAATAATAAAACGGAATAAACCATAGCCGAATGTATAAACACAGCCTAGCATTCCGTCGAATTTTTTATGCTTTCTTAAAAGCCAGATGATGAGCCAGAGAACAATTCCTTCAAAGAATGCTTCGTAAAGCTGGCTTGGATGGCGCGGGAGATTTACAAAGTTGAGCGAAGAAATATCCATGTTGATTTTTGCTGCAAATTCCTGAACCCATGGTTCTGAAGGAGAAAATCTTTCTGCATAAGGAACATTGAATGTCATTCCCCAAGGCATGGTTGTAATTCTTCCATATAATTCACCGTTCAAAAAGTTACCGATACGGCCGAATGTAAAGCCTAAAGGAATACCGCAAACCATTGCATCAATCCATTTTGCAATCGGCTGCTTATGTCTTTTACACCAGATAATCATTCCTAAAAGACCGCCAACAAAGCCTCCGTGGTAAGACATGCCGGCAAAGCCTGTAAAATGCATGTTTTTATCAAAAGGCCAGAAAATGAGCCATGGATGAGTCCAGTAATTGATTGAATCAGGGTTTGAAGGATCATATTTCTGGTAAATCAAAGTAGAAGCGATTCTTGCACCAATCAAAAGGAAAACAATTCCGGTTCCGATAAAGCTGAATAAATCATCTTCGGTTGCCTTGTAGCTTCCGTTATCGAGGGCACCTTCTTTTGTTACTTTTTTTAAAATAAAATATGCAGTTACAAAAGCAAAAACATACATAAGTCCGTACCAGCGTAAAAGTGAAAGAAATTTTACGTTGGGAAAAATTTCCGGAGAAATCCAGGAAGGGTAATTAAGATATAAAAACATAATAAATCCTTATACTTTAAATCCTTGCTCTGCTGCTTTAACGAGTTTGGATTTAAGAAGCATATTCTCTTTTTTGAGTTGAGTTAATTCGTACTGCTGGGTTTTAATCATTTCTGCAAGTTCACCGATTGTGAGAGAACCGCCCGAAACTAAATCATCAATACCCGAAAGCTTAAAGTCGTAGTCGATCATAGCTTCTTCTTCTGCATTGTTGAAGGAGTCTGCGTTGAAGGTTTCTGGATCAAAGTCTGCATCAAAGTTTCTTTGTGGAGTTGCAATAACCTTGTCCGAAATTCTGTAGATTGCCTGACCCAGAACGGATTTTGGTTTATAAACGATTACAGGAAGCTGAGAAGAAAGAGCTTTATCCTGAAGCATATCGCGGTACATAAGACCAAGGAAGTCTATTTCGAGTCCGAGATACTGATTGCAGGAAGTTTTAATTCTCTGTGCCTTATCTGCGTCCTGTGGATTTTCAATCATGTTCATTACAAGGCGTGGGCGGAACTGCTGCATACGGCTTATAAAAAGCTGTGTTGTATCAGGATCTACCTGGCCAAGGGCTTGAACCAGTTGAGGTATATAAAGCTTTTGCATGGACTGTGAATTCTTTTTCAAGTTATCAAGAAGTTCGCGGCCCGGTGTGTTTCTTCTGAAAGTTGTGTAAAGAAGACGGAATACAGCATTTTTAAGGAAAAGATAACCATTTAAAGTTGCTGTAACGGCTGGGGCAGAAACAACGATTCCCTGTGGAGACAAAAGGAACATATCAAGAATGAACTGGTGTGTTCCGGCTCCCAGGTCCAGAATAAGAAAGTCTGTGTCGATGTTTTTAAGATTGCGGATAAGCCTGATTTTCTGAGAATATTTGAGAGAGGTTAAATCCGGAATCTGACTGTCGCCGGCGATAAAACTTACATTCGGATAATCAGTAGGCTGAACAATATCTTTAAATTCAGTCTTTTCTGTGAACCAGGAACCAAGGCTCGCATTGCCCGGGTGCTGTCCAATTACGAGATGAAGATTTGATGCGCCTAAGTCAAGGTCTGCTAAAACAACACGCATTCCCTGTTGACCAAGAGCGATTGCAAGGTTGGCAGAGAGAAGACTTTTACCAACTCCTCCTTTACCGCTTGCTACTGGAATTATTTGTGCCATAAGTAAATTATAGCATGATTGTCGGGTCAAAACTAGTAGATTTTTTAAAGGTAGTGACGTAAAATGTTAAATTATGAGTTTAAATGAAAGAAAACATCTTAAAATAATAATTATTGGTGCAGTTTTACTGATTGGAGTGTTCAGCGCTTCATTTATTTTTGCCCAGCAGAAGTCTCAGAAAGAAAACAAGGTTACAAGCTTTCAGTACATGAAAACCCTTAATTCTGTTTTTGATTTTGTTGAACAGAATTATGTTGATGAAGTAGATGCCCGCGTTTTATACGAAGGTGCTTTAAAGGGAATGCTTGATGCTCTTGGAGATCCTTACACCTTATATCTTGATGCAGATTATATGCGCGACCTTCAGGATACAACTGTGGGAAGTTTTGGTGGAGTTGGACTTTCAATTTCAAAGCCAACAGAATCTACGCCGGAAAAACCTGCTTATGTAGAGGTTGCTTCTCCAATCGAAGATTCACCTGGAGCAAAGGCCGGTATTCAAGCAGGAGATTACATTGTTGCAATCGAAGACCGCCCAACCCCAGAAATGACAATGAGCGAGGTTTTAGGCGCTCTTCGTGGTGAAATTGGTACACCAGTCACTGTTACAATTCTCCGCGGTAAGAATATGCGTTTTGACGTAAAGCTCGTGCGTGCAAGAATCGAAGTTCCAACTGCAAAATACGGAATGATTTCGGGAACTACAATCGGTTATGTTCGTCTTATTGAATTTACAAGAGAAACACCAAAACGCTTCCAGGAAGCAGTGGATTCATTCCAGAAAAACGGCTACACAGGAATGATTATCGACCTTAGAGATAACCCTGGTGGACTTATAGACAGCGTTGTAAATGTTGCAGATAAATTTATAGATAAGGGAGTAATCGTTTCTACAAGAAGCCGCCTTGCCTCAGAAAACCAGGTTTACAGTGCCGGAAAAGATAAGACTACAATCAAGAATAGTGTTCCGGTTGTTGTTTTAATTAATAAGGGCTCTGCAAGTGCTTCAGAAATTCTTTCGGGATTTTTAAAGGATTATAAGCTTGCTTATCTTGTTGGAGAAAGAACTTACGGTAAGGGCTCTGTTCAGCAGGTAATTCCTTTGAGCGAAACAGACGGAATCAAAATCACAATGGCAAGATATTACACTCCAAGTGATGTAAATATCGATAAAATTGGTATTCCGCCGGATAAGGAAGTTGTAAATATTCAGCCTTTTACAAAAGAACAGGAAGAATCTTATGTTAAGATGATTAATTCCGGTTTGATTGAAAAAGCCGTAGAAGCAAATCCAAATATGACAGAAGCTCAGATTGAGGCTAAGGCAAAGGATATTGCAGCAGAATTCGGAATTGAAGAACGTCTTGTAAGAAGAGTTATTCGTAATCAGGTTTTAAGAACTCAAGGCTCTCAGCTTTATGATCTGGATTTTGACTTGCAGTTAAAAGCAGCTTTGGAAGTTTTGAACAGCGGAAATTACAAAACTCTTGTTAGAAGAACAAAGACTTTAAAACAGCTTCAAGAGGAAGTTGACGCAAAAGAAAAAAAAGATAAAAAAGACCAAAAATAATGAGACAGTTTATTTTAGAACAAAATCCAGATAAATCGGGTCTCATTGTTGTAAACGGAAAAGATTATAGATATTTAAGACAGGTTCTCCGTGTAAAACCGGGCGACATGATAAGCGTAAGGCTTTTGGACGGAGAACTTAAAAATTCCACAGTTGCTCTTGTGGACGAAAAATCAAAAAAAATCACTCTTCAGCTTTGCGCAGATACTCAAGTTGTACAAAATGATAAATCAATTACACGCGGAGTTCAGGCAAGTGAGCTTGAAGAAAATAAATCAATTTTACAGAAAGAATACTGGCTTTTTCAGTTTATTCCAAAGGCGCAGAAGTTTGAGCAGATAGTAAGGCAGGCAACCGAGTGTGGAGTAAAATACATTGTTCCTGTTATCGGGGAATATTCGGAAAAAAACAGCGTAAATGCTTTATTAAATTCCAAAACAGAACGAATTGAACGCATAATTAAGGAAGCAAGGCAGCAGAGCGGTTCCCCTGTTGAAACAAAAATGCTTTCTCCTGTAAAATTAGATAAAGCGCTGGAAGAATGGAATAAAAACCAGAATAAAATCGGATTTGTGCTTTCGGAAAGAGATGACGGAGACGGTGATATTAGAAAATTATTTCCTTCCGGCAAGAAATTTGATAAAATAGGTATAGTGGTGGGAAGTGAAGGCGGATTAAGTCCTCTAGAAGTGGAAGAACTTACTAAAAAAGGTTTATTTCATGCGGTTCATTTTTCAGTTAATATTTTAAGATGCGAAACTGCAGCTCTTTATGGAATTGCAGCAGTACAAACGGCGGTAAATTAAATGTCTTTAGAAAGAATTAACTTTATGAGTGTTCCAATTGATGTCTGTTCACCGGACAATTTGGAAAATGAAATTCTTGAGCTTCTTGCAAAGCCAGGAACAAAACAGATTGTATTTTTATCTTTATGGGATTTATTAAAAGTAAAGGCAAAGGGCGAATACAGCGAATGTCTTAGAAATGCAAGCCTTGTACTTCCTGTTTCAAAAAGTATTTTAACTGGAGCACGCTTTTTAAAAAAGGCCGTTCCAATCAGATATAATCCATTTGATGCAATAATTCAGATATTATCCATCCTTGAGAGTCATTATAAAACCTTGTATATGCTTGGTTCAAACAAAAAGACACTTGAAAAAGCTGAAAGTAATGTAAGGGCAACCTTCCCGGGATTGAGAATCGTTGGAAAATGTGTAGGCTATTATTCTAAAAATCTTGAAGACGATATCATTCAGGCAATTCACAAAGCTCAGCCATCTTTAGTAATTGTGAGCGACGGAATTAAGGAAAAGAATTGCTGGTCCTGGAACAGACGAACACGTTTTTCTTCCAGTATTTTTGTTTACTACAAAGATGCATTCGGAATCTTTTCTGGAAAAACACGTAGAATCAGCGAAAAAACGTACTCAAGGGGATTGGAATTTTTTGTAGAAATAACCAGAAATCCATTCAAAATATTCCTCATCTTCCCTTATTTGTATTACATCTTTAAGCTTATCTTCTATAAACTATTTAAAGACGGAGACTAAAAAGTGGATGACTTACATTGTGAAAAATCGATAGATTTAAACAGTGTAACATTGATTTCTAAAAGAGAAGATCTAAAAGTTTTTACAAAAAAAATTATCGGCGATTCGTTTGAATTAAAAAAAGAAGATAAAATATCTGAAATTTTTATCTTAGCTTCAGCATTTGTTTTTTTGGACGTTACCCTTTTAAAAGAAGAAGATGTTACAAAATACAGTGGGCTTCTAAGTACAAATTCCGGCAAAATTATCTATATCGATTCTTACTACACAGATGAAAAAATGACAGAGCTTCTGTCTGGTTATGTAAAAAACAGGTTTTATTATCCGGAGAACGAAGGAGATGCCTCCAACGTGTTCTGGAAATTAGTTTCAAAGTCCATAGGTTCACAGGGTTATAAAAAATCATTTGATATTGGTGTGGACGAAACTTATTTTGAAGGGCTTTTGGGCAATTCAAAACAGATGAACCAGATTAAAAAACAGATTGTAAGCTGTGCAAAGTCCGAGCTGCCGGTTTTAATTCTGGGAGAAACCGGAACCGGAAAAAGTACAATCGCCAGAATCATTCATAATATATCCTGCAGAAATAAAAAACCCTATGTACATGTAAATATCGCAAATGTTGATGATTCCCTTGCAGAAAGTGAACTGTTTGGAGCCGAGCGGGGAGCCTATACCGATGCACTTAAAAGAATGGGAAAATTTAAGGCGGCAGACGGAGGTACTTTATTCTTAGATGAAATCGGCTGTGCTTCAAAATCTATTCAGGGAAAGCTTTTAACTGTTCTGGATAACGGAGAATTCTACAGCGTAGGAAGCGATGTTGTTCAAAAGGCGGATGTCCGTTTAATTTGTGCAACCAATGCAGACTTAACTTTAAAAGTTATGCAGGGTGAATTCCGAAGGGATTTATATTACAGAATCCGCGGGCAGGTTATTTATATTCCCGGTTTACGAGAAAGAGTAAAGGATATAAGACCAATTGCAGAAGGAATTGCAAAACGCTATGGAAAGGTTTTAACAGAAGCATCATTCAGAAATCTTGAAAACTACAGCTGGCCTGGTAATGTTCGTGAGCTTGAATACTGCATAAGAAGAGCCTGTGTTTCAGAAAACAGGGAAATTAATATCCAAGAAATAGAATTTGATGTATAATGTTACACATGAGTAACGATATTTTAAAATTGCAAAACGGTAGCGATGTTCGCGGAGTTGCTTTAGAAGGCGTAGAAGGCGAACACGTAAATTTGACAGAAGATGTATGTAAAAAGATTGGATGTGCTTTTGTAAGCTGGCTCAGTAAGAAAACCGGCGTAGATGCAACTGCACTCAGAATTGGTGTTGGACGTGATTCCAGAGTTTCGGGACCTGCTTTGCTCGATGCCCTTGTTTTTGGTCTTACAAGCGCGGGTGCTACAGTTGTAGACTGCGGTATGGCAACTACTCCTGCAATGTTCATGTCTATTGTATTTGAAGAAACCGATTTTGATGCTTCTGCAATGATTACAGCAAGTCATCTTCCATTTAATAGAAACGGAATTAAATTCTTTGATGAAAACGGCGGCCTTGAACACGAGGATATTACAGAAATCTTAAAGCTGGCATCCCTCTTAAATCCTGCACCGGTTCAGTCAATGGTAACAACTGTTGATTTACTTGGAATTTATGCAAACTATCTTAAAAATAAAATCAAGGATGCACTTAACGCAGGAGACACACCTTTAAAAGGTCTCCACATTGTTGTAGACAGCGGAAACGGTGCTTCGGGCTTCTTTGTAAAAGATATTCTTGATCCTCTTGGAGCAGATACAAGCGGAAGTCAGTTCCTTGAGCCGGACGGAATGTTCCCGAACCATATTCCAAACCCTGAAAATAAACAGGCAATGGAAGCAATTCGCGATGCAGTTCTTAAAAACAAGGCTGATTTAGGATTGATTTTTGATACAGACGTAGACCGTATGTCGGCAGTTTTGTCGGATGGCAGCGAAGTAAACAGAGATTCTATCATCGCTATGATTTCTGCAATCCTTGCTCCGGATTATCCAGGTTCTACAATCATTACAGACTCAGTTACTTCTGATCGTCTTACTTACTTCCTCGAAGAAGTGCTTGGATTAAAACATCTTTGCTACATGCGCGGCTATAAAAACGTAATTAACAAGCAGAAGGAATTGAATAACAGCGGAATAGTTGCTCCTCTGGCAATGGAAACCTCTGGCCACGGTGCTTTAAAAGATAACTTCTTCCTTGATGACGGAGCTTTCCTTGCAGTAAAGCTCATTGTTGCACTTGCACAGGCTGCTAAAAACGGCAAAAAGCTCGACAGTCTTATCGAAAAACTTCCACCATTGGTAGAAGAAGGTGAATACCGCTTTAAGATTGCAGGAGATGATTTTAAAGAATACGGAAACCAGGTACTGGAAGAATTCAAAAAGCGTGCACAGGCAAAGGGATACCAGATGCCACACTCTTACGAAGGAATTAGACTTTCGTTTAAAGGCGAAGACGTTCAGGGATGGATTTTACTCCGTTTGAGTTTGCACGACCCTGTTATGCCAATGAACATCGAAGGCGGACGTAAGGGAGATCTTGCAAAGCTTATTCAGATTGCCAAAGAACTTACAGACGGCTTTGATCGTTTGGATAGATCTTGTCTTAAATAGATTGCCGTACTACGCTCGCAATGACGGGCGGCAATTCAGAAAAAGAGGCGTTGTATGGATGAAAAAATAGTTCAACTTCAAAAAATTATAGACGAGTCAAAGAACATTGTCTTTTTTGGCGGGGCGGGCGTTTCTACCGAGTCCGGCATCCCGGATTTTAGAAGTGTGGACGGCCTTTATAACCAGCAATGGGCTTATCCGCCGGAAACAATTATCAGTCATTCATTCTTTTATGCCGACACAAAGGAATTTTACCGTTTTTACAGGGCAAAGCTTTTGTTAAACGATATAAAACCAAACGCCGCTCATTACAAACTTGCAGAATTAGAACAGGCCGGAAAATTAAAGGCAGTTGTTACCCAGAATATAGACGGACTTCATCAGCTTGCAGGAAGTAAAACTGTATATGAGCTTCACGGAAGTACTTTAAGAAATTACTGTACACAGTGCGGCCAGTTCTACGACGATAAAATCATTCGTGAAAGTGAAAACTCAGAGGATAAATTACCTCACTGTAAAAAATGCGGCGGTCTTATTAAGCCTGATGTAGTTTTGTACGAAGAAGGACTGGATCAGGATTTGATAGACAAGGCTGTAAATGCAATTGCTCATGCAGATACACTCATAATCGGGGGAACTTCTCTTGTTGTGTATCCTGCTGCGGGCTTTGTTCGCTACTTTAGGGGTAAGCATTTAGTTTTACTTAATAAATCAGAAACTGCAATGGACAGCTCAGCGGAGCTTGTTATCCATGAACCGATTGGTCAGGTTTTGAGCCAGATAAAGGCATAAAAAATAAAAAAAAATACTTGAATATTCTCTCAAATGAATGTATTATTTGAATGGTTGTTCAATTGAATGACTGTTCAAATATATTTTTTTTAACAGGAGCATTTATGGGAAAAGCAGAAGTTTTGTGCGACAACGTTATGATTCACAGCGATGTTGTAGAAAAGCTTAAAAAGGGTTTTCTGGATGATGAAGTAATTTTTCTTGTTGCAGACTTTTTTAAGATTTTTGGTGATTCAACAAGATTTAAAATTCTTTATGCTCTGGATAAAGAAGAGCTTTGTGTGTGCGACATTTCGGCTTTGCTTGGTATGACAATCAGTGCAGTTTCCCATCAGCTTAAGATTTTGCGCGATTCAAATCTTGTAAAAACAAGAAGGAACGGCAAGGTCGTTTATTATTCACTTGCAGACGAACACGTTCAAAAGGTAATTGAATGCGGCGTTGAACACATTATGGAAAAGAGGTAGAAAATGAGAATAAATAAAATAAAACCAGAATTAATGAACTTTCATCATCACGATGAACACGAATCCTGCCATATACACGAAGAACATGCTCATGGCGGCCATCATCATGAACACTACGACCACGATGCACATGAACATGAACATCACCACCACGACCACGAACATCATCATCACGGCGGCGGTTGTTCCTGCTGTCATCATGACGAGGATGAAAAAGAGCTTCCCGTTAAATTTATTGTAATAAGCGCTATTCTTTTTGTTCTTGGAATTTTACTCGAGCATCTTCCTTTGGAAAACTGGTTTCCTTCTATTAAACAGATTAAAATTCCGGGGCTTAAATACGATTTTTGCACAACACTCAGCATCCTTTTTTATGCTGTGGGTTATATTCTCTGCGGAAAAGACATTGTTGTTGGAGCCGTTAAAAATCTGATTCAGGGACACTTACTGGACGAAGGCTTTTTAATGTCTGTTTCTTCTTTGGGTGCCCTTGCTTTGGGAGAACCTGCAGAAGCCGTTGCAATTATGATTTTGTATCAGATTGGCGAAAAGTTTGAAGATTTTGCCGTAGATAAATCACGCGATGCTATTGGTGAAATTGCAAAGATGAGACCCGATAAAGCAAGCGTTAAAAACGGAAAAGATATTGTTAGTGTTTTAATTGATGAAGTAAAAATCGGCTCAATTATTATTGTTAAAGCCGGAGAAAGAATTCCAATAGACGGTGTAATTACAGAGGGAGACACATATGTAGATACTTCTGCACTCACCGGAGAAAGCGTTCCTCGTCATGTTACAAAGGGTGATGAAGTACTTTCGGGTTCAATCAATAAGCAGGGTGTAATAGAAATTAAAACAACAAAGGCTGCAGATGATTCGGCTCTTGCAAGAATTCTTGAGCTTGTAGAAAACGCAACAGAAAATAAAACCCGTTCAGAACAGTTTGTTACCCGCTTTGCAAAGGTTTATACTCCGATTGTTTGTGGAGCAGCCCTTGTTCTTGCCCTTCTTCCACCTTTGTTTACAAAGTTCTTTATGCCAGAGTATTTTGCCCAGTATGGATTTAAAGAATGGATTTACAGAGCGCTCGAATTTCTTGTAGTAAGCTGTCCTTGTGCCCTTGTTATTTCAATTCCTTTAAGCTTCTGCTGCGGAATCACAAGCTCTGCACGTAAGGGTATTTTAGTAAAGGGTTCAACATTCTTAGAAGCACTTGCCAAAACCAAGACTGCTGTTTTTGATAAAACCGGAACTTTAACAAAGGGAAACTTTGTAGTAACAGACATTCACCCTATGAATAATTCAATTACAAAGCAGGAATTGATTGCCATTGCAACTCACGCAGAGCTTTTATCAAATCATCCTATTTCTGCAAGCCTCAGGGCAATTCATCATGATAACTGCTGCGAAAAGGTTAAGCTTGAAAAGGTAGAAGACATCACAAGTAAGGGAATTAAGGCAGTTGTAAACGGAAAAAAAGTTCTGGCCGGAAATGCTGCCTTAATGGAAATGTTTAATGTTGATTATCCTGAATGCCCGGAACACAGGGATGGAACAATTATTCACGTTGCATGCGATGGAGTTTATACAGGACACATTGTAATCAGCGACGAAATTAAGGAAGATTCACAGAGTACAATCAGCGGACTTAAAAAGGTTGGCGTAGAAAATATTGTAATGCTCACAGGTGATAATAAGGTTGCCGCTCATACTGTTGCAGAACGCCTTGGTGTTCATAAGGTTTATGATCAGATGATGAGCAGCGACAAGCTTTCAAAAGTAGAAGAGCTTCTTAAAGACCTTGAAATTGCTCCTGCAACTAAGTACAGACCTGCAAAGAAAAGAGGTACATTAATCTTTACGGGCGATGGCATTAACGACGCTCCTGTTCTTGCGCGTGCCGATGTTGGTATTGCAATGGGAGCTATGGGAAGCGATGCTGCTGTAGAAGCCGGTGATGTAATCATCATGGAAGATAAGCCTTCTAAAATTGTGGAAGGAATTAAGGGGGCTCGCAGAACGCTCAGAATTGTAAATCAGAATCTATTTGGTTCATTGGGAATTAAGGGTGGAATTTTGATTTTGAGTGCCTTTGGTATTACAAATATGTGGATTGCTGTTTTTGGAGATGTTGGAGTTACAATACTTGCTGTTTTGAACAGTTTAAGATTACTTCGAAAAAGAACTAATGACGAATAATCTATTTTATATTATAATTCTGTTATGTCTTATGAAGTAACAGCTACAAGACGTCGTCCGCAGAAATTTGATGATCTGGTTGGTCAGGAATTTGTTGCGGAGACTCTTAAAAAATCAATTGAATCCGGCAAAATTGCACATGCATATCTTTTTTCTGGTCCACGAGGGTGCGGAAAAACATCTACTGCCAGAATTTTAGCAAAAGCGTTGAACTGTCAGAAGGGTCCTTCTTCTAATCCTTGCGGGGAATGTTCAACATGTCAGGAAATTACAAAAGGTTCTTCTCTTGATGTTATCGAAATTGATGGTGCGTCAAACACCTCTGTAGAAAACATCCGTCAGATTAAAGATGAAGTTCTTTTCCCTCCAAACAGCTGCCGTTATAAGATTTATATAATTGACGAAGTCCATATGCTTTCAAATTCAGCATTTAACGCTCTTTTAAAAACAATCGAAGAGCCGCCTGAATATGTAATCTTTATTTTTGCTACAACAGAGCTTCAGAAGGTTCCTGCTACAATCAAGTCTCGCTGCCAGCAGTTTAATTTCCGCCTTGTTGCAATTGATAAGGTAAAGGAATGCCTGGCAGATGCTGCAAAAGAAATGAATATCCAGGCAGATGAAGAAGCATTGTTCTGGATTGCACGCGAATCTACCGGTTCAATGAGAGATGCGTATACTCTTTTTGATCAGGTTGTTGCATTCAGCGACGGACACATTACTTACGATAAAATCCGCGATAAGCTTGGCCTTGTTGGAATTGACCGTTTGAATATGATTTTTGAATCCTGTGCATACGGAAGAGCCGACGAAGTTCTTTCTTCTCTTGATGAATTTTTACAGGGCGGAGTTTCCATCGAACAGTTGATTTCTAACTGTGCAGACTACCTTAGAAGCATTCTTCTTATTAAATCAGGAATTACAAAGGAATCTCTTTTGGGTAATTCGGTTGAACGTTACAGTAAGGTTATTTTAAATGCATGGAATACAATCCAGGTTGAACGCGCTCTTTCAATTTATCTTCAGCTTTATAAAGATATTAGATATTCTCTTTCTCCAAGATATGAACTCGAGCTTGCATTCAGCAGAATGTGCTGGATAAGTCAGTTTGTTTCAAATCAGGATGTTAAAAAAGCAATTGATTCTGCAAGGGCACTTTTGGAACCTGCAGGAACAGTGGCTCAGGCACCACAAACTCAAGCTACTCAGCCACAACCACAGGAAACTGTAAATAATGCCGGAATAAATCCTGTACCGGAGGGATTACCTCGCTTTTCTATGCTGGATAATCCGGAGCCAGAGGAGCAGACGCCCCCTTTTCATGATGGCGGAACACTGCCGCCTGAAAAATCAGTGCAAGTCGTAAATTCTATGCCTTATCCAGAGGGCTATTCAGAGAATCCGGATGATGAAGATTCAGGTTGGACAAATGTGGATGAACCACCGGAAGAAGGATATTACGAAGAGGACTACGAACAAAAGGCGGAAGATTATTTCGAAGCAGAAAATACTCAGGCTCAGAAAGGACTGGTTCAGCAGGGTAGCGATGTTCAGTTTACAACTGCAGACGGAAATGTAATGAGCATGGTTCAGCTTAGGGGTAACGTAACAGCAGCACTTTCTTTAACAGACGGTTTTGCAGCAAGTGTAATAGAAAAAACCGGTGAATGGAAATTGGGTGCAGATGGAATTGAAACAACAATTTCTTCCAGCTACGATCTTGAGCTTATAAAGAAAAAAAAAACAATAATCCGCGACGAGCTTACAAAAATCAGCGGAAAACCAATGGCTTTTAAAGTAGAATTGCAGGAAAAAAAGCCGGAGGTTCAGGATAATCAGACTCCAGCTCAGGTTCCGGACCAGGTAAATATTTTATTAAATGCCTTTAAGGGAACTGTAGTTGCAGGAAAGGTGTAAAAAATAAGGGAGGAAAAAATGAATCCTTTTGATTTGATAAAAAATGCCGGCGCCATAAAGGAACAGTCGGAAAAATTACAGAGAGAGCTTGCAGACATCAGAGCCCAGGGAAATTCTGGCGGAAAGATGGTAACTGTAACTCTTAACGGTAAATTTGAGATGATGGAAATTAAGCTTGATCCAATTTGTGTAGATAACCGCGATGTAAAAATGCTCGAAGATTTAATTGTTGCGGCTCACAGAAATGCAGTAGAAAACGTGCAGGAACAGATTAAGGAAAAATCATCTTCAATTCTTGGCGGAGTTGATTTGAGTCAGTTTGGACTTTAAGTTTTAAGCTTTTAAGGTGGTGGGAAATGGGCATATACGAAGATTTAGCAAATAATTTTTCGCGTTTACCTGGAATCGGTAAAAAAAGTGCTTTGCGCATGGTAAACTGGCTTTTAAAACAGGACGCCGGATATGTTCAGAAATTTTCACAGAACCTTGGTTCACTTCAGCAGAAAATAAAACCATGTAAAATTTGCGGGGCATGGACAGAAGAAGAAACCTGCCCGATTTGTTCAAATCCTTTGAGGGAAAAAAATCAGATTTGTGTTGTAGAAGAATCCCAGGATGTTACAACCATAGAAGCATACGGTGAGTATAAGGGGCTTTATCATGTGCTTGGTGGATTAATCAAACCTCTTGATGGAATTGGTCCTTCTCAGCTTTCAATCCCTGCTTTAATGGAAAGAATAAAATCAGAAAATCCGCAGGAAATCATCATTGCTACAAATCCTACCGTAGAAGGTGACACAACTGCTTTATATATAAATAAGATGATTACAGAGATGAATCTTTCACCTTCTCCAAAAGTAACCCGTCTTGCAACCGGAATCCCTGTGGGCGGCGACCTTGAATATATAGATAAACGAACCCTTTCTTTAAGCTTCCGCGGAAGAAGTCAGATTTAGTTATGGGTTGTCGGAAGATAATTGCTTCCTTTATAAACAAAAGTAAAGTGTGAAAATTTTGCTAAAAATGCATATTTGTTACATACGTTGTAGTATTTAAAAACTTCTGTTGCATCTTTTTTTATAACCGATTCAGAAACATTGTTTTCCAGCGCATATTCTTTGTATGCTTTTCCTAAAATCATCTGTATTAATATTTCTTTTTGTCTATCTGTAAGTGGAAG
>JAGCUI010000021.1 GCA_017962965.1 Treponema sp. | reverse complement strand
ACCTGAATGGCTGTCTGAAATCCAAAAGATTCGTCTGTTCCAACAATATCATTATCAATTGTTTTTGGAAGACCAATTACATTAAAGCCTGCTTCATATAATAAAGACGCTGTTGTGTTTGTGCCGTTTCCGCCAAGACATACAAGAGCATCAAGTTTGTTCTTTTTAAATGTTTCTTTGATTCCTTCCACAGGTAAAAGCCCTGTTTTTGGATCTTTAACAGGATTTTTAAAAGGTTTTACACGGGAAGTTCCAAGACAGGTTCCTCCGGCATTAACAAGGCTGTCGAAATCAAGGGTTTCCATTTTGAAAGTATCATTATCAATAAGACCGCGGTAACCGTTTCTTACACCAATGAATTTCATGCCGTATTTATTCATGCCGCTTAAACAAAGGGCTCTAATTGCTGCATTAAGGCCAGGTGCATCCCCTCCGGAGGTCAAAATACCAACAGTTTTAACAGAATTTGCTTTCATATTCATTATTATAACATCGGAATAGAAAAGTTTAAATTATTTTTCTGCACTTCCGATAATGAAATTATGAAAACTTCTAATAATTCCAGCTTTATAACAGGTGCAGTTTTAATTTGTATTTCTGCCCTGTTTACAATTTGTTTGATAACATTGCCTTTTACATATGATTACTCATCAAACAATGCAAATGTGTTCACTATAATTGGAAATCTTTTCTACAGAGCTTATGGTTTTTCAAGCATTTTAATTCCTGCTTTTTTATTAATCTCAGGACTTTCATGTTTTGCTTCTAAATGGACAAGCAAAAAAACTATGATGTTATTAACAGCTGTATTTCCTTTTTTTACAGCCGTTGTTACAGAAAAAATCTGTCGTTCAATTATTGAATTAGGAACAACAAGTTCAAATATAATCAAACTCGTTATTGCAATTGCTACCGGTATTATGCTCATTGCAGTAGAAATTTTTGGAGCAGGCGCTATTGCAGACGGAATTAACCAGAAATTATTCCATAATCCTAAAAAAGGTCAGCCTCCTTTAGAGCCGGAAGTTCAAAAAACAAAAGAAAAGACTCCGGAAATAGAAAAAACTCAAGAAGAAGCGGCTCAAAATGAAGAAGCAACAGAAACTCCGGAGCCGATTCCAACAAATCCTGTTTTTGACGAAGCTCTTGCCGGTGTTACATTAGACGAAACCTCTGTTTCTGACGAAGAAGTTTATGAAGATGAAGAAGATCTTTCTGATTTGTCATTGAATTTTAACGAAATGAAGACAATCGATGTTCCAAAATCTCCAAAACACGACATAAATACACTGGAAAAACCTGCAGAAGAAAATAAAACAGAAGAAAAATCTCAGGAAAACGAAAATACAGAACAGACAGACTCAAATCCTGCATCTGTTATCACTGTAGAAGAATATGCAGCCCTCACAACTCCTTCAGAAGAAGTTCCAGAAGAGCTTGAATGGCCTGATTTACCTCCAGCTCCGGATAAGCTTCCGCCGGAATACGATGAAGATTATGTAGAACCTGAGGAAACAAAAGAAGCTGAAAAAGAAGAAGAGGAAGAAGCCTTTATTCCTCCAGTTAGCGCCCCAAATAATTCTCCATACCCAAGTAAAATCAGCCTTGTAGATGAAGAAGAAGTTTCGGCAGACGAACGCACAATAGATCCTGACTTTTACGACATCGATATGAACAATATTGATGATGATATGGAAGACTCTATCGACGACGAAACTGTTATAGAAATTCCTAAAAAAGACAGAACAGACAATATTTTTAATCAGATTTCGGAACAGGAACACGAATCAATTGAATTAACAACTCCTGCTTCTACAGTTTTCTCTGCAATGGACGACGACATTTTAAAAGAAAAAGCCGGCATTATTCAAAAACCTGCAAAAGCTGAACCAAAAAAGGCTCCTGCAAAAAAAGGACCTTATAATATTCCTACAAATCTTTTAACTGCATATAAGGATGACCAGTACTGGATTATCGACGACGCAACAAAATCTGCCGCAGAATCTCTCAAGCAGACTTTAAGCGAATTTAACATTGTTGCAGACATTACAGACATCAAAAAAGGTCCTGTAGTTACAATGTTCGAAATTTTACCGGCTCCTGGTGTAAAGCTCAGTAAGATTGTTGCCCTTCAGGATAATATTGCCCTTGCTTTAGCTGCTCAGTCGGTTCGTATTGTTGCACCAATTCCTGGAAAACAGGCCGTTGGTATTGAAGTTCCAAACAAAAAACGCTCGGTTGTTGGCTTCCGCGAAATTATCGAAATGAATCTTGAAGAATGGAAGAAAATGGCTGTTCCTGTTGTTCTTGGAAAAGACATCCTTGGTAAAGCACAGCTCATCGACCTTGTAAAAACACCTCATATGCTCATTGCCGGTGCTACAGGCTCTGGAAAATCAGTTTGTGTAAACTCTCTCATTCTTTCTATCCTTTACAAACGCTCTTACGACGAAGTTAAATTGATTTTAGTAGACCCTAAGGTTGTTGAATTAAAGCTTTATAACAATATTCCTCATCTTTTAACTCCGGTTATTACAGAACCAAAGAAGGCATTACAGGCTTTGCAGTGGTGTCTTTGTGAAATGGAAAGAAGATACGCCCTTTTGGATGGAATGGGTGTTCGTGATATTTCAAATTACAACATCAAGATTAAGGAAAAGAACATCGCTACAGAAAAGCTTCCTTACATCGTTGTAATTATTGATGAATTTGCAGATTTAATGGCTACTTCCGGAAAAGAGCTTGAAAATATTGTTGCTCGTCTTACTGCAATGAGCCGCGCTGTTGGTATTCATCTTGTTCTTGCAACTCAGCGTCCATCTGTAAACGTAATCACAGGTCTTATTAAAGCAAACATTCCAAGCCGAATTGCATTCATGGTTGCTTCGAGAACAGACTCTAACATCATTATTGATACAGTTGGAGCCGAAAAGCTTTTGGGTCGTGGTGATATGCTTTATGCTTCTGCCGTAGATCCAGCTCCTATCCGTATCCAGGGTACATTTGTAAGCGATCAGGAAGTTGAAAATACAGTTCAGGCAGTAAAAGAATACGGTGAACCTGATTACATCGATGAAGAAATCTTTGTTGATGATGATGAAAACTTTGGCGAAAACGTTGACCTTTTTGGAAACGCCTACGATGAAGATCCTCTTTATGAACAGGCTCTGGACATTGTTATGCAGGCAGGAAAAGCTTCGGCTTCGTATATTCAGCGTAAACTCAAGATTGGTTATAACAGGGCGGCAAGACTCATAGAAGAAATGGAAGAACGCGGTATAGTTGGACCTGCAAATGGTAGTAAACCACGCGAAATAATCCATATGCCTAATTAAGCCCTTTCTTAAAAAATAAAAATATCTACGTTTCAACAGGATTTTTGGAGAATAGACAATTGTTCTATTCTCCAATATTTTTATACTTGCTTTTACACTTTTTAACTATTACCTTTAAATTATGAATATTTCTGATTTTGAATATCTTGTACAAAACCTGGAAACTTCTAATCTCATGGGAAGTGATGCAGCTGTGGCAAATTTGTTTTTTCTGCAGCCAAAGTATAATACACAGTTCAAAATTAAGAATAATTTTTTGTTCAGAACTTATTTTGGAAAAGACAACCGCTACGGTTACGGCTTTCCGCTTACCATAAAAAATAAGGACGCAAACTTAAAGGACGCTTTAAATCTCATCTTTTTGGAAAATCCTGATAAAACCAAGGTAAATTTCTGTCTCTGCACCCAGGCCCAGAAAAATCTTTTGGACGAAGCCTTTAGAAATCACTTTCCAAATTATAAAATAGACTGGAAAACAAACCGCGACGACTGTGATTATGTTTATCTTCAGGAAAAGCTTTCTTTACTACCGGGCTCCTCTCTTCAGAAAAAGAAAAATCATATTTCAAGATTCTGCCGCACCTACGAAAACTCCTGGACTTTTAAAACCTTCCCCAAAGAAGACATCACACAGGATATTCTTAAGGTCGAAGAAGAATGGTTTTTGGAACGCAGTAACGATATAGAAAAAGCCTTTGATTACGACACCCTTCTTTTGGAAAAAGAAAGCATTGAGCAGGCTGTAAAAAACGCTAAGATTTTTAATCTTACCGGCGGAGTAATTTATTTAAACGAAAAACCGGTTGCCATGACAATTGCAAGTCCAATCAGTCCGGATACAATAGACATCCATTTTGAAAAAGTTCTTTCTGAACAGGCACAAAACGGCGGATATGCAGCCATCAATAATTTTTTTGTAAAAACTCTTTCTGAATATAAATACATAAACCGCGAAGAAGACATGGGCGTAGAAGGATTAAGAAAAGCAAAACTTTCGTATAAGCCCGAAATCCTTCTGGAAAAATTTTACGGAAAGGTAATCAAATGCTAGCAAAAATTCTTTCAAAATCAGATTGTGCCGCTTGTAAATTCTGCTGTTCCTTCCGCCGCCAGAGCCTTTGGGAAACCCCTGTTTTTAATAAAGAAGACAAAGATAAAATCTTAGAAAAATATCCTGATGTAAAATTCCGCCAGACCGGTAATTCTTACACAATAGATTTATACTCAAGCTATAAAACAGATAATCCTGATGAAGAAGCCTTGTGTCCGTTTTT
>JAGCUI010000001.1 GCA_017962965.1 Treponema sp. | reverse complement strand
TCTTTTTGCCGAAGATTTTCCTTCATGGTATACAGAAGAAGTAACAACTTCGGAACAGGAAATTACAAGAAAGAATGCAAACGGAGACTGGGTTGTATTTATCGATAAGACTTATTATGCGTGTGCAAATGTCAAATGCAGTGATAAAATCTATTCGCTGGAAATGGCCCGCGATGCTGCAGAAAAACTTGCTAACGAAAAACTGGACAAGTATCTTAAATCAATTAAAGAAAATGATGCTTTAAAAGCAAAGCATACTATGGAACGCTACAAGTACAACGACTCTCTTACTGACGGTGGTGCTTATGTTCAGGTGGCAGTTGTTGTAAGTAAAGAAAAGGTTATAGAGCCAGAGAAGGTTCCCGATATAAAGGAAGAAATTTCAGTGATGTCAAAACTTCCACGCATCCTTTTGTATGGTTCAGAACGCCTTACTCTTGTTGATACTTTACAATTCTATTCAGCGGAATCTACCGAAGCTCACAGAGTTTCTCTTTCAACAAAAGAAAAAGCCAAAGGTAATAAAAGCAAGTATTCAAAATCACAAGAATCTTTCAATTATCCTGATGGAGTTCAGGTTTCCGATACAGTTTACAATCTTCAGGAAACTAGTCTTCAGTTTAATCTTAGGAATGTAGTAAAAGGCCGTAAAACTGTAATTATTATCCGTACTGATGTTTCTACTGACAATGAAAAACTTATCCTCAATTACAAGGGTAACAGTTACGAAGCAAAAATCACAAAGGATAAAAAGAACAGATGGCGAAATATTATTTTTGAAATTCCAGAAGGTGAGATTACAGAATATACTCCTCAGTTCTTTATTGAGGCACTGAAATACAACATTTCGGTTGGAAGCATCAGCGTTTATCAGTTACTGTAGATTAAACTCAATATCCACATATGCAATTTTTCTTTTTCCATCATCACCCTGCTGGTATGAAAAATAAAGTCTGTTGTATTTTGTGGAAATTGTATCACACTGTTCGCTGATTAGGTTTGGGTACCATAATGGGTTTTCTTTTGAACCGATGACGTGAACAGGTTTTGACCAGTTTATTGCATCGCTACTGAAGGTGATGTAAATCTTATGTGACCAGGATGCATAAACCATCACATATTTTTGAAGGTATTCATTCCAGGAAACACTCGGGTTTGCGCCGGGAACTTTTGCCAGATTTTTTATTGCACATTCCCTTCCACCTGTCATTGTTTCTGTGTTACATGCCGGTATGGAAAAACTTTCGCCATCCCACTTTTTCCAGGTGCCGGATTCTCCTTTTGGATCATCTGATGCTGCCATGCAAAGTCGATTATCTATAGAACCACCTGAATCCTTTGCCTTTCCCTGATAGTAGCAGATCCAGCGTGAATTTGTTCTGTCTTTTATGACACATCCATCACCTATTCCCGTCCAAGCAGTAGTTGTACCTTTTGCCTGTTCTGAAAGGATTATCGGCTGGACATTTTTCCAGTTTCTTCCAGAGTCATCAGAATAAGCTGCTCCAATCGATTTATGCGCAGTTCCCTGATTATCGTAGTGACTTTCTGCATGAAAAAAGCCCACATAGTTTCCGTCGTTTGGATCATTCAATGGAAATACACCGATGAACCAGGCGCCGTTTTCATTAAAATTTGTGATTTTGTGCTTAGGGTTATCATTGAGTTTATCTTTTCCGAAAACCAGATTTGAGTTTTTTACACCTGAACAGTGATCTTCCGGCCAGGGACTTGCAGCTGTAGTTAAATAATCATTCTTTTCTGCCCAAAACATCTGCCACTCATTTTCGCCTGTTTTAATCGTGCATAGTTTCCCATCAGGATAATATCCTTTCAACGCCGAAATCGAACTTGAATCTATTACCGTAATTTCACCAATTTCAAAATTAACGTTAGCTTCCTGACTGCATGAGAAAATGAAGATTGAAATAATCAGTGAGATAAGTGTTTTTATGGCATGTTTGATTTTCATGAGATTAATGATAATTGGAGTTCGGGGTTTTGTCAAAGAATGCATTTCGTTCATAGTACAAATTCAATGTACTTTCAAGCTTTTTTCTCCAGAAAAATCCCTATTCCCCATCAGGAATGAAAACTCCGGTGCGGTAAGGGAAATCTGGATCGGAGAGGGTCTGGTCGGAAATGGTTTTGGCGGAATAGGTGGTGGAATAGTAGCAGGAAAAATCATCCCAGAACCAGCGCTTATCGCTAACGGACTGTTTTAAATCATACATAAAAGAATTATATTCACGTTCTGTCTGTGAAGTTAATTCTTTGTTTATTAAAAGGTAAATATAATAATTTGTGTTTTTTAAGGTTTCTTCGCAAGTTTCGTAATCACGGGAAACATCATATTTAGAAGCAAAAAAAGTGCTCATCTTTGGTTTTATAAGAATTTTCCATTCTTTATTTTTTTCAAGATTCTTTACAAGCGGGGAATAAAGCTCTTCAAAATATGATGTAATTTCATTTTCAAATTTATAAAATGGGTAATCACAATAATATATGTCAAAGTAGGTTGGTATTGTGGTTCGTGCTATGGAGTCAATATCACCTCCATACATACACCAGTGTTGATATGCCCTTATTGTTTTTTCTGGTAAATCTTGAGCTTTAAGATATACTGTCGTGGTTTTTGTATCCTTGTTTTGTGAAAAATCAGAATCTACCAATGTAAATGTTGTGCCATAATCCAGAGAATTGATATATTCTGTGAGCTCTTCGGCTGTCATGCTCTTGTGATTTTCAAGTTTGTCTGAATAAAATAAAGGGCAGCCTGTTAGGAGTATACAGCAGGCTAGTAAGATTAGAAATGATAATTTTTTCATGGCTGTATTTCCTCCAAGAGCAGGTCTTCCTGTTTATAAGCTTTTGATATTATCTGTCTTACTTCCTGGTTATTAAAAAAATCATCAACTTTAATTGAATCATAATCAAAAGTTATTCCTGAACGTGACTGCGGAGTGGTTATAAAAAAGTATATTGGAACTTCGGTAAAATGATTTTTTCTATTTTTGCTGTAAAGCCTGAAGCTTATAGATTTAAGTCTGGTTTCTATCTCCGGTAATTCTTCACTGGATACATTAATCAGGATGTACAGATTGTGTCTTTTAAAAGCATACCACTCATAATCTAAAAACTCTTGCTTATTTTTTTCCCCTTGTGTTACATGCGAAAACATCCAGTCATAATCATACAGCACTTTTGAATCCGAAAAATCAGGGGTTATAAGTTTTTGAATTTCATCTGTATAATAATCGTTATATTGAATAAAAAGAAAATTGGTCGAAAATAAGTGTAATTTATCATCCTTGTCAGGAAGCTTATCAACTACAACAACATCAGTCTGTAAAAATGAAGAATAAAATTTTGTAAGCTTGCATGATGAATATTCTGATGAATCATATCTGGTGGAGTCCGGGTCTAAAGTAATCTGACGTTCATTAGTAAAACTTCCTTCAAAATTTGCTTCAAGAAATTCACGTGCATTCTGCGGTTCTTTGTCGATTAAGGAAAATGGGTCGCATGATGTCATAACGAGAAGGCATACTAATGGCATAATAAGTTTTCGCATAAGATAATTATAATTGATAAATCTGATTATTTAAAGCAAAGGCAAATTTTATTGGCGTCGTTAGACTGAGCATTTCTGGGTGTTCAGAATGTGTGCACCAGTCAGATGAATCGTGGACAACTATGCTTGGTCACACTTTTGGTCTTTTGTAACTTTTGTAAACCAGCCCATGAGCTTTTGAGCGATAAATATATTTACAAAAACAAGGATTGCGCCGAGTGCCATAAAAGCGCCGGCAAACAGTGCAGAATCTTCTATGCACAAAAGACACTTGCAGATAATCAGTGTATTTACCGGAAGACAGATTAAACTTGTGATGCAGGCCGGAATGTAGCGGCGGTAAATGCTTACCTGAATCAGATGAATAAAAAAATGAAGGTCGCAGCCAAGAAAAGCCCCGAGCCATAAATACCAGAGAACCGGCTTATCAAAAAAATAGGCGAGTGTAGAAATCAAAATGCAGAGAAAGAGTTCTTCGTATACTGCAAGAGCGAATCCCTCTGTAGAAAAATCTTTATAACAACGGAGAATTACAGGAAAACGCTTTTTAAGTTCATCATGATTTTTGTTCAGAAAAAACTTGAACCCGATGATTTCTTCCATTTCATGAAACATAAATATTACAGGAAAAAGCCAGACGTATTCTTTCATTTTTGCCCCCAACTATATTAAACATAATACTATTACGCAGCAGATGCAACATAAATAAATAAAAAGGCCGCCCGACCTGGCAAAATCGAACGGCCTAAAAATATATTAATTTTATAAGAGCCTATTTTATTGCATTTGCCATTGCTTCTGTGTTTCCAGTTGTGCTGGCATATATTACAGCTACTTTCATTTAGTTACCTCAATATTCGGCAGTATCTGTTAGTATTGACTAACTGATTAATAATATATATTGTATTTATGTGTTAGTCAATACTAACACTATAAAAAAAGAAAATATTTTACGGAGCAAAAAAATGACAAAATTAGTTTTAGTTCGACACGGCGAAAGTGAATGGAATAAACTCAATCTGTTCACCGGCTGGACAGATGTGGAACTTTCCGACAAGGGACGCGAAGAAGCAAAGGCAGCAGGCCAGATTCTTAAAAAAGAAGGATACGATTTTGATATCTGTTATACATCTTATCTTAAGCGTGCAATCCACACTCTTAATGGAATCCTTTGCGAAATGGACAGAGAATGGCTTCCTGTAATCAAAACATGGAAATTAAACGAACGACACTACGGAGACCTTCAGGGAAAGAACAAAGCCGAAGCCGCAGAAAAGTTTGGCGAAGATCAGGTAAAAATCTGGCGCCGCTCTTTTGATGTAAAACCACCTGCCCTTTCTGACGACGATGAACGTTCTGCAAAAAAACAGGCAATGTACCGCGACGTAGACGAAAGCTTTCTTCCACAAAACGAAAGCCTGGAAACAACAATCGCCCGCGTAGTTCCATACTTCCTCGAAGAAATCAAACCTCAGATGAAGGCCGGAAAACGCGTAATCATTGCAGCAC
>JAGCUI010000020.1 GCA_017962965.1 Treponema sp. | reverse complement strand
GGATAAGCTTTCGGACAAAGATTTTGAAAAGGAAAAATTCGAAATTACAACTGCACTCGAGAGCGCCGGTTTTGAATCAAGATTAAAGAAGCTTCCGCTCGGGCTTAAAACACAGGTTACTACAGAGTTCGACAAAAACGGAGTAGATTTTTCCGGTGGTGAAAGTCAGAAGATTGCAATTTCCAGGGCGTTTTACAAAAAGGCAGATATTTTGATCATGGATGAACCATCGAGCGCCTTAGACCCTATTGCAGAATACGAGTTGAATAAGGCTATGAAAAAGGCTGCAAAAGGAAAGACAGTTTTTTACATTTCGCACAGGCTTTCTACAATCAGGGATGCGGACAGAATCCTTATGCTCGAAAAAGGACGAATTATTGAGGAAGGAACTCACGAAAGTCTTTTAAAAGCAGACGGTAAGTATGCACAGATGTGGAAGCTTCAGGCCGGAAAGTATAAGGCTTAGTTCTTGAGCACGCCCTGTAACCAGCCAAGAATACCCTGAGGAAGCTCGGGGTACATTGGTGTGCCGTCGTCAAAGGTGAGGTTACAGTGCATAGGGTTTACTAAACAGTGCTGGCCCATTTCTATGCCAACAAAGATTGAGGCAATTCCCTTGTCTCCGTTGTAAACCCAGTCCGGTGTAAAAATAAAGCAGTGCTTCATCTTTTTAAGGCGTTCAAGGCGTGGAACAATTAAAGTGTTGTAATCATTTATTTCATCACGCTTTGCATTTGCTAAAAAAAGATGAACATCATATTTATCAAAATCATCAAGAGTTTTGTCGCCCGGGATTTCTCCGCCGCCAATCGGAATGAGTGCATTAAAAAACGAAGGATATTTTGTTCCCAGAATATAAGTCATCCTGGCTCCGGCTGAATTTCCAAAAACAAATTTTTTATTTACTCCGCCTCTTGGAGCAGTGTAATCATCTACAAAAGAATTAATAAGGTCATAAAGCGGTTTTGTATAAGATTCATCCCAGGTGCCGCTTACACTTCCGTTTTCATCACGTTTTTCATTTGCAATAGGAATTAAAATATATGCACCGCCAAGCTTTGACTGATATTTTTCTGTTGCGTAAAATTCAGCCCCTGTATAATTAATGCAGATATCGCCTTCGAGTGCGTTTGAACGGCCATGTAAAAAAGTTAAAAGAGGATATTTTTTTCCCGCAGGATAGCCGTGTTCTGTCGGGTCATAAAAATAATACTTCATTCCAGAGGATTTGGAGCTTTTAAAAAGATTAAAATATTCTCCAACCCTGTAAGTTGGTGTGTAAGAAATAAAGCTTCCTTCCGGAATCTGATCGGCCCATGGTGGTAAAGGTCTTGTGTCTGCCATAATAATCCCCCTTTTAAAAACATCTTACAATAAACTTTTAATTTATGATATACTCATTTTAAAAGGGAATTGTTGGAAAATGGCGATTGAAGTTTTTAGCCGCGTAGAAATGAAATATATGATTTCGGACTCTGATTTTCAAAGTCTAAAGCCTCTGCTCGAGCAGAATATGGATTCAGACATTTATAATCAGGGCGGAAAAACTTATCCCATTTATAACATTTATTTTGACACCTCTTCCAACGAGCTCATAAGAAAATCACTTGAAAAACCCGTTTACAAAGAAAAACTCAGACTCAGAAGCTACGGAAAAGCAGGCGAGGGTGATACAGTCTACTTTGAAATCAAAAAAAAGTTCGACGGAATTGTTTATAAAAGACGTACGGGGCTCACTCTCAAAGAAGCAGAGGATTTTATAAAGCAGGGAAAAAAGCCTTTGAACCCCGAGCTTAATGAACAGGTTTTTAAAGAAATCCAGGATTTAATGCAAAGATATTCTTTGGAGCCAAAGGTTGTAATTTCGTACGACAGGCTTGCTTACTTTGGAAAAAATGATTCGGATTTTAGAATCACGCTTGATAAAAATATATTAACCAGAAGAGACGAGCTTACCTTGAGTAAGGACCCGTATGGAAAGGATTTATTAAAGGAAAATCAGTGGCTTATGGAAGCAAAGGGAACAAATTCTTTCCCCCTCTGGTTTGCGCGTTTTTTATCACAGAGAAAAATAAATCAGAATTCGTTTTCTAAATACGGAAATGAATTTGTAAGATATATGAGTAATTCATAAAAAGGAGTATATATGGAATTTGCAGAGCACTTTGCAGTTAATCAAACAGACCTTGGCATTCTGATTAATATCGGAATCAGCTTTTTAGCAGGAATTATTATTGCCTTGGGTTATCTTTTTGCCCAGAAAAAGAAGGGATTTTCAAAAAGCTTTTTAATCACACTTTTACTTCTTCCTGTTGTAGTTGCAGTTGTTATTCCGCTGATTGCCACAGACTTAAAGAAGGCGCTATCTCTTGCCGGTATTTTTGCCCTTGTTCGTTTCCGTTCCATTCCAGGTGATGCAAAGGATATTTTTTATATTTTCTTTACGCTCACAGTTGGTGTTGCAATTGCACTTTTCTATTACATAGTTGCCTTTGTGCTTTTGCTGTTAGTTACAATTATGTTCATAGTTCTTCAGCGTTATGTTCATCTTGGCCACAATCAGCTTTTAAAGATTACAATTCCTGAGGATATGGATTACGATGGAATCTTCGACGGTATTTTCGAAAAATATCTTAACAAATGCGAGCTTGCAAATATCAAGACTTCGAACATGGGAACGCTTTTTGTTCTTGAGTACCAGGTTCAGTTAAAGGATAAAACACAGACAAAACAGATGATTGATGAAATCCGTACTAAAAACGGAAATCTTACTGTTGTGCTTCAGATTGACCCGGATCAGTTTGCAGTACTTTAATTTAGTTAGTTGTAAGAATAGAGGTTTTCCATTAAAATAATTCTATGAATATAATCGTTGTTGGCAGTGGTGGTCGTGAACACACTATTTGCTGGAAATTAGCACAGAGTTCACTTGTTGATAAAGTTGTTGTAGTTCCTGGAAACGGCGGAACTGCTTACGAAGAAAAATGTCAGAATGTTAATCCAAAGGATTGTGATTATATTTCTGAAGGCGAAAATCCTTACGTAGCAATCGCAAAGCATGAAAATTGCCGCATGGCTGTAATCGGGCCGGAAGATCCTTTGGCAGAAGGTCTTGCAGATATTTTCTGGGACGCTGATATTCCATGTGTTGGTCCAAAAAAGGCCGCTGCACAGCTCGAAGCAAGTAAAGACTTTTCTAAACAGTTTATGAAAAAATACGGGGTTGCATGTCCATTCAGCGAAACATTCGTAAACAAGGAAGCAGCCTGTGAATATATTAAAAAACAGGGAGCTCCAATCGTTGTAAAAGCCGATGGACTTGCTGCAGGAAAGGGTGTAGTTGTTGCCGCAACTGTAGAACAGGCTCTTAATGCAGTAGAAGACATGATGGGTAACGGAAAGGTTGGAGATGCCGGTAAAAAGCTCGTTATAGAAGAATATCTCGAAGGTGTAGAAATCTCTGTTTTAGCTGCAGTTTCTGTAACTCCTGAATATGCAGTACAGGGAAGTGCAACAATCGTTCCTTTCCTCCCTGCCCGCGACCACAAAAGACTTTTGGACGGAGCAAAAGGTCCAAATACCGGTGGAATGGGTGCCGTATGTCCGCTTGATGACGTTACAGACGAAACCATGGCTCAGTTTGATAAAGACATCCTCCAGCCAACACTCCAGGGTCTTATTAAAGAACGCTACGATTACCGCGGATTTATTTTCTTTGGTGTAATGCTCACAAAGCAGGGACCAAAGCTTTTGGAATACAATGTTCGTCTTGGAGACCCTGAAACACAGGCAGTTCTTCCTTTGATGAATTTTGATTTTACTTCAATGTGTACTTCAATCTTAAACGGAAACTTAAGCAAGTTCAGCTTTGAATGGAAGCCCGGATATCAGGTTGCACCGGTTGTTGTAAGCGGCGGATATCCTGAAAAATACAAGAAAGGATGCGAAATCTCTATTAATGAAAAGCTTCTGGAATCAAGCGGAGCAAAAATCTTTGTTGCAGGAGCAGTTCCTGGCAGAAGAGACGAAAAAGACATGCTTACAAGTGGTGGACGCGTTCTTGCCTGCAGTGCTTATGGTGATTCATTCAAGGAAGCATGGGAAAAAGCATACCAGGGAATTACAAGCGTTAAGTTTGAAAATTCCTTCTACAGAAAAGACATTGGTCTTCCAGGTGCTGCAGAAAGCGGAAAACTTTAATTAAATAAATATGAGTATAAAAAAAGCGTAAAAGTTCAACT
>JAGCUI010000019.1 GCA_017962965.1 Treponema sp. | reverse complement strand
TACGGGCCATTAGCTCAGCTGGTAGAGCAACAGACTCTTAATCTGTGGGTCGCAAGTTCGATCCTTGCATGGCTCAAAAGCTTAAAAGATGTTTTAAGTCTAAAGCACAATTTCTAAGCGAGAGTGGTGAAATTGGCATACACGCTAGACTTAGGATCTAGTGCTTCGGCGTGAGGGTTCAAGTCCCTCCTCTCGCAAAACACTTTTAAACTTTCAATAATCATTATCTGCGGGAATAGCTCAGTGGTAGAGCGCCACCTTGCCAAGGTGGATTTCGCGGGTCCAACTCCCGTTTCCCGCTCTCATTTAAAAATAAAACGACCTGAAAACGCAAATAATTTTGCGGGAATAGCTCAGTGGTAGAGCGCCACCTTGCCAAGGTGGATGTCGCGGGTCCAACTCCCGTTTCCCGCTCTAAAATATAAAAGCGATTCAGAATTTTCTGAATCGCTTTTTTTAATATAAGATAAGAGGTTCAAATTGAAACTTACAAAAGAATTCACAAGTTTAGAAAAGTCAGCTGTTAAATTGACTGTTACAATCGAAAAAAGCGAAGTAGAAGGTGCATACAAATCAACTCTCAATAAATACGTAAAAAATGCACAGATCCCTGGATTCAGAAAGGGCCACGTACCTGCAAATGTACTCGAAAGAAAATACGGTGATTCTTTAAAAGCAGACACAATCGGCGAATTAATTGATGCTTCATTAAACGAAATTTTTGAAAAAGAAACAGACAACCGCCCTCTTCCATATGCACAGCCTGTAATGGAAAAAATGCCAGATATGGATGTTACAAAAGACTTAACATTCTCTGTTACTTACGATGTATTTCCAAAGGTTAGCGTAAAGGATTTCTCTGGAATCAACGTAAAGGAACCACAGGTTACAATCGGCGATGCTGATATTAAGGAAGAATTAAAGGGTCTTCAGGAAAGAAACGCAATGGTTGTTGAAAAGAAAGACGGTATTGTTGCAAAAGACAGCATTGTTACAATCAACTACTGCGAAATCGGTGATGACGGAAAAGAAATTGCTGATTCAAAACGCGAAGACTTTGTGTTCACTGTTGGAACAGGCGAAAACATCTATAAAATCGACGACGAAATCATCGGCATGAAAAAAGGTGAAACAAAAGAAATCACTAAAAAATATGCAAAGGATGATGCAGATAAAGAGCTTGCAGGACAGACAAAGAAAATCAGCGTAACTGTAAAAGCCGTTAAACTCCGCGACATTCCTGCTTTGGACGACGACTTTGCTCAGGACGTAAACGAAAAATATAAGACTTTGGCAGACTTAAAGGCTGACTTAACAAAGAATCTTGAACTTGCTAAGAACCGCAAAATCAAGGAACTTAAGAACAACTCATTACTTTCTCAGCTTGTAGAAAAGAATAAGTTTGATATTCCAGCTTCTATGCTCCAGGCAGAACTTGCTTCAAGATGGGATATGATGGCTCAGCAGTTCCAGACAAGCCCTGAACAGCTTGAAAAAATGATTACAGCATCAGGCCAGACAAAGGAAGCTATGCTCAACGAATGGACAGGCGACAGCGAAAAGATGCTTAAATCAAGAATTATTGTTGATTCATTAATCCGCGAAAAAAACATCACTGTAACACCGGAAGAAATCGAAGCTGAATATACTAAGATTGCAGAAGAAGGCGGAATGTCTGTAGATGAAGTTAAAAAGCACTACGAAGATGCCCGCGCTAAATCATATCTTATTGATGACGTAAAAGAAAACAAGCTTTACGATTTGATTTATAAAGAAGTAAAGGTTTCTAAAGGCGACAAGCTTTCATTCAAAGAATTATTTGAACAGAAATAATAAATTGTCTTTATTCTAATACAAAACCGTGTGAGTAATTCCAGACGGTTTTTTTTTGGTATTTTGGTGTTTTTTTATAAAAAACATTATGCTTTTTTCAAAAAATTCATTATATTTATAGTAAGGAATACTTATGAACGAACAGATGAATACAATTATCCCTAATATCTGGGAACGTACTGGTAACGGTGAAAAAAATTATGATCTTTTTTCGCGCCTTTTAAAAGACAGAATTATTTTTATAGACGGAGAAATTAACGACGCTACTGCAGACCTGGCTGTTGCTCAGATTCTTTATCTTGAATCAGAAAACGCTGAAAAAGACATCAGCATTTATATTAATTCTCCTGGTGGTTCTGTAACTGCAGGTCTTGCTATTTACGATACAATGCAGTACGTAAAATGTGATATTCAAACTATCTGTATGGGTCAAGCTGCAAGTATGGCTGCTATCCTTCTTGCAGGCGGTACTCCAGGAAAACGCTATGCCCTTCCTTCTTCACGTGTAATGATTCATCAGCCTAGAGGCGGAGTTGAAGGTCAGGAAAGTGATATTTCCATTCTTGCAAAAGAAATCATAAGACTTAAAAAACTTTCTATTGAATATCTTGCAGAAAAAACAAAGAAATCTATTGAACAGGTTTCTAAAGATATTGAACGCGACTTTTTCATGTCCAGTGAGGAAGCTAAAGAATATGGTATTGTAGACCACGTAATGCCATCAAGAAAAAAACAAAACTAAAAGGGATTTTTTATGAAAAGATTTTCTTCTAATAATGATTGTTTCTGTTTCTTCTGTGGCAAACCAGCCGACCGTGACAGAAGATTAATTCAAAGTCCTACAGGCGCTTTTATCTGTGACCGCTGTATTTCGGCATGTCAGGATAAACTGGATTTACAGGCAGCTGAGCTTACTCCAATTGAACTGGATGAAGTTCCAACTCCAAAAGAGTTTAAAGAATATCTTGATCAGTATGTTGTAGGCCAGGATGAAGCTAAAAAGGTTTTGTCTGTTGCAGTTTACAATCACTATAAAAGAATGTCGTCTTCTGTAAATAACTTTGAAGAAGATGCAATTAAAATTGAAAAATCAAATATTCTCCTTATTGGTCCAACAGGAAGCGGTAAAACACTTCTTGCAAAAACACTTGCACAGAAATTAAAGGTTCCTTTTGCAATTGCAGATGCTACTACCCTCACAGAAGCAGGTTATGTAGGTGAAGATGTTGAAAACGTTCTTCTTAAGCTTATTAACGCTGCAGACGGAAACATTGAAGCTGCTCAGAGAGGAATCATCTTTATTGATGAAATAGATAAAATTTCAAGAAAGAGCGAAAACACTTCTATTACACGTGATGTAAGCGGTGAAGGTGTTCAGCAGGCTTTGTTAAAGATTATCGAAGGTACTGTTGCAAGCGTTCCTCCACAGGGCGGAAGAAAACATCCTAACCAGGAAATGCTTCAGATTGATACAACAAATATTCTCTTTATTCTTGGCGGTGCTTTCGTTGGTCTTGATAAAATCATCGAAGAAAGAACTGCAGCCCACACAATGGGATTCGGCTCTACATTCGACCAGCTTTCAGAAGAAGAAAAGATGAATCTTTTGAATCAGGTTACTCCGGACGACCTTGTTAAATTCGGTTTGATTCCTGAATTAATCGGACGTATGCCTATTACAGTTGCATTAAAGGAATTAACAAAGGATGACCTTGTTTCAATCTTAACTGAACCAAAGAACGCTATTACAAAGCAGTTCCAGGCTTCTTTTGCCATTGACGAAGCAAATCTTATTTTCGAAAAAGAAGCAATCGAAGAAATTGCAAACGAAGCTATAAGACAGAAAACAGGTGCGCGCGGTCTTAGAACAATTGTAGAAAAAATGCTCATGGACGTAATGTTCGAAATTCCAAATATCGAAGGAAAGAAATCTTTTACTGTTACAAAGGATATTGTTCTTAAAAAGAAGAAGGATATTAAAAGCTTAATCAGTACAGATTCTAAAAAAGAAATTACTGCCTAGTTTTTCTTAAAAAGCTCTTCGGCAATAGAAATAGTATTTATTACGGTACTATCCCAATTAAAGTGGTTTGCTCGTTTTAATCCGGCATCCACTTTTTTTGTATATAAGTCCTTATCTTCCACAATCTGTTTCATTTTAGAAGCGATGTCGTTTATATCATCAGAATTAAAATAAATCGGGGCATCGGCTCCAACCTCAGGTAATGCTCCGGAATTAGAACACAAAACAGGGATTCCGCATGCCATTGATTCCAGAATCGGAAGCCCTACTCCTTCGTTTACTGCAGGGAAAATACAGGCTGTGGCTCCGGCATAAAGCTTTGAAAAACTTTCGTGCGGGAAATAGCCTGTAATAAAAATGTCTGAAGCAAAATCAGATTCGTAGGCTTCTTTTTTTATTTTTTCAGACCATTCTCCGTCGGCACCGGCTAAAACCAGGCGTATTGGAGAATTAGTTTCCTTTTTAAAAAGATTAAAGGCGCGGATTAATTCAATGTGCTTTTTTTCCGGGCCCGAAAGACGTGAGCCGTAAATAAAATACGGACGTTTGATTGCAAAGGGTTTAATCTCTACAAATTCAGGATCTAAGTTAGAAAGCGGGAAAAAGAGCTTATGATCTATCCCGTTGTAAATTACATGGATTTTTTCTGCCTGGATTTTATTTGCAATAAGGTCGTTTTTAATATACTGGGACGGAGCTATAATGCACTGAACATTTTCGAGCCCCTTTTGAAGCTGATGTCTTATTTTAAATGAACTGTTCTTTTTTACTACAGAAAGAATGCTGTTCATTACAGCAATGGAAGGTGTAGAAAATCGTTTTGGGATTACCTTTTCAACAGCAGGATAAATAACAAGGTCGTAATCATTTTTACGTGTAAAAGAATCTACCCAGTGGCGGTGCCATCTCTGCTCAGTTTTTAAATCATCTTTAATATCTACAGACTGAGAGGTCTTTTCTACTTCGGAAGTATATGTGTAACGGTCAATTTCTGCACCGAATAATTCATATTGATGTTTGAATTTGGAATCGGCAGGGATATTCTTAACAAAATAAAAAAGGTATGAACCCCAGCCTGATTTTGCGTGATCACATCCAAAGGTATCAATTGCAATCTTCATAAAGTATATTATAGCAGATTTTTGGCGAGTGTGCTATATTATGTGAATGGATAACAAAACAACACAAAACGGCAATTCTTTTTCAATTCTTTCCCAGGATATTTTAAACAGATTAAAGGATTTAAATATTACAGAGCCAACAAAGGTTCAGGATAAAATCATCCCTATTATAAACGAGGGAAAAAGTGTTGTTTTTGAATCAGAAACCGGAACAGGAAAAACCTTTGCATATCTTTTGCCGCTTGTAAACGAGCTTGAAAAAAATGAAGATAAGCTTAAGCTAAAAATCCTTGTTTGTGCCCCAACTTTTGAGCTTGCTTCCCAGATAAATGCAGCTGCAAAATCAATTACACAAAGAAAAACTGCATTGTTTATTGGTGGTGCTCCCCTTAAAAGACAGATAGAAACTTTAAAAGAAAAGCCTCAGATTGTAATAGGAACTCCGGCCCGCCTTGTAGAATTAATCAGATTAAAAAAATTAAAGGTAAGTGATGTTTCTTCCTGCATTTTTGATGAATGTGACCGCCTTGTAAAAAAAGAATCAATCGAAGACACACAAAACTTAAAGGACTTGATGCCGCAAAACTGCCGAATGATAGCCCTTTCTGCAACAATTTCAAAGCCTGTAAAATCATTCTTTAACGGAATAGACTGTGTAATTATGCCAAAGGAAGATATTCTTACAAGTAACATTACACACTGGGCATTTTTTGCAGAAAGACGGGATAAAATCGATACATTAAGAAAGGTACTACAGGCAGCTGAATGCACAAAGGTTTTAGTATTTACATCG
Organism: Treponema sp.; assembly: GCA_017962965.1. Classification (GTDB taxonomy): domain Bacteria; phylum Spirochaetota; class Spirochaetia; order Treponematales; family Treponemataceae; genus Treponema_D. The sequence continues at coordinate 11,400 of JAGCUI010000019.1, read as the reverse complement.
CGTGCAGATCAGGTAGAAAACATCTATTCAAAATTAAAATTCAAACACATAGACTGCATTGCACTTCATGCCAAGGCTGACAAAAAAGACCGTAAAACTGCAATAGACCGCTTCCGAAGTGGAAAAGCAAAGGTTTTAATCACAAGCGATTTATGTGCACGTGGACTTGATATTCAGAATATTTCGCACGTAATTCAGATGGATTTACCTTCGGATGAAGACTTTTTTATCCACAGAAGCGGGCGAACAGGACGTGCCGGTAAAAAGGGAATCAATATTGTAATCGGCGATGAATTTGAAATGAAACAATTTGCAGCGCTTGAAAAGAAACTTGGCATAACTGTATATCCTAAAGAGATTTACAACGGAAAAATTGAAGCTCCAAAAATGTATTAATAGGCGCTCGTTCCTTGTAAATTTAGGCTCTTCTCGGTATAATTAAAAGATAATAGTTATAAAATAAGAGGAATCTTCGTGTTTTTAAAAAGTCTTGATATTTTCGGTTTTAAGTCATTTGCAGATAAGACTCACATTGATTTTGCAGAAGGAATTACAGCATTATTAGGTCCTAACGGATGCGGTAAAAGTAATGTTGTTGATGCAATCAAATGGGTACTGGCAGAAAACCGTTCCAAGAATCTTCGTGCCGAAAAAATGGAAGACGTAATTTTTAACGGTACAGAAAGACGCCCTGCTTTAAACACAGCAGAAGTTACCCTCACACTTTCAAACGAAAAAGGTCTTCTTCCTCTTGATGATGCAGAGATTGCAATTACACGCCGTCTTTACCGCTCAGGAGATCAGGAATATTTTATAAATAAACGTCAGGCTGGTCCTACAGAAATCCGCCGCCTCTTTATGGATACCGGTGTTGGTAAGGCTGCATACTCTGTAATGGAACAGGGAAAAATCGATCAGATTCTTTCTTCTAAGCCTGAAGACCGTCGTTATCTTTTTGAAGAAGCAGCCGGAATCAGCAGAAGTAAGGCTGAATGTGCAGAAGCAGAAAGAGAGCTTGAAAGAACAAGAATCAACATGCAGCAAATTGAAATCGCGCTTGCAGAAATTAAAAGACAATATGATTCTTTAAAAGTTCAGTCTGAAAAAACAATCAAATACAGAAAGATGAGGGATGATATTTACAATCTTGAATTGGATTTAACCCTCCTCCGCCTTAAAAACTTTGTACAGGATAAAGCACGCCACGAAGAAGATTTAAAGAATGTGCAGGAAAAACGAGACAGAGTACGCCAGGAAATTGAAGATATCAACAATACAATTTCCGAGAACATGGATAAAGTTAAAGCCATGCAGGACGACCTTTATGCAAAACAGGCCGAGCTCATTGGTATTGGACAGGAAAAGAACGGTAAGCTCGAACTCATTAAACAGCAGAATGCACAGGCTTTAATCCTCAAGGAAAAAATCAGCAGTCTTGAAATTAAAAAGAATGCAAACCAGGAAAGAATAGATAACCTTCAGGAAGAGATTGACGAACAGAATGCACAGCTTCATTCAAAAACAAAGCAGCTTGATGACATTAAGGCAAACATCGATTCGTTCCATAAAAACATTGAGCTTTCTGGTTCACAGATTACAGAAAACGACAGACACACAGATACTCTCAGAGTTCAGATTGGAGACCTTGAAAGAGACAGGGCAAAGCTTCAGGAAGAACTTGCCGCAATTACAGAAGACATTGTAAGTAAGCTCGACGAAAAATTAAAGGATGCAGGCTTTAGCGAAAATGCAATGAGAGCCGCAAAGGAAGAGCTTGATACTACATTAAATAAACTTAAAATCTTTGTTACCGGAAGAAAAAATATTTTTGCCGATTTTGAAAAACAGAATCATTCAGGTGATGAAGCTAAAAAGATGATTGGCGAAGTAAACCAGGCATTTACAGAAGCAGAAAATCAGCTTAAGCAGGTTGAAGAAGCTTTGAATAAATACTTGAATGCTTCTCCTTCTTTTATCACAGAATTCCTTTCTCCACAGGGTATAATGACAAAAAAACGTGCTGTGGATGCAAAGATTAACGAAAACATTTCTTCTATCCAGAATTTAAATAAACAGATTACAGATCTTCATAAACAGAATTCTGAGCTTACTAAAAAGATTGAAGAATACAAAGAAACATTGAGTAAGCTCCGCGTAAACGAAGTTCAGATGCAGGAACAGATTAAGGCGGCACAGGAGCAGGCTTCTACTTTGAACCGTCAGCTTGCTAGCGAACAGGCAACCTTGCGCGAAACAGAAGATGAACTTTTTACAGAAACAAAGCGTGCAGAAGAAATAAACGAGCAGATTAATACTTATCAGGATGAGCTTGCGGAAATTGAATACCGCGGTAAAAAGCTTGCAGAAGAAATGGGAAATCTTGATAAGGAAATTGCAAAGGCAAACGAATCAGTTTCGGGTAAGAATGATAAGCTTGAGAAAAAACGCGAAGAACAGAATAAATACCAGGAACAGTACGAGCGCTTAACTTTAACATTAAACTCTGCAGATAACGATATCCGTAACATCAAGCAGAACTTCCAGGATCAGTATTCCCACGACCTTATGGAATACGAAGAAAGAATGTATAAAATTACAACTCCTGCTGCAGAGCTCAGAGAAAAGCTTTCTTCCCTCAAAAAGGATTTTAATGCCCTTGGAAGCGTAAACCTTATGGCTCCGGAAGAATTCAGTGAAGTTAAAGAAAGATACGAAAGACAAAAGACAAACTTTGAAGATACACAGAAATCTCTTGAAAACCTTGTACGCGTAAGTGAAGAAATCAAATCTAAATCTGCCGAAATGTTCCTTGAAACATACAATCAGATTAAAAAGAATTTCCACAATATGTTCCGCCGCCTGTTTAATGGTGGACGCGCAGAATTAAAGCTTGCAGACCCGACAAATATTTTGCAGTCTGGTATTGATATTTACGCACAGCCTCCTGGAAAGAAGCTTGAAAATATTGCCTTGCTTTCCGGTGGTGAAAAAACAATGACTGCTGTTGCCCTTCTCTTTGCAACATATCAGGTACGCCCTAGTCCGTTCTGCCTTTTGGACGAAATTGATGCAGCCCTTGACGATAAAAACGTTTCAAGCTTTGTAACAACTCTCGAAAGCTTTGCAAATGTAAGTCAGTACATCATCATTACTCATAACAAGAAGACTGTAATGGGTGCTTCTACAATGCTTGGAATTACGATGGAAGAATCGGGTGTAAGTAAGATTATTGCACTCAGACTGGACCAGGATATTAAAGCCGAAAGCGACGACTTTAAGAAAAATGATGATTTTAAAGAGGAAGATGTTCCGGAAGAAGAAGGTGTAGTTTTACCACCACGCCCTCCTAAGAGAAATAAATAAAAATGGAAATAAAAGAAGTTTTTAAAAATTTGATTGAAAAATTAAAATCTCTATTCCAGAAAATTATAAACTTCTGCCGGGAAAATCCCAGAAAAGCGCTGATTGCAGGATGCTCGGTTTGTATTGTTATCCTTGTACTTATTTTAATCAGCATAATAGTAAAAACACCTGAACCAAAAAAGACTGAACCGGAACAGGTAATTGTTTTTACACAGGATTTACTTGTTCCTGATGAGATGGACAGTGAATACAGCTATGATATTTCAAGACAGACTCAGGAAAACTGGACGGAAGAAGAAACTGAAAAGTGGTTTACAATTCCAACTCCAGACCAGGTTGAACAGTTAGAAAAAGAAAACGAAAGTATGATTTCTGATGTTATAGGAGCGGCACCATGAAAAAAATTATTTTATTATTAATTTCAATTTCTCTGTTGTTTGTTTTTTCCTGCGCCTCGGATAAAGCCGAAGGTGACGGTGGAGAAAAAATAGAGTCTTCAAAAAAAGCCGAAAAAAAATTACAGGAACCAGAAGATTTTGAAGAGCCTTTAGTAAGAGACTATGATCCCGAAACTCAGGTTATAACAGGTGATAATCCGCGCCCAAGAAGAACAAGAAGAAACACAGAAAGTTCTGGTTCTTCAACTACAGCTACAACAGACTCTTCCAAAAACACAACAGCTGCCACAGAAAATACAGATGCTTCTGCTTCAACTACAACAGGAACAAAAGAAGCAGCTTCAGAAAAAACAGCAGCTGCTTCGGACAATACCAAAAAAACAACTACAGCCACACAGTCTACTGCTCCTGCAAAAACAACTCCAACTGCACAGACTAACACTGCAAAAACAAACGCTCCAAAGGCAAATACAAATACCGCTAAAAACACAGCTCCAACTGCCACACAGAGCGCTCCAAGAAATACACTTGATAAGAAAAACACACCAACCCCTGCTGCTCCAAAACAGACTACACCTTCTGCAGCTACACAAAAACCGGCTCCTACAACTAAAAAATCAGATGAGTTTTTTGTAATGCCAGAAGGCTGGGAAGAAACAACTCCGGAAAAAACACCGGTACAGTCGGACTTAAAGCCTGTTCCTTCAAGAAGCGTAACAATGAAGACCAACGAAACTCTTTCCATTACCTACCCTGGTTCAGGATGGATTTACCTTGGTTCTACATCAGAATACAACAATTTAAACAGCACAGGAAAACGCACAATTAATGACCAGACAGTTTTCACACTTGTTTCAAAGGAAAGCGGAAAACAGGTTCATCATTTTTATAAACTCGATAACTTAACCGGAAAATTCATAGATGACTACATCGAAGTAGAAGTTCTTGATTCAAAGGGTTCTTTATATACTGTAGTACAGGCACCGGAATACAAAACAGTTGTTCCAAAGCAGCCTGAAACTCCAGCCATCTCTTCTAAAACCTACGAAAGATTGTATGGTACAGAAGAGAATTCAGAAAATGCACCCGAGATTGCAGTAAATCCAAATACAGTAGCAGAACCAAAGGATGAAGTTCTTCCAAACGAAAAAAGAGATTTTGAAACCTTTGAGCCCGAAGAATATGTTCCGAACGTTGCAGCAGAAGAAGAAAACCTTCCAAAAATTGATTTAAATCCGTATACAGAAATTAAGGATGCAAGTGCACTTTTAGAAAAAGCCCGCCAGCTTATGAGCGAACAAAAATACGCAGAAGCAGAGCTTTGTCTTAAGGCATTCTTCGAAACTTCAACAGAAAAACGCGACGAAGGATTATACCTTTTGGGCCAGCTTTACGAGCAGGACAGTCCTGTAAAAAATATCAAGGGTTCAATAAATTCTTATCAAAATCTTATGGATAATTATCCGGAAAGTAATTATTATGAGGAAGCAAATAAAAGAATCATATATTTGAAAAGATTTTATATAGAAATCAGATAGAACGTGGAGGCATTATGTATAATAAAATTTTCAAATCAGATAAAACAGAGGTAATTAAATGTTAGACTATAAATTTATAAAAGATAATCTTGAAGCAGTAAAACAGAATATCATCAATCGTAACATGACAGCCGATGCAGACAAGGTTGTAGAGCTTTACGACAAAAGAACTGAACTTGTAACAAAGCTCCAGGGCTTACAGCAGAAAAGAAATGAAAATGCTCAGGCTATGAAACAAAAGCTTGATAACGATAAAAGAGCCGAACTCATTGCAGCCGGAAAACAGATTAAGGAAGACATCTCTTGTGTAGAAAAAGAAACAAAAGAAGTTGAAGAAGCACTTGAAGAAGCAGCTCGCCAGATTCCAAATATGATTCACCCGGATGCTCCAATCGGTAAGCTTGATACAGAAAACCTTGAAGTAAAAAAGGTTGGAACTCCACGCAAATTCGACTTTGAACCAAAGGATCACGTTCAGCTTGGAGAAAGCCTTGATATTATCGACTTTGACCGCGGAACAAAGGTAAGTGGACCAAAATTCTATTACTTAAAGAACGAAGCAGTTTTCCTTGAACAGGCTTTGATTATGTATGCCTTGAACACACTCAGAAAGCATAATTTCAGCATGTTCATTACTCCGGACGTTGCAAAGGAAGAGGTTCTTAAGGGAATCGGTTTTAATCCACGCGGAAATGAATCAAACGTTTACTCAATCGAAGAAGAAGGAACCTGTCTTGTAGCAACTGCAGAAATTACTTTGGGCGGTTACCACCAGGACGAAATTCTTGATAAAGCAACTCTCCCTCGTTTTTACGGCGGACTTTCACACTGTTTCAGAAGAGAAGCTGGAGCAGCAGGTCAGTTCTCAAAGGGACTTTACCGCGTTCACCAGTTTGATAAGGTAGAAATGTTTGCCTATACTACTCCGGAACAGTCGGATGAAATTCACGAAAAACTCCGCCAGATAGAAGAAGAAATCTTTACAGGCCTTGGACTTCCTTTCCACGTTGTAGACACTTGCTCTGGAGACCTTGGTGCACCTGCTTACAGAAAGTGGGACCTTGAAGCATGGATGCCAGGACGTAACGGTGGTGAATACGGAGAAGTAACTTCTACATCTAACTGTACAGATTATCAGGCGAGAAGATTGAACATTAAGTACAAGGATGATGACGGAAAGAATAAATACGTTCACACTCTCAACGGAACAGCCATTGCAGTAGGAAGAGCCATGCTTGCAATTCTCGAAAACTATCAGAATGCAGACGGTTCAGTTTCAATTCCTGAAGTACTTGTTCCATACTGCGGCTTTGATAAAATCATGCCAAAGAAATAAATTCTTAAAAGGAGTAAAAAATGACTGATAACAGTAATTATACAAAAAAAATATATGTTCTTCTTTTCTTCCTTTCTGTAGTTGCATCTTTATTTGTAGCAAAATTACTTTCGTCTTTTTTACTCCCGGTAATTTTTTCAATTTTCCTTGCTTTAGTTTTTTTGCCGATTATCGTTAAAATCACTCAAAAGACAAAACTCAACTGGACGGTAACTTCGATTCTAATCGTAATCATCTTTATTGCCCTCTGTTCATTTATTTTTTACTTTCTTTATATAAGTGCTTCGACCTTTGCAAAAGAATATCCAAAATATGACCAGAAGTTTAAAGATGTGCTTGAAAGATTATCTGAGTCTCTTCACCTTAATTTCAACGAAAACCTTTCTTTCGGGCAGAACATCTGGGAAATGTTTAATATTTCTTCTTATGTGCAGGATGCGGCAATCACACTTTCGAGCGGAATTATTACCTTTATAAAATCCTTCTTTCTGGTATTAATTTTTCTGGCCCTTATCCTGATTGAAGCAAAACACTTTAAAAATAAAATCAATCTTCTGGCACAAAGAAAAAATAAAACTCAGGTTCTTGTAATTTCAAAACGAATTGCAGAAGAAGTTGTAAGATACCTTTCAATCAAATTTTTTATCTCGCTTGCAACAGGAACTTTTGTCTTTGTAGGATTAAAGATTATCGGTCTTGACTTTGCAATCCTCTGGGCTTTCCTTGCATTCATATTAAACTTTATTCCGACCTTCGGCTCACTTTTTTCTGTAGTGATTACATCAGCTTTTGCATTGATGCAGCTCTTCCCTTCGTGGGATAAAATCATCTTTGTACTTGTTTATATGACAGCCGTAAACTGTACAATCGGAAATCTTTTGGAACCAAAAATCGTGGGGTCAAACTTAGGCATTTCTACGTTCATTGTAGTTTTAAGTTTAACCTTGTTCGGATGGATCTGGGGCTTTGTAGGAATGATTGTTGCAGTACCTCTTTTAGTAATCATCAAAATTATCTGCGAAAATATTCCTCTTCTTCATCCAATTGCGCTTTTCTTAAGTGATGATGAAAATAAGACGCAGGCAAATCTTACGAGTCTTGATTAATAAGCTTTTGATTTAGATAAAGTGCTTTTTTGTAGCCTTTTCGTATAAATAACGAATGTCTTCTTCCTGAATTGTAGTGTACACAAAATCTATGCATTCTTTTTTATCATCGATTTTATAGATTTTGTTTACAATGCAGGTTACAAAAATATCTCTTGAAAGAACCGGGCTTTCTTTTATAGAAAAACTCATCTTTAAGCCATATTCATTTCCCGGTGTATATTCAGTCTGGCCGTCGTGTCCAAGAACAATTCTTTCGTGGTCCACATATAAAACTGCAAAAGGCTTTTTTCTGTCCTGAATTGATTCCATCTTTTTTTCTTCGTAAGTAAGATAGTTACAAACAGGAATGAGCTGAATACCGTTACCCGCATTCTTTTCGATTTTTGCTTCTTCTACAAATTTTTCAAGATAAGATTTTGCAAGCTTCTGGTTTTCAAGCGGAATGGATTTCCACACAGGGCGATTAAAAAGCTGCTCGTGTTCCCATGGAATACATTTTTCGTTTATGTCTTTTTTATTCTTGCATTCAAAATAAAGCTGGGCAGAAAAATCATATTCAGTAACATCTTCTTCATCTTTAATTCTATTGATTGTATCCGGTAAAAGAAGTACAAGCGCTTTTTTTTCTTCCTTCACTTCCGAGATAAAAAAGAGTCCTACCCTGTTAAAATAAAATTCAACTTTGACTGTTTTATTTGCAAAGCCGATTACAGACTGATTAGGATTTTCGAGATAGATTTTCCCGTTTTTATGAACCTTAATTGATTCACCCTTAATTGCAACAGGAAAAACCTTAGACGGAACAGAATGAATGCCCTGGTTTGAATCAGCTTCTTTTTCCATTGGAGTTAATGTTACAGGAACATTTCCATCCATCAAATACTGAAGCACTAATTCCCTTTCTATGCCGGAAAGATGCTCTTTATTTTCCATATTCCGCCTCCCACTTAGTAATTTCTATCTGTTGTATTTTTATTTCTTTTTTATTCTGACTCATATCAAATATTAAATCAAGATAGCCTTCTTTACAATAAAATCTTACTGGAATCTGCATAAGATCAAAGCTGTCATTCTGCATTGCGATTTTATAATTTGTAAAAAGATTTTTTCCATAAGGATAGTTTACATTAAAATGCTTTTTCCATTCAGCCTTTAAATCATGAATAAAAAAAACATAGTTGAATAAATATTCTGAATCAAACAGGGAAGAAAGATTTTTTTCAGGATTTTGTTTTATTGTGTCTGCAGCCTTTCTTACAAGAGAAAGATATTCATATGGAATGGATGAAGTATCCAAAAGTCCAAAACCATTAATGGCCGGAAGCACAGGCTCAGAATATTCCGGAATGGATGCAATTGCTTCTATGCTTGGACTAACACGTGAAGAAAAATAATCATTGTGTGTAATGTCTTTAGAAAGCACTTCCCCGTCTATATCATTTGTCCAGTTGATTTTTTCTTCCTTGTTTTTTATTAAAGTTCTGATTGTATTATCATCCTGAACCATTACAAGCTTTTGTTCCACATTTGAACAGGAAATAAGAGAAGATAATAAAAACACTCCGAAAATCCAGTTTTTCTTCATTAATATTATTTTATTATAATTTACCCTAAAAATAAAGTATGTATTTAAAAAGAAAAATCCCCGCCAGCAATAAAAACCAGCGGGGAATAAACTTGTGATTTATAAAACTAGAAGCTCATTCTTAAAGAAATATTAAAGGTCTGATTCCAGATTTCATAAAGGCTGATTCCATTTGTAAGAGCTAAAGTAGTTGAAAGATCAATTCTGATTGCATCGCTTGCAAAGAATGAAAGTCCACCGTAGAAAGTATTTCCAAAAGTACCATATGTAGCATCTGAACCATCTGGGAATGTAATAGAAGGAAGAGTTGTTTCTAATCCCATATTAAGAAGGAATTTTCCTGGCTGAATTGCATAAGAAAAACCATTTTTCACAGAAAAAGCTAAAACTGTTGCACCATCCATGAAAGCTAAAGGAACGTCAGCAACTAAACCATAAGTAAAATTAGAACTTGGTTTATATTCAAGATTTACACCAGCATGAATTGTATTAACTGAACTATCAGCACTAACTGTAGTAGCTCCATAATTTGTTTCTGCATTCATGAAAATACCAGCATATCCAGTTACTAATTTAGCATTAAGTTTTCCATCATTTTTGAATGTATAGAATAAATCAGCCGCACCAGTGAAGAAAGAGAAACTAAAATCATTAGTAGCAATTTTAGCATTAAGCATTGTATAATTTGACAAAATAGCAAAAGCAAATTTTTCATTGATTGTTCTACCATAACCAGCACCAAAATTAAAAATGTTTACATCATCATCAAAATTGTATCCAAGACCAGGATAAATAGCGTTAGTATTCTGAGCTTTGTACTGAGAATAATTTACAGTTATAGCATTCTTGTCCCATCCATAAAAACATGTAAAAGAATTATTTGGAACATCAGCCCACAAATTTCCGTTCCAAGCAATTGCTAAAACATTTGAACCATTTACATGGAAAGCAGCAGCAAGATTTCCGCTCTGATTGGAATTAATACTTGTAAAACCAAAAACGTTGTCAAATTTAACAGTATTCCATTCAATAGGATCCATAATGTTCTGAACATCATCTCTTACAGTACCTGCAGTTCCATTAAACAAGCCAGAATCAAGAGCTGTAAGGTTGAATGTTACTGCAGAAAAAAGAACTGCAGCAAGACCAAAAGTTTTTAAAATTTTTTTCATAATTCATCTCCTTTTAAAAAAAATTTTTTTATCTAGTTTTATTATTATGGAAAGAAACAATTTATTCAACCCTTGTCAATAAAAGTTACAAAAAATAAGAAATTTATTATTTTTAGTAAAAAAAGCCCTAGGAATAAAAAAATCACCATAACTTGAAAAAATGACTAGACCAATCAAATACTGTAGGTTATATTAAAATCATGAATGACAGAAACTGGGGTGGCAGGCGCGAAGGAGCCGGTAGAAAAGCCACCGGAAGAAAAACCAAAAACATAACCCTCACCCTAAAAAACGAAGAAGCCGACCTCCTGAAAAAAATGGCCCAATCCCGTAACCTCACCATAAGCGATTTCATTTCCGAGGCACTCTTCCTTAACCGGGATGAAAAATAATGAAAAGGGAGATTTTTTATATCCCCCTCTCCAGCAATAACCTGCTTTAATAATCCATCTCGAGATTTGTAAGACAGCATTGAATATTATCCAGACTCACTTCCCAGCATTCCTGTTTACATTTTCCGGCTGATCATATTCCGGCACAAATTCTTTTTTAAGCAATTGCAAATTCGGTACAGTTACATCATTTCTTGTTCTTATAAAATAAACCATAATTACACCTCCTCAATGGTTGTTTTTTCTGTTTAAAATATATATCAATTTTCTTGATAAGTCTAACTAATTAATCAAGTTGATTTGACGGTGGATGAGGTCGTAGAATATCGTGAGTTCATTTTAATAAAGACGTTTAAAATAAAAAAAGACTTGGAATATTACCAAGTCTTTATGGGCAGTGAGAGGATCGAACTCCCGACAAACGTAAAATAGGAAATCCGTTAAAAAAAAACAGTCGCGGCTGTTTTTTTAGGATTCTCCTTTAAAATAAGTTCCGAATGAGTGGTA
>JAGCUI010000018.1 GCA_017962965.1 Treponema sp. | reverse complement strand
GAAAAATAAATCGTTATAGATGATTTTTTTATCATCACGCTTACGAACGGCGCAGTAAAGATATTTATCTATGGCACACGGAAAAACCTTACCACCATTGTAATCAATGTGCTCGCCTATTATATTGATTCTTGCAGGAGAAGCAAACATACGAAGCTGATTTTTACCTTCCCCGTAAATCTTAAGAAAATTTTCTTTTAATGCAGAAGGAATAACTGTAAATTTTTCCATATTGATTCTCCTTTATTTTATTAAAGTGCCCTGCTTTTTCTTGATGCGTTCTGCATAATCAAAAATATCTTTTAAAGGTGTTTCAAAAATCATTCCGCCTAAAGGAAGCTTTCCCGGTGCATCAGGTATAAAACTGATTCTATGAATGTCCGAGCCGCTTGTTAAAGGAAAGTCGTATTTTTTTGCATAGAATTCTGCAAGCTCATTTTCCACAGGCTGATTTCCTGCATTGTAAATTTCTATTCCATGTATGTCGCGCGGATGAATGTGAATTGCCTGAATATAGTCTCGTAAACGGAAAGGATGTGCCTGAATCATAAGACCATTCACCTTATTCACCTCTGCAAAAACTTCTTTATGACGCATTGTTTCAAATTCCGGATGATTTATAAGCCATTTTTTATCAAGCCCGTAGATAAGATAATCATCACCATCAAAGGTCTGTTCAATTCCAAAAAAAACTTTAAACTCTTTTTCTGTTCCCAAAAGTCCATTTGCACGATTGAATTTTTCTGCCTCTGCAAGTGCATCTTCATAACCGCTGCAATATTGATTTATTCTTGTTTCCCAGTCTGCATCAAAAGGAACCGATGTATTTCCTCCAAAAAAATGATCCGTAACAAAAATTCCTGTATATCCAATATCATTAAAAGCTTTTATGTATTCTCTTCCTAAAGATGATGCACATTTACTGGCTTGTGCTGTATGTAAGTGAGTTTCATATTTAAATGCGTTCATATTCAAAATTATATATCAATAAATACTTCTCTACAATCAAAGAAACTAAAAAATCGCTCCTTTCTTCCCACTAATCAAAAATAACTGTATTATAAGGATATGGAAAAGACAGTTTATATTATTGGACATAAAAACCCCGACACAGATGCCGTAGTTTCTGCAGTCGGATACGCAAGACTTAAAAACCTCCTCGGGTTTGATGAATATAAGGCGGCAAGAGCGGGACATTTGAATCCTCAGACAAGATATATTTTTGAAAAATTCGGAATCGCGAAACCTGAATACATCCCTGACCTTCTGCCAAAAGTAAAATATTTTATGCAGGATAATATTGAAACAGTAGAAGAAAATGTTTCTGTATGGGAAGCAATCGGCAGGATGGAAAAAACAGAAAATCGTGTTATGCCTGTTGTCGACAAAGACGGAAAATATCTTTCGCTCCTTCATTATTCAGGATTTGCAAAGGGTGTACTTTCCATACTCAATCCGGAAAAAAAGCATAAATTTACCACGAGCATAAAGCTCATACAAAAAACTCTTAACGCACAGCCGATTATCGTAAACGAAGATGCAGACAAAATCTTTAAAGCTTCGATTCATGTTGGTTCTTCTTCGGATGCAACTTTTATAAAAAGACTTGAATCTCATGCGAGCGAAGACATTGTAGTAATCGCTTCTGACCGCGAAGACATCCATAAAATCTGTATTGAACATAAGGTAAAGCTTTTAATCACTACAAGCGGATGTGTAATCAACAAGGAACTTCGTGAGCTTGCAGAAAAAAACGGCGTGAGTGTAATCGTAAGTCCATATTCAACTTCTCCTACTTCCATGCTCATCGCATATTCCATGCCGGTTAGCGCTATGGGAGACACAGAGATTCACACTGTTCACATAAACGATACTGTTGCAAAAATCAAGGACATTCTTAAAGACGCACACTGTAAATATCTTCCTGTTATAGACGAAGAAAACAAAGTTATAGGAATGATTTCGGAACATGACCTTTTAAAAGAGCCGAACATAGAAGTGATTCTTGTAGACCACAATGAACTTTCGCAGGCGGTAGAAGGAATTGAACATTACACCATCCGCGAAGTAATCGATCACCACAGAATCGGTGCAATCCCTACAAAAAATCCGATAACCTTTATCAACAGGCCGGTGGGTTCTACTTCGACACAGATTGCAGTTTTATACAAAGAATATAAAATCCCTATTCCAAAGGATATTGCCTCGCTTCTTTTGTGCGGAATCCTTTCTGATACACTTATTCTTCAGTCGGGAACTACTACAGATGTAGACCGTGAAATTGCAGAATACCTTTCGGACATAACTGATTTAGACATCAAGGAACTTGGAAACGAGATTTTACTTGCCGGAAGCAACATCAGCGGAAGAAACGCCGGAGAATTAATCCGCCAGGATATGAAGGAATATACGGAAGGAAAGATTTCTTACACCGCAAGCCAGATTGAAGTTGGTAACCCTAAAGAAATCCTTGAACGAAAAGCTGATTTTATGGCAGAGCTCGAAATCGAAAGACGAAGCCACAAAGCACTATTTTCTTGCCTTCTTGTTACGGACATCACAAAGCTTTCGAGCGTTTTACTCATGGACTGCGATCCAAAATTTACGGAATTCATCACATTCCCAAAACAGGAAGAAAATGTTTACTACCTGCAGGGAGTCGTTTCAAGAAAGAAGCAGCTTATCCCGCTTTTGACAGAACAGGTTTTGAGTTATAACAAATAAATCTTTTCGCGCAATCTCCGACCGTTCACGTGGTGTTACGCTAAAACCCTGGGGCTACTCCCAGCCGAATGTTGCAGGCGGTTTGTTTGTTGCATCAAAATAGAGGGCGTCTACAAAAGAAAGCACAGAAATTTTCTGAACGATTTCTCCAAGCACTTCTTTAGGAAGCATTGCAAAACGCGCAGTCATTACGTCTTCCGAACATACAGGACGAAGAACAAAACCCGCAGTTTCTTTAGAAGCAGCAAATGGAAGATCGATTGTTAAGTGCTGGAAGATTTTTGAATACCATCCTGTTTTGTGGAGCTCTTTTAAAACGATGTCATCAACTTCGCGAAGCTGATCAAGACGACGGCGGTCACAGTAACCCTCCTGGATTTTTAAATCTCCATCTTTAAGACCAGGCTTCTGATAAAGCTTGATTAAAGTTCTGTTTATATACTTTGCGGCATTTGTGATTGTAGAAGAAGCTTCTTCGATTTTTTCACGCTTGCCGGGGAAATGACACATTCCGTTTGTAAGGGCCGCTTTTCCGCATGGCCATTCATCTTCGTGTGCAGGACCAAAATCAAGAACGGCAGGGAATCTGTAAGTTCTGAAGTCACCCTGAACACCAACCGAGCGAACAGGCAAAACATTTCTTGTAAGATTTGCAGTACAATTCTGGCAGAACATGTTGAGTTCAATTTCGTTTAATTCTTTTTTTGCACCTTCAAATTCTTTTGTATCTTTTTCTGTCCACGATTTTCCATCATTACACAAAACGTTGATTGAAAGACCAGGACCCGGGAACGGATGGCGCATAACAAGTTCATCGGAAAGACCAAGCTTTTTACCGATTGTGCGAACTTCGTCCTTATACAGATCTTTTACAGGTTCAATAATCAGACCTTTGGCAATTAAATCCTGGATTCCCTGTACGCGGTTATGATGAGTTTTTATAGTATTCGAATTTTTTGTTCCACCCGACTCGATGATATCCGGATAAAGAGTTCCCTGTGCGAGCATCCATTTATCTTCATCAAGATGCTGCTTTGCAACAACCTCGTTTCGCACGGTGATAAAGTTTTCGCCAACAGCCATGCGTTTTTTCTGAGGGTCTGTGAGCCCTTTGATTGCTCCAAGGAAGCTTTCGGAAGCATCTTCGACGATAAAATTATTAAAGCCGAATTTGTGGTAGGCATCGCTAACATTTTTAGATTCATTCTTGCGCATAAAACCGTTATCGATGTGAAGACCTAAAACCCTTTCCTGTCCCAAAGCCTTATTTAAAAGTGCAAAAGTAATTGTAGAATCTACACCACCGCTCAAAAAGAGAAGAACATTTTTTCCTGCCGCTTCTTTTTTAATATTTTCGATGATTAAGTTTAATACAGTATCCTGATCCCAGTTTTTTTCCATTCCGCAGTAGCGTGCAAAATTTTCAAAAATCTGATTTCCGCATGGAGTATCCTTTACCTCGCAGTGGCACTGAAGGCTGAATCTCTTTTTAGAAAGATTCTGTGTTGCCGCATAAGGACAATCCTTTGTTGAACCGACAACCTCAAAACCATCTCCCATCTGCAAAACTCCATCCTGATGGCTCATCCATACCTGCTGAACAGGTTCAATTCCTTCGAAAAGTGGAGACTTTACATCCGGGTTAAGATTAAGAGTAGCAAAGCCGAATTCACCAACAGGAGCCTTATCAACCTTGCCGTTATATCCAAGCTGAACAATGTAGTGACCGTAGCAGAGACCTAAAATCGGGATATCAAGATTTAGAATTTCAGAATTAAATTCGGGAACCTTTTCGTCATAAACAGAAGAAGGACCACCCGAAAAAACAATTCCCTTACAGTCTTCAAAAGAAGATAAATCTGCAGAAGGGAGTGCAATTTCTGAATAATATCCGAGCATACGGAAACGTTTTGCAATCAGATGTGCATACTGACTTCCAAAATCCAATACTACAATTTTTGTTCGTGCCATCTTTTTTCCTTATTTATTTTCTTTTTTTGTAAACATATCAAGTGAAAATTTATCGAGCAAGTGAACCTTTCTTTTTTCCTGCTCAACGTGATAAAGCTCTTCGGTGTATAAAGAAACTTTAGAAATTGCCTTTGAAGAAGCCTTAGGATTTTTCTGTAAAAGCTCCAGGAATTCGCGGGAAGCAATGATTGTAATCTCGCAGTTAGTCTGGGCTATCGTTGTATTTGTTCTGTTCTGATTTAAGATACAGTGCATTTCTCCAAAGAACGAACCTTCCTTTAAAAGAGTAACAGAATCATTGTCTGACATACGGCAGACAGAACCGTGACAGATATAATAAACGCAGTCGGCCGGATCACCCTTGGAATAAATTTTCTCTCCGGCCTTAAATTTTTTAATAGGATATTTTGTCTGAATTACAGCCGGCTTTCTGAATAAGTTTCGTTTGATTGTTGCCCACTTTGATGAATCGTCTACATCGGGGAGCATGTACAAAAGCGCGAACGAAAGCATATCAAGATATTCGGTGGCAAAAAGCATCTGTGCAAAAAACAAAAAGATATTAAAGAAGAACCAGACCTGCATCATCAAAATTAAAAGGGAACTGATGGCCCCGTAAATCAGGTTGTAGTTCGAAGGATTGAAGAATATATGAATCAGTTTTGCAGTTTCGTAGAATACAAAGGTTGAACAGAGTGCATAGAAAAAGCATAAGCCCCATCTTGGTTTTACCGCAGAACCGATTCTGTAAAGAACAACGGTAAAAAGATAGATGATAAAGTACATGATGATGGAAGCATTGGAACTGAGCTGACCAAGAATGTCTACGGGTAAATCGTCCATTGCATCGCGGAGGGCCGGAAGTTCTACGATTCTATTCAAAACAAAGATGAAAAGCATGGCAGCGGCAATCAAAACTACAAGAAGAAATTCTACAAGAAAACTGAAAAGCTGATTGATGAGGGTTTTTCTTCTTGCGATGTTTTTGAATATTTTATTTACGGAACCTAAAACCGAAGAGAACAATTTTCTTGCCATCCAGATTACCCAGAATGCAAGTACAACTTCTAAAAACGAAACCGATTTAATTCCCAAAACCTGATTCACGATTGAGCTTATATCTACAACATTGCTTATGCGGTCGATATATCCCATAATGAAATTTGAAACTCCAGGGCTTGATCTTAAGAGACCTACAAGGAGAGTCAGGATGATTAAGGTTAATGGGATAAAAGAAAAGATAAATCCGAAGGCACAGGAATTGGCACTTTCGAAAAGATTGTTCTCAAAAAAATTCACGCCTGTTAAATAAACAAGCTGTCCGATTTTACGGATGCGAATCTTAAACCATTTTTTTAAACTGATAAAAGATGTGGCAATTCTGCCACATCTTTTTTTATTATTTTCCATTTTTTCTATTAGAAATCTGCCAGTTTTGGAGCTCTTGGATATGGAATTACATCGCGGATATTTTCCATACCTGTTATGTAGCGCATAAGACGTTCAAAACCAAGTCCGAATCCTGAGTGAGGAACAGTACCAAAGCGGCGGAGATCCAGATACCACTCATAATTCTTCATATCCATATTGCGTTCTTTACATGCTGCTAAAAGCTTGTCGTAATTTTCTTCGCGTTCAGAACCACCAATCAATTCACCAATGCCAGGAACAAGAACATCAACAGCCTTTACTGTTTTTCCGTCCTCGTTGAGCTTCATGTAGAATGATTTTATCTCTTTAGGATAATTATAAACCATTACAGGGCATCCGTAAATTTTTTCTGTAAGATAGCGTTCATGTTCAGTTGCAATGTCGCATCCCCAGTAAGGTTTGAATTCGAATTTAGCACCGTTATTCATTGCTTCTTCGAGTTTTGCAATTGCATCTGTGTAACTTACGCGTACGAATTTAGCATTTGCTACTTTTGTAAGACTTTCGATAAGGCCTGGCTGAATGCGCTTGTCGAAGAATTCGAGGTCTTCGCTGCATTTTGTTAAAGCCCAGTTCAAAAGATATTTTACAAATTCTTCCTGAATATCCATGTCGTCTTCGAGGTCGTAGAAAGCCATTTCCGGTTCACACATCCAGAATTCAGCAAGGTGACGTGGTGTGTTTGAGTTTTCTGCGCGGAATGTTGGTCCGAATGTATATACGCGTGAAAGACATGTTGCCAAAGTTTCTGCTTCGAGCTGCCCCGATACTGTGAGGTTTGCTTTTTTACCGAAGAAGTCCTTTGAATAATCCACGATTTTGTGAGCATCTTCGATCTTCATTCCACCGATTCCGGCTTTTACACCAAGCTCTGCGATTTTTTCCATGCTCAAAGTTGTTACCTGGAACATTTCTCCAGCACCTTCACAGTCAGAACAGGTGATTTCCGGAGCGTTGATATACTGGAAGCCTCTTTCCTGGAAGAATGAGTGGATTGCATAAGCCATCTGGTTACGAACACGGTAAACTGCACCAAAGGTGTTTGTACGTCCGCGAAGATGTGCAACATCACGAAGATATTCCATAGACATCTTGTTTTTCTGAAGAGGATATTCATCAGGATTACAAAGACCAAGACATTCCAGGCCTTCGAGGATAACTTCTACAGCCTGACCACTTGCAGGAGATTCAGTTAATTTTCCTGTTGCACGAACAGATGCACCTGTGTTGAGCTTTTTGAGTTCTTCTTCTATCTGATTTACATTTGCATTATTAGAAGGATTAGAGCGGTCAAAAGTGAGCTGGATATTTGCAAAGCAGCTTCCATCATTAACCTGAATAAAAACAAGACCCTTTGAGTCACGAACAGAACGAACCCAGCCGCATACCTTTACCTCACGGCCGTCCGGTTTTGATGATAATAAATCTTTGATTAAAACTGGTACCATAGTACCCTCCTTAAATAATGCAATGTTGAGTCAGTTTACAACTTTTTTAAGAATTATAAAAGTATATTCAAAATAAAACTGGTGTCGCTTCGCAATCTGGAAATTGGTACTACATATATTAAAAATGCTCCCACAAAGAACCGGATTTTACTCCGCCCGAGAAGCCGTCCGCTTCGCTAACCCGGGTATTACGGCGCAAGACGCAATCGGCACAATCGACTTCAACGCTCCGAAAATCCGAACCTTTGTTCCGCATTTTTAATGATGGGGTTTTGGTGAAGATTGCGTAGCGGGCGGATTTTTTAGTACTTTTATGTTCTTAAAAGTGAGAAGAAGGGGGTAATAGAGGGATGATTTTTCTTTTATAGCACTTGTAAGGTTAAATAAAAAGACCACCGTATTGGTGGCCGTTTGGGGTTATTCTTCATCTAAAAGAGCCATTCTGATTCGTAAAATCTTCCATAATCATCTCTCAATCTTTCAATACTCAGAATACCCTTTTTTTTAAGTTCATTTATGGCTGTAGTTATACTGTCTCTACCATCACTCACAAGGGAACTTACATTTTTAAAATCAATAATTTCCCCTTGATCCTTTAACAATAATAGTAAAACATATAATCCTTTTGCTTTAAGTGATAAATTCCGTTTTGCTAAAACTTCTTTATTTTTGTTTGACAACATATTTATTTACTCCTTTTTTTGATTTACTACTTTACAATTGATGAAATAATTCAAAACAAAATCTAAAGATTATGCTCAGATAATCAACTACTACGAACACCTTGTCCAGAAATGGGAAGAGTGGGATGCTGCAGTAGAGTTGATTATTACGAAGTAGGTTGAATTATATCTAATATAATTTTGTATAATCAATTGTGATTGATATTGTTTTGCTATTATTAATATCTGTATTTGAATTAATAGTTATAGCATTTGTATTCGGGTTATCATAAAGAGTAATTTTATTATCAGTAAAACTAAATATTATTTTTCTATGATTTTCAAGAGCAATGTATTGTAAGTATAAAGAAAAATTATTTGGATTGCTTCCGACTTTATTTAATGTAACTAAAGAGTTTTCAACGAAGTTAAATTTTAAGATGTCATCATAACTTTTAAGGATTTTTGTTTCTGTCTTATATGCATTTTTTCCTGTTATTGAAAAAGTAAAGCCTTCGATTTTGTCTGTTATAATTTCACTACCACCTGTTTCCCCACCACCGGATTCGTTACCACCTGTATTTGCAGGAGTCTGGGCCGTTGAGTTTGTGCATGATACTAAACCTAATAATAAAAGTCCAAATAAAATTGTGATTAATTTTTTCATATACAACTCCATTAATTAGGAATTAAATAACTTTCAACTATGTAAGAGTTTTTTGTATAATGACTTATTCCTATGCATGAAACTCCCTGTTCAGCATACATAAAAAGTATTCGGTATTTAGAAACTTTGGAAGGGGACTCAAGTGTCAAATATCTACAAGAGTATGAATCCAAATCTTTATCTAATTTACACAACTTTATAACTTCGTCTTTTGTATCAACTATTGCAGCAGCTGTTATTGTAAGATAATCATAATATTTCTGCTCATTTTCTAATTCATTTTTAGTCATCCATTTTATTTCTGCGAACGATACGGCTGTTATTAATAAAGCCAGTAATATACAAATAAATCTTTTCATACACGACTCCGTTTTTATTTTCTAGTTAAGAGTATATTATGGTTTTTATCAGATGAAAAATCAAACTCTTCATAATAAAAAGAAATCCCTGCACCATTTACAAAAACTTTCATTTGCATTTCGTCTACTTCAATTTTTATAATAGATGATCTAGTCCAAAAAAATGTATAACTAGAATCCCATTCATTAAACTTTTTTTCTGGAGGAATATTATTATCAATGACAATATATTCTCCCTGAGAAAGAAACTCTTGTGCAAGAATTTTTACTTTTTTATAAGTTTCATAATCATTTTTTGGAGGACTCATACATCCTGAAAGTATAATCACAAATATCAAAGCAATTATTAAAGCAGATACTTTTCTCATAAAACACTCCTTATTCCTTGTACATAAAGTTTATCATAAAATCCCAATAAATCAATTTTTGATATTTTCTTTTTTGATTTACATCTTAGTAACCTTGGATTTACACTCTTCTGGTTTTATTTTGATACAATTTATATTCTCAAAAACCGCGGGAAATAAAAGTAGAAATGATTAAAAATGCGGAACAAAGGTTCGGGTTTTACGGAGCGTTGAAGCCGATTGTGCCGATTGCGTCTTGCGCCTTAATACCCGGGTTAGCGAAGCGGACGGCTTCTCAGGCGGAGTAAAATCCGGTTCTTTGTGGGAGCATTTTTAATATTTTTAGAACTATTTTTAAATTGATTTCCTTTTGAAACAGACTTTCTTGACAATTTTTTTTATATTCATTAATGTGGTAATATATGAAACACAACTTCTACAATGCGTATTATTACTATTATTATTCTCACGCAAATTGCAGAGCGGCTGCCTAGGACGGGTGGTTGGTGTTTCGCTGAATCAGTGAATTATTGAGGCTCTGCAAAAACTGCAGGGCCTTTTTTTATTTCAAAGGGGTTTTTTATGATTATTACTTTAAAGAAAAACATTTCGGAAGAGGAAATTAACGAGTTCTGCGAAGACTGGAAACAGAAGGGATTCGGCATTCATCTTTCTAAAGGTCAGAATCTTACTATTCTTGGTCTTTTGGGAGATACAAGTACACTTTCGGCAGAACAGGTGAGCGCTAATCCGCTTGTAGATTCGGTACAGCGCGTTTCGGCACCATATAAAATGGCAAACCGTTCATTCCATCCGGAAAACACAATCATAAAGGTTGGGAAAACATCATTCGGTGGTAAAGAAATTCCGGTAATTGCAGGGCCTTGCTCGGTAGAAACAGAAGAACAGGTTATTTCAATTGCAAAAGATGTTCAGAAAGCTGGAGCAACCTTACTCAGAGGCGGTGCTTTTAAGCCAAGAACTTCTCCTTACAGCTTCCAGGGGCTTGGAAAACAGGGACTTGAATTCCTTAAAACAGCAAAAAAAGAAACAGGACTTCCAATCGTTACAGAGCTTATGGATATCCGCCAGCTTAAATATTTTGATGATGTTGATGTCATTCAGATTGGAGCCAGAAATATGCAGAACTTTGATCTTCTTAAAGAGATGGGAAAAGTTCAAAAACCAATTCTTCTTAAAAGAGGTATGGCTGCAACCGTAAAAGAATTCCTTATGTCTGCCGAATACATCATGGCAAGCGGAAACGAAAATGTAATCCTTTGTGAACGCGGTGTTCGTACCTTTGATAATTACACAAGAAACTGTCTTGACGTAAGCATCATTCCATACCTTCACAAGGTTTCACATCTTCCAATCATCGTAGACCCAAGTCACGCCTGCGGACAAAGATGGATGGTAGGTGATCTTGCAAAATCAGCAGTTGCATGTAACACAGACGGATTAATCATCGAAGTTCATAATAATCCTGAAAAAGCTTTGTGCGACGGTGAACAGAGTCTTCATCCAACAGAGTTTGCACAGGTAATGAAGGTGCTCGAACAGATTGCCCAGATTAACGGAAGAAAAATCTAATTTAAAAAGAGGAAGAAAATGGGTTTTACATACGGAATAATCGGACTTGGAATTATGGGCGGTTCAATCGCCAAGGCTTTAAAATCAAATGTTGTAAAAGACGACCAGATGATTTTTGCCTTAGATAAAAATTCCGCTTCCCTGGAAGATGCAAAAAAACAGGGAATCATAAACAAGGCCTTTCTGCCAGAACAGACAGAAGAGTTTTTAAGCGCTTGTGACTTTGTTTTCATCTGCCTTTATCCGCATGTAACAGTTTCCTTCCTCAAAGAACATAAAAATCATTTTAAAAACAAAGCAATAATTACAGATATAAGCGGTGTAAAAAATCTCTATCTGGAAAATTACGACTCCCTCTGCCCAAGCGGTGCCGACTTTATTTTGGGCCATCCAATGGCAGGCGGAGAAAAAGAAGGCTTTTCAAATTCAAACGGCTCATATTTTATCAATCACAACTACATAATAATAGAAGATAAAAGCATAAAAACACCGGAAGGCATAAGCCAGGAAGAGCACAAAAGGAATCTTGAGTTTTTTAAAGAGCTTGTTCAAAAAATGGGATTTTCAAAAATCACTGTTACAGACTGCAACACCCACGACAATAAAATCGGCTTTACTTCCCAGCTCTGCCACGTAGTTGCTTCGGCCATGGTAGAAAGCGCAGAAGATAAAGAAATTACCTCCTTTGGCGGCGGAAGCTTTGAAGACCTTACAAGAATTGCAATGATTAATTCTCCATTGTGGACCGAGCTTTTTTTAAGCAACAAAGAAAAGCTTTTGGCACACATTTCAAATTTTAAAAATCAGATTACAAAAATCGAAACACTCATTAAAGAAGATAAAAAAGAAGAGCTTGAAGATTTACTGAACGACGTTCGAAGAAAGAGAATCGACATGCAAAAATAACTGTTTTACGCGGTTTAAAACAAGCTTTTTATTTTTTGTCCATTCAGGGGCAATTAAAAGTGATTTTGGAGGGTCTCCTGTAACCCTGTGAATTACAACTCCGGGCGGAACTAAAGCAAGGGCTTCTTCTAAAATACTCATGTATTCTTCCATCTCTAAAGTTTTTACCTTGCCATTAAGATATTCTTTTTCAAGGTCGGTGTTTTTAAGCACATATAAAACCGTAATCTTTAAACCATCTGTTTTCCATTCAAGAGCATTTTTTACTGTGGTAAGCATGTCGTCCCGGGTTTCGCCAGGAAGGCCGAATATTATGTGAGTTACAATGTGCACTTTTGGGCAGGCGTTGTGAATCTCTTCCACGGCCCGCTCGAACGCCCGGCTCTCAAACCCCCGCCTTATATAGCGGGCCGTCTGTTCATTCGTTGTCTGTAAGCCAAGCTCCAGCTGTACATAAGTTTTTTGGCTTAAAGAAGCAAGTTTTGTAAGCACCTTCTGGCCCACGCAATCAGGACGGGTGGCAATCGCTATTCCGCATATCCCCTCTTCCTGAAAAGCCTGGTCCCATTTTAAAAAAATCTCATCAAGGTTTCCGTACGTATTTGTAAAGTTTTGAAAATAAGCAATGTATTTTTTAGAAGGACACTTGGCTTCTACAAGCTTTTTTGCTTGCTGAATCTGTTCTTTTACACTTAAAGCTCTGCTTGCCGTAAAATCCCCGGACCCGCTTGCACTGCAAAAAATACATCCGCCGGTACCAAGAGTTCCATCCCGGTTAGGACAGGTACAGCCTGCATCAATTGAGATTTTATAAACCTTTGAGTCGAATAATTTTTTATAAAAATCAGAAACTGTGAGAATGCCCATAAATCAAAATGCCTTTACCGGTAGGAAAAACTTAATTACTAAAATACAAATTTTAAACCAAGAGAAATAATCATTCCGTTTAAACTGAATTCAGAAAACAATGAACCAAGCGGGATGAACATAGAAAATTCCGGACCAACCTGAACATTATCGGTAATTTTAAAAAGCCAGTCTGCTCCAAGCGAAAGATAAATAAAGCGTCCGCCGCCCCAGAACCATTTGTTAATTTCTGCAAGGTCTTTGCCAGCTGTTCCCGTGTCTCCGTAATCATAATCGTTTACATCAGGAGCAAGAGTTGCAAAGCGAATTAAAAAGCCAAGTCCTGCAGAAAGAGTAACATTAACCTTTTCCCAGAAGGTTGCCTTAAAAACTGCGGGTACATTTATTAAAAATGAATAAGCGAGTGCGGTTCTGTTTTCAATTTCGGCCGGATAGATTTCTCCGTTCTTCATATAAAAATAGCCATTAAAAAATCTGAGCGAAGGTTGAATAGAAAAAAAGTAATCCTTAGGCCAGATAATTCCAAAATAAACAGGATATACAACAGGAGAAACTGCACTGTTAGTCTGAGAGCCTGTGCTTATGTAAACTGCAGGACCAACGCCTACAAAAAAATCTGAATTATCCCAGAATGGTTTTGTAAAAGGATTTTCAGAAGCTTCTGTTTCTGTGCCATCAGATTTTGGTTCCTGTGCTGCCTGTGCAAAAAGATTTGAGGAAAGGAAAATCAACATTATAATAGAAAAAACTTTTATAAATTTCATTTCTTTTTACCTCGGTTATTTACGATTTCATTTTCTTCAAACTGACCGTACAAGGTGTTTTCCAGATCTATTGCTAAAAAGCCGCTTCTTGTTGTTTCATAAAAAGAAGTTTCTTCCCACGAAGCATAAAGAGTTGGCCCCGAAATTACAAAATCCTGATAAGCATATCCGGAAGGTAATTTTGGAAGTCTCATTGCAATACAGTTTCCATCATTTAAAATACGTTTTCCGTCCAGTGCTCCCTGAAAATAAAGAGTTCCGTCGCGGAATAAGGCTGCACACCAGTTTTCGCTGATTGTTGCTTTTCCCTTAAGCTCGTTTCTTGCCTGATTATTATTATTTGAATATGCTTCAGGGCTTTTTCCGCCTGCTTCCTTTACTTCAACTGTAACTGCATTTTTTCCTGTAAAGCCGCCTAAGAGCTGCTGAATCTGCATTGGTGCTGTTTCAAAACTCTTTTGTGCTTCTGTCTGCCTGAATTCATCCTGACTGATTGTTGTAGTAACAATTTTTTTAGAAGCGTTTGAAGGTGTAATGGAAAGCAAAGATGCTGTGGGACGGATTGTTATATACTGATATATAAATTTTCCGCGCTCGTTATTTTTTAAGCAGCAATTCCACACTTCGCCGTCCCAGTTATAATCAACTACTTCTACTTCAAGGTCTTCTGTAAGATTGTCGCAGTTTAATAGAGGATAAGTGATTTTGGCCCGGTCATCAAACTGTAAAAGAAAAAGATGGTCCTGTGTTTTTTGCTTGTATTCTTTATTATTGATTGAATCATTGAAAAAGGCGCTTTTATAAACTGAAAAAACCGGTACCCCTTCTACAAAAACAAGATTGTCTGCAGTTCTCTGCGGGAATAATTTTACATCCTTTGCAAGAGAAACCTTTGAACCGTCGAAGCATAAAACACCAAGTCTGTTTACAAGTGCAAATGCCTTTTTGGAATTTTTATATGATGCATTGTTTGCAGAAGAAATTCTAATTGCTTCGGTCCATGGAGCCTTGTTAATTACCGGAGCATAATTCGGTCCCTGAACGGCTGTAAAACCATCTTCCGAAAAATAATACCATTGAATATTGGCGCTGTCGATTTTTGCAGAAACTGTATCAGATGCCTTAAACACATAATCGTTATCATCACCAGGGCACGACACCATCAGGATTAAGACAATCGGAAAAAGAAGTATCAATAGTTTTTTCATATTCTTCAATGTATAACGGTAAAGAAATATACTCAAGTGTTAATTTTTGTACCGAATCTCCTTTAATCATTATTCCATTTAAATTATAATCTGAAAACACATTTACTTCACTTTTTTTTATTAAAATTTGTGCATTTTTTTTAATATTTTCGTTTTCGGGCACATAGGAAGATAGAATTTCGTTGTTCTGCCCTGTATCTACCTTAAGTACATTCTTCATGTTCAAGAGATTTGCTTTAAAAGAACCGTAGGCAATTCCGTTTAAAACTTCCGTCTGGTCTAAAAGCCAGGGGTTGTAAAACCCCTGGTCTTCAAGACACTTTTTTAAATTCGAATCAATTGAAGCTTCTAATTTGTTCCAATTGAATCTTGAAATATAATTTCGTAATTCATCAGAATCGTACCCAAGCTGTTTTCCGTTTCTAAAAAGCGACTGCATTAAATGGGCTGAAAAACCATTAAACCAAAGGAGAGTTGATGATTCAGAAAATTTATAATATGGGAGTATTAACCCAGCACATTTAAAAAAGCACACTTTTCTTCCTTTAGCATCCAGACAAACAGGAGTTGCAGTAACACTAAGAGGCTCATTCTTCAAAACCTTTAAACAAATCTTTTCTCCACGTGCACACTCGTACTTGCCTGTAAAAGAGGCAGTATGAACTTCTACAATCCAGTTCGCAAGTTCAGGATAGAGGAGGCTCCCCGATCCGTTCTCACTTGGAGGCCAAACCGGCAGTTCCAGCGTAATCATTGTTTCTTTGCAAAAGGTTGTTTGATCCAAAAACAAAGGAGCATCGCACGCCAAAACCATCAAACTCAAGAGGCAGATAAAAATAAACTCGAAATATATTTGCTTCATGCAATAATATATGCGCGAGTTGATTATTTCGGACCATTTTGGAGAAAAAAATTGAAAAAAAGTGAAAATTCTTAAAGAATTTATTCGAATTTGGCGATTTCGCTCTGGCAGAGACTGTCGCAGATTTCGTTGTACTTAATTCCGGCATGTCCCTTTACCCAGTTCCAGCTTACGTCCAAAGATGAATTTAATGAATCAAGCTGAACCCAGAGCTCCTGGTTTTTTACAGGCTTTTTGTCTGCAGTTTTCCAGCCCTTGGCCTTCCAGCTGTGAATCCATTGTGTGATTCCGTTTTTTACATACTGACTGTCGATGTTTACGGTTACGTGGCGGCCGGCAAAGGACGGTGTATTTTTGATTACAGAAAGGGCGGCAATTGCGGCAGAGAGTTCCATGCGGTTGTTTGTAGTAAGCTTTTCGCCTCCGCTAAGACTCTTTGTTTTTCCGTCTGCAATTACAACAATACCCCAGCCGCCAGGACCAGGGTTTCCGTGGCACCCGCCGTCTGTATATACAATGATTTCATCCATATTTATACTAAAAAACCTTTGGTAGATGGAATGGAGCCGTTACGGCGAGGATCAATTTCTACTGCGGCCCTGATTGCGCGGCTCACTGCTTTAAATGCAGCTTCGATTTTGTGGTGATCGCTTCTTCCGCGAATTACATCTATGTGGAGATTACAGCCTGCTGCATTTACAAAGCCCTGCCAGAAATCTTCAAAGCAGTCTGTCTGGAACGAAGCTTCTTCTCCGTCGTCTCCAAGGCTTACTAAAGGAATGCCAGTAAGGTTTGCGTTATTTACAAGGTATGGTCTTCCGCCAAAATCAACTGCGGCCTGAACCAAGGATTCGTCCATAGGATAGATAAAAAAGCCGCTTCTGTAGATTCCTGCTAAATCGCCGAGCGCCTTTTTAAAACATTCGCCAAGAACAATTCCTGTATCTTCAATCGTGTGGTGCTGGTCTACTTCCAGGTCCCCTTTGATTGTACCAGTCAGATCAAAAAGACCGTGCTTACAAAAAGACTTGAGCATGTGGTCAAAAAAGCCGATTGGATTTTTTACATCACACTTGCCGCTTCCGTCCAGGTTGAGGGTAAGTTCAATCTGTGTCTCGCCGGTTGTTCTTTTTACAGTAGCTGTTCTCATAAAAATCTCCTTTTATATGGTCCCGGGGTCTTAGGGGTGGAACCCCTAGGCGAAGGGGTAGGTCGCAACGCGCTCGATAAATCTCGCGAGCCTTTCTTTCGATGAGCCTAAAAAATGCAATGCATTTTTTATAACGGCTCTTCGATTTTAGGCAAGTGCGGCCGAGGGGAAGGCTTTCCCCACCCTGTTATAACATCACCTTTCTAAGTTCGTATTCTACTATGTCGCTGGCTCCAAGACTCTGCAATTTTGGAAGAAGGGTTGGAACCTCCGATTTTTTAACTGCAATTTTTACTGCAAAACCGTCGTCGTTGAAAAGAGGTGAAACAGTAGGACTCTTCATTGCAGGAATACCCTTCATAAGCTTATCAAAATCAGCTTTAGAAACATTCATTTCGAGCATTACACGGTTGCGTGCGTTCAAAACAGTTTCGAAGAGCATTTTGATTTCCATGATTTTCTGTTTTTTTGCAGGATCCTTCATGGCCTCTTTTGAAGCATACATTCTTGTTGAACTTTCCATAAGTGTGTCTACAATCTTTAAGCGGTTTGCACGGAGGGAAGAACCTGTTGATGTATTGTCGATTAAAATCTGTGCGATTGAATCTTCTGTGTCCTGAACAAAGCCTTCGCTTGTACCCCAGGTTCTGAAAATTGTTCCATCGAGTTTTTTAGCTTCTACCCATTTTTTACTCAAAGTCTGATACTCTGTTGCAATGGTAACCTTCCCTTTGATGATTTTTTCAAAATCGCGTGCTTCTGGAATTGCGGCAACAATGCGTACAGGGTCAAATCCAAGGTCCATGATTTCTTCTACCTTGTCTTCTACACCGTTTTCGTAAACCCAATCTTTTCCACTGAATCCGAGGTCTGCCTTGTTATTTGCAAGTAAAAGACTTGTAATCTGAGGCTTTACAACCTGGAATGCTAAATCCTCCTGATTTGTTACAGGGAAATATGTTCTGTCCGGAAGAGAAATAGAAATGCCTACATCGCTTAAAAGCTCGTAAACTGATTCGTATATTCTTCCCTTTGCCAATAATATCTTTAATTTATCCATTTAATTACTCCTGATTAAAGCTGATGTCTCCTGATTAAAGCGCCACATCAAGACCAGACGCTTTTGCATCTTCTGCAAGTTTTGCACGGAAAGCCTTTAATTTTTCTTTTAATTCCGGATATTTAATTGCTAAAATCTGTACAGCAAGATATCCTGCGTTCTTTGCGTTTCCGATTCCAACAGTAGCAACAGGAATCTGTGGAGGCATCTGTACAATAGAAAGAAGTGCATCCATTCCGCCAAGCCCGTTAGATTTTTCGCTGATACATTCAAGCGGAACACCGATTACAGGAATTACAGTTTCTCCGGCAATTACACCAGGAAGCGCTGCTGCAAGACCGGCACCCGCAATAATTACCTCGCAGCCGTCTTTTTCAACCTGTTCTACGGTTTGTTTTAATAAAGCCCCGGCTCTATGGGCAGATAAAATATATGCTTTGTAGTCTATGCCGAATTCGTTTAATACGTCGGCAGCCTTTTTCATTTTGTCTGTGTCGGATTTAGATCCAAAAAATATAGCAACTTTCATTCTTCCATAATAACAGAAAAAAATGGAAATGTCTTGTGTATATCATCAAAATAAAAAAAACGGTATAATAAAATCATGAGTGAAATTAAGAGTAATGATACTGGAATTATAAAAACAGGTGTTGTGGCAATCATCGGGCGCCCTAGTGCAGGAAAATCAACTTTTTTAAATACAGCCTGCCAGGAACCGGTTAGTATTGTTTCCCCTATTCCACAGACTACAAGAAACGCAATCAAGGGAATTGTAAACACATCTTACGGTCAGCTCATTTTTATAGACACCCCGGGCTATCATGATTCAGAAAAAAAATTAAATCTTCGTCTGCGTGAAGTAACGGAAAATCAGCTTGATGGAATTGATGCCGTTCTTTATGTAATTGATTCAACAAGGACAACGGGCGAAGAAGAAGTTCATACATCAGCCTTAATAAAAGGAATTCAAAAACAGGTTATAGTTGCAATTAATAAAACAGATTTACCTCAGAGTAAGCCGCTTGCAATCAGAAAATTTATAAAAGAAAACCTTAGTGAAATTCCGGAAGAGCGAATTTTCGAAATCTCTGCAGAAAAAGACACAGGTATTAATGAAGTTTTAAAAGCTATTTACGACATCTGCCCTGAAGGAAAACCGATGTATGATGAAGAATTGTACACCGACCAGGATTTGACCTTTAGAATCTGCGAGGTAATAAGAGGAGAAGCAATCAATCGTCTTAAGGATGAAATTCCTCACGCAGTTTATGTTGATGTTGCAGACGTTGAACACCGTAACGAAGGAAAAAAACTCTGGATCCGCGCATTTTTGTGTGTAGAACGCGACAGCCAGAAGGGAATCGTAATCGGAAAAGGGGCTCAGAAAATTAAGGAAATAAGGCTTGCCGCAACAAAGCAGCTTAATAAGATATACCTTCAGAAAATCGACCTTGATTTACAGGTTAAAGTCGACAAAAACTGGAGACAGAAGGATCACACTTTGAATAAGCTCATTCCTTCAAACTGATGAGACTTCCAAAACAAGTTATAATTTTACAAACATAAGCCGAAAAAAAAATATGGGTACAAAAAAGGATATTATAAAAAGTCCAAAAAACATCATCGCTCCCGGCTCTCTGATCCATCTTATAAGCCGCATGCTCTACAACATGAACAGCACAATCGTTACCCATAACATGCGCACAACCTTTATAGCCTTAAATCTTGTTAAGCATTATAAACTTAATCCAAGGTGTACCATTCAGAATCTTTTTATCTTAAGTTATTTCCACACAATCGGATTTTTCCGCGAAGACATCGCTTTTAAATATTCACCCTATGAATCAGATATTTCGTTTTTTTCAAGAAATAAATCAATAGAAAGTAAATACATCTTCGGCTGCTATTATCTTGCCTACATGACTCCGCTCAAACAGGAAGCCTTAGCCTTAGAAAATTTTAACGAGCCGTTTAATAAAGATTTAAAACAGTTCATCTATCAGCAGGATTATAAATCAATCATATATTTTTCCGCGCGCCTTAGTGATTATCTTTACAGAAACCCCGAGCGCACAATCCCCGATGATTTAGATTCCATTGCACCGGGCATGTTCGACCCCGAAGTTGTAGAGGCCTTTAAGGCTGCAAACAAAGACAATAAAATCATTCAGCGCATAGTTGATTATGATTACGCTGATGAGTTAAACGATTTTCTAAACGGCATAAAGCTCACAGAAGAAGAACAGACAGAATACTTAAAGCTGATTATCTATCTTCTGGACTTTAAAAGCACATCGACTTTAAAACATTCTATAAATACCTCCTGCTATGCTCTTGCCCTTGCCCAGAGGCTCGGACTTTCAGAGGATGATAAGGACAATCTTTTTACAAGCAGCTTTTTACACGATATAGGAAAAATCTGCACACCGCAGAGAATCTTAGAAGCACCGGGTAAACTCACTCCCGAAGACATGGGAATTATGAAGCACCATGTAAACCATTCAAAGCGCCTTTTAAAAGACCTTGTTCCGGAAGATATTTTAGAGACGATTTACCGCCATCACGAAAAATTAAACGGAACCGGATATCCAAAAAAACTTGATGCAAATGACCTTACACAAATCCAGCGCATTTTAACTGTAGCAGACATCACAAGTGCATTGTTCGACAGCAGAAGCTACAAGGGACAATTCTCCAAAGAACAAACTTTAGGAATCATAAAAGAGATGACAGATAAGGGAGAGCTGGACCCGGAAATTACAGGAATTCTTTTTAGCGATTTTGATTCGATTCAGAAAGAACTTCCGTCGTCACAGTCAATACTCACAGTAGACTATTCAAGCGTAATCCGAGAATTCAATAATTACATCTTCAGCGACACAAGCTCCATTTTGAACACTTTAACCGGAGAAGACATAGAAGAGATCGAAGAACTCGAAGAGCTCAAAGACGCATGATTTTTATTCTTTTTCAACAATAAAAACAGTATCTCCGGTATTATTTAAGTTTTACTTTCTTAACTTTTATTCCTTTGACCTTACCACTTCTTTTTTTATATTGAATTGTTATTTCATCGGGTAACTCAAACTCATTTACTTTCTCCACAGGAATTCCATTAATTGAAATTATCATATCTCCTGTCTCAAGTTCTTTAATCATTTCTTTTTCATTTAAAAAAGCTTTCTGATTTACTCGTCCATTCAATGTTGAGAACTTAAATCCATAAGTACTTGAATGAAAATAATAAGATTTATCATTTTCTTCTCTATAAGATTCATAGTCCTTTTCGTCTACTGGAGATAAATATATTTTTTGAACAACATTTGTTTTTTCTTTATCAAAATAAATATCAAAGGCTCCAAGTATCTGATTACCAAAGCTCTTTATTAACTCAGGAGTATAACCGGCACATACAGATAATTCACTAAATTGCTTTCCTAAGTAATCAGCATCTTTTATAAGACAAAAGCCTGTCTTTGTTTCAATTTCTGTTTTATAAAAAATCGCAGGATAATTATGTTTCTTTACCTGATAGAATAAATCTAATAAACTTGTTGCAATGTAATAAGTCCCGGTATCTATGTAATATCTTGATTTTGAATTATCAGGTGAATTAAAAAATCCAAATACCGGTACATCATTTTCATCACTTTTAAAATAATCATCCTGAATATAAATAGTATATTGATAACAATCTAGGGTTCCACGCTTAGAATGAATTCTGTCTAATAAAGGAACAATTACTTTATCTTTATTTGAAAATTCAAATCCCTCAATCCATTTAAAATATCCTTTTGTAATCGAAAGGAAAAAAGATTTATTCATTAAAACATCATTACCAAGAATTCCGAAAAATGGAGTATCCGAAAATATTTGTTTTAGTTCTTTTGCACTTGAAGTATTTTTATATAAATAAAGATTATTAACATGAAAGCTTTCAAATTCAACATTACACATACAATAATCTATTCCATCTATCACATAATTAAAATAATCCTGATATTCCTGTGTTCCATCATAAATAAGAGAAGAAGTAGCACTTCCTGTATCAATTAAAAAAACAATTGGAATTGAAATATTTTTCTCAATTTTTATTTTCCCTTTAAGAAACAGCATCCCGTTTGCTTTAATAAATTTATGCTCCTGCCTGGCTTTCTTTTCAACAATAACCGGATTCGAAAGACTTTTTTCTATTGTCTTTTCTTTTGCAGTCAAAAATGAACATAAACAAAATAGAAATATGAATAATACTTTTTTCATTTTTAATCCTATGCATGAAGATTAAATAATTAATCTTCATGCGAATTGTTATAAATTAAGATTTTCCACCAGAACTAGATCCACTACTGCCTCCTGACGGAGAAGACGATGACGACGACGATGAAGATGAATTATTTTCCATATTATTGAAGAACTCCCCGAAATTCAATATTATAGAAAAAAATATAAAAGGATTATTTATGCAGATTACTTTTAAACCAAGCGGTGTATGCGCAACACAGATAACATTCGAAAAAAAAGATGACGGAACAATCTCGGACATCAAATTTACAGGCGGATGCAACGGAAACCTTAAGGCTATTGCAAAGCTCTGCGAAGGAATGAAGGCAGAAGAAATTGCAGAAAAGCTCAAGGGAAACACCTGCGGTTTTAAAAGCACAAGCTGTGCAGATCAGCTGGCAAAAGCAGTAACTCAGGCATAAATTTTTTATAGAGGTTAATTATGGCACTTGAATGCGGTATTGTCGGATTACCAAATGTTGGTAAATCTACTATTTTTTCGGCTCTTACAGCGGCACCTGCTGCGGCAGAGAATTTCCCTTTCTGTACAATCGATCCAAACATCGGCATTGTAGATTTACCTGATGAACGCCTTGATTTTTTGGCAAGTATTCATAATCCAAAAAAGAAGACACCTGCTGCAGTAAAGTTTGTTGATATTGCAGGTCTTATTAAAGGTGCAAGCCAGGGCGAAGGTCTTGGAAATAAGTTCCTTGCAAACATCCGTGAATGTTCCGTAATCGCACATGTTGTAAGATGCTTTGATAATCCTGATATCATGCACGTACGCGATAATGCAAACGAAGCAGCCCCTATTGATCCCGAAAGCGACATTCTTACAATCAACTGGGAGCTCTGCCAGGCAGATTTAGACACAATCGCAAAACGCGAAGAAAAAAATATTAAGACAGTTCGTGCACTTGGAAAAGAAGCAGAAAAACAGCTTGCTCCGTTTAATTCAGCCGTTGCAAAAATCAAGCCTCTTTTACAGGACGGAAAATGTGCCAGAACAGCCGACCTTACAGATGATGAAAAAAATGCAATTTATGATATGTTCCTTCTTTCAATGAAGCCAACTCTTTATGTTGCAAACGTAGATGAAAACACAATCGCAGACGGAACAAACAAATACGTTGATATCGTAAAAAAATATGCCGACGAAGAAAAATCAGAAGTGGTTGTAATCTGCGGAAAGTTCGAAGCAGACCTTGCAGAAATTACAGACCCTGCAGATAAAAAAGACTTTATGGAAAGCGTTGGCTTAAAGGAAAGCGGCCTTGCAGTTTTAGCAAGAAAAGCATATCACCTTATGGGCTTAAGAACCTTCTTTACCGGAGGCCCGGATGAATGCCGCGCATGGACAATCCACGCAGGAGATAAAGCACCTAGAGCCGCAGGCGTTATCCACACAGACTTTGAAAAAGGATTTATTCGTGCCGAAGCCTACACAATTGATGACCTCCGCCAGTACAAGGACGAAGCTTCCATCAAAGCTGCCGGAAAATACCGCCAGGAAGGCAAAGACTACGAAGTTCAGGACGGCGACGTTTTGTTCTTTAAGTTTAATGTGTAAAATATGGCAGAAAAGCTTTTAACACCGGAAGAGCTACAGAACAGAGTTTATTCATTTCTTAAGAATTATTATCTTAATGACATGCACAGAGACAGGGAATCTTTTTATGCCCTTACAATGGACGACATAAAAAAGTACCCTACAGCTGCGTGCGGTGTTGCATTAAATCTTTTTATGGACGGGCAGCTTGAAAAGGCAGATAAATTTATAGAAAGCCTGCCGGAAGGTGAGATTTTTTATTATATAAAAATAGGACTTTTGATTGTTCATCCTAAAGCTACCTGGAAAGGATTTATTGACCTTTTAAAATGCCTCAAGCAGAATAAAATTACTTTACCAAACATTACTCTAACGGCCGGGCGCCCTTCCATATTAAACGGCTTTAATGACTTTTCGAGGATAAGTCCGTTCCTGCCAAAACACCGCGAAGAATTTGTTGATTACCTTGCTTCCCTTTACCAGAACAATGTTTCTCCTGCAATTTACAGTCAGTGTCTTGCAGAATATTACTATCAGATTAACCGCATTATAGACGCAGAAGTTCTTGTAAGCCGAACTATAAAAGAATTTGATAAGGATTCCGAACACCGTCTTTTATTTACAGCCCTTTACCTTCAGACAAAGATTCTTCTTGCCCACGGAAAATCCGTAGATCCTGCAAGCTACATCAGATACATTGAACGTTATATAGAAGAAACAGGTAAAGCAGAATTTTCCTACAACCTTGATTCTGCAGAAGTAATGACTGCCCTTTACGAAGGCGAGCGTTCAATTGTAAGTAACTGGTATAAAACAAAAGCCCCGGATGAATTTTCAGACTTTAACATGCTTGATACCTACCGTTATCTTGTAAAACTACGCTGCTACATTATCTTTAATAATCATACTGCAATGATTGCACTTGTAGAAAAGCTTCGACCCCTTTTAGAAGCCGGAAAACGCCATATGGACTTATGCGAAATTGATCTTCTTCTTTCCATAACACTTTACCGCGCAGAAAAAAAAGACCTTGCTCTTGAAGCATTCGACCGCGCAATAAAAATAGCGCACAGAAGAAAATATTACCGCCTTATTGCAGATGAAGGCTGTGCAATTTTAAACGTCCTCATTGATTATATAAAACAAAAGGGTGAATCAGAATTTTTAATGAAGCTTTTGGAAATGACCCGTGAAATGGCAATCAGTCATCCGCGCTATTTAAAGGCCGAATTAAAAAACAACGCCACATTTAATCAAAAGGAAATTGAAATTCTAAAGCTTTTGGAACAGGGAAAATCCCGCGAAGAAATTGCAGAATACTTTTTCATAAGCGAAAATACCGTAAACTTCCACATCAAAAAACTATATGTAAAACTCGAATCAAATTCCGTTACTCAGGCCGTCTGGAATGCAAGAGTTCTTGGAATAATCTAAAATTTTGTTAAAAAACTACCATTTTAGGTAGTGTTTCTACCTATAGAAAATGATATTTTTTATAATTAGGTAGGTATTATGACAAAATTTAAGAGAGTTTTAAGTTTATTTATACTTGCAGCCATAGTCACTGCATTTTTATCATGTAATTTTGGTAACACACAACCAATCAAACAATATCTTAATTACTGGTCAGAAGCAGTAACTATTGGAAGGGTTGAAGTTACTTCTGAAACAACCGTATATAAAGGTCAGAGAAATGTTTCGGCAATTGAACCCATTAAAATCCAGGTTCTTCTTATAAACCCAAATGCATATGAAATTGAAATAGAGAATCCGGAATTAGCAGGTTTTACAATTTTCAAAGAAGACGATGAATCAAAAAAGGAAATTGCAAAAGTAAAATCTGCAGAATTATCTTCCGACAACACAATCCTTACATTAAGTGCAAAACTTCCCGACAAAACAGAAAAACAAAATCTAAAACTCGAAGGTTACTTTACATTTTATAAAGAAGAACATGGTGTTTCTTATGCAGAAACAAAAACTTATGAATATAGTTTTAAACAGTTTTCTGCACCGGATAAGCCAAGGAATTTAAAAAATCCTGAATTTGCAGACTCAACCGGCTATCACTGCCTTTACTTTGATATGCCTGATACAACTTATAACAGAAATAAAGACTTAACATATAGAATTGACTGCTACGAACGAACCTCTGCTCAGAATTGTTCTTTTTTTGCAACTGCTGACGTAAAAGCAGACCAGTCTAAAGCAACCGGAAAATCAGGCGAATTTATTTATTATTTTGATGAACAGGAACCATCCCTCCAGTATGAATATGTTGTTACAGCCATAAGCCCGGAAGGTGTAAAAAGTAAAACAGTTTCTACTTCAGAAGCACTCGGGCTTTGCTATGTAACAGAACCCGAAATTATTTTTTCTTCAAACGGCGCATTGAATAATCTTACTGCAGAAAAAGATGCAAACTCAGACACTTACGAAGTTGTAGAATACACAGGAGACAGTTTTTCTTTAGATATCCAGAAAACAGACCTTACTTCTGAGCTTGATGTTAAATTAAACGGAGCAACAGCTGGAACAAGCATAACCTTACAGGACGGATTTAATACAATTGTTGCTACAGCCTCAAAAAACCGTGCACGCCCCGCAAGTGTTACAAAAAATCTTTATGTAACCAAAAAGCTTTTAGACCCAGATTTTACAACAAACGCAAGTAAAAACGGAACCAAAAAGGTTCATGGCATTAATTACGATATAATGCAGTACAGTTACCTCAATTCTGAGAACTGTACATATTCAATTGATAACAGCGTAAATGAAGACTCAACAATTACTTTTACTATTGATAATACCACTGCAGAATTAAGCGGAACCCTGGATGACGGCGAACACACCCTGGAAATCAACATAACAAAGGAACACTGCCAGCCACTTAAGATTAAAAAGAATTTTAGTGTTGGAATCAGGCAGATTACAGCAAAGCTTTATAAAGCACAAATCAATATTTCTCATAACACAAAATACAAAGGTAAAATACAACTTTATGTTCTAGGTGGAACAAAAAAAGATGTAAGAACTTACAGTTCAAAAGATTATTCACAAAACAACTATAATGAATATGGAGTACCTGCAGATTATTATCTGTTCTTTAATTCCAAATCTTCATCGGCCAGATTTGAAACTTTTGATTCCTGGGCAGGATATGATCCGCTTAGAGATGTAATAAAAGATTTTTCTTTAAAAGATATAAAACAAACAAACGGCTATTTATATATAGACAGCGAAAATAATAAAAAAGAAGATTCAAATTCCAGCGAAGATACATATCACAAACTATGGTTAAGCTTATCTGAATGTGCTGCCCCTGCGGATATTATTTTCTCTCCGGGACTTAACGGTACGGTTGATAGCAGCAATTTTGAATATATCGAAGTAGCAGATTCTTCTTCAAAAGCTTCTTACACAATTTCTGCACAGGGTGGAGCTTCAATAAGCGGTTCAATCGGAAATACTACATTTACCGGTTCCCTGTCCGGAGAGTTGTCTGTGGGTGAATACACGATTACAGTTACAAGTAAACAATCCGGTTTTAACGATATGACTATCACAAAAAAAGTCAAAGTCCTTACCCCATTAAGTAATCCAAATATTTACGTATATGCAACTAATACAACAACTAGAATTGATACAACCGAATCAGATGCACCTGTAACTTCATACACAACTTATGATCTTACTCTTACAAATAATGGTTATGGTTATGCTTCTCTGGAAATTGCTGCTGGTACAGGTGAATCAGTAAGAGTTGATGATAATGATTCAGACCTCAATCCGGATAATTCAGGCAAATATAAACTTGAACTCGGACCTCATAATCTTAACATCACAGTTTCAAAACCTGGATATAAAGATATAGAAATTAAAAAAGATATTTTCATACAGGGTGTTCTTTCTGAGCCTGATATAGTAAAAATAACCAGCACTGATATAGAAAGCGGTTCGGGTAATACTAAAGCAGATCCTAGAATAATTAAATTCAGTTACCTCACAAACGAAACATTAAAATGCCGCGTACAACCTGGAAATAAAGATAATACAGTTACCGTTCAT
The DNA here is from genome assembly GCA_017962965.1 of Treponema sp. Classification (GTDB taxonomy): domain Bacteria; phylum Spirochaetota; class Spirochaetia; order Treponematales; family Treponemataceae; genus Treponema_D. The sequence continues at coordinate 14,509 of JAGCUI010000018.1, read as the reverse complement.
AAAGGAAAAGAAGATGGCGATATTATTAAGGATGCTACAACAAGCTTTGATGCAGGCTGTGATACTGTGCAAACTCTCGTAATCATACAGACAAGACAGTACTGTAAAACTAAAATAACAACAAAATACGTTAAAGGTCAGATTAAACCTATTACCCTCCACTACAGGCGTACTGGTCCTCAAATAGGAAATGCCTATATGGTTGTTGGTGGTTATGATGGAGAAGGAAGCTTTAATCTTAATGGAAAAATAGATCTAGACTCAACCACTATATGGGGATGGAGTTCGAAAAATAAATTAAATAAAATTGGTGCCGACGGCTGGATTAACATGGCAAGTACAGAAAATGTTGATAGAGAATATACAAGAACATTTTACTCTCCAAGTGAAACAATTATACTACATGCAATAGATATGGAGCGCCGAGGTGGTTCTTGTATGAGTGGGGATCATAATATTGAAGTAAGTCTCCGTACCATAAAAGCAACAAAAAATATCCCGGCCTGTGGATACCAGAATAAAGCCTCTGCCCGTACAACCGGCGGTTGGACTATATGGTCCGGCAGATTATCAGACACTTATGGTAAAAATAACGATCAGCATCATTATGTTTATGTCTGTGTAGAATTTGACGTAACAGAACAATAATTTATTAAAATTTTCAATTTTTTTTCTCAAAAATGGTCCGAAATCTTTAAAGTCTGTCTATATTACATACAGGAAATGCAAGTAACTTTTCTGGGATGGAGGTATGGAAGATGAAAAGGTTTTGGATTTTTTGGTGTGTAGCAGCTGTATTGATAACTGGCGCCTGTTCTGTGGAGCCGTCTATTGGCAATGAGGTTGGGGATTTTAGTGAGAATATAAGCCTGGTTTCGTGGAATGTTCAGACGTTTTTTAACGCTGAGTTCGACGGCTCGGAGTATTCGAATTTTTGCGATAGCAGCAAGTGGAACAGAGAAAAGTATTCTGTGCGGTTGGAGCGTTTGTGCAATGCTTTGGTTGAACTTGATGCGGACGTTTATGTTCTTGAAGAGATTGAAAATGAAAGTGTAATTTACGACATTTGTAATCAGCTTTCAGGAAAGTCTTGGACTGCTGGAAACAAATGGAACTATTCGTGTTTTGCAAAAGAGGAAAACAGTGCAATTGGATGCGCGGTTTTGTCTAAGTATGAACTAAGGGATATGACCGTTCATTGTGTGGACGTGCGTACTGAAAAGGAAAAACAACCAGTCTTGCGGTATTTAATTGAAGTGTCTGTTTTGGTGAAGGATAAGAGTCTTACGATTCTTGCAAATCACTGGAAGTCTAAGGTTGATGGACAAGAGGATTCTGAAGTCTGGAGACAGTTTCAGGAAGCGTTATTGGTTCAAAGACTACTTGAATTAAAGAGCAGGAATTCTTCTGTGGTTATATGCGGGGATTTTAATAAGGATATTGGAGAATTCAATCTGGACGAAAGCGAGGATGGTTCTAAAGTTCTGCTGAATGGGAAAAGCTTAAAATGTACAGACAGCGTTTCGGTTTTGTGCTCATGGTTGGGCCAGACAGGAAACGATTATGTTAATTGTGGTAGCTATTATTTTAAAGGTAACTGGGAAAAAATCGATTCTTTTTTTATTTACGGAAATTGTGTTCTTTTAAAGTTTGAGCCGTGTGTAAACAGCCTCTGGTGTGATTCTGAAGGATATCCGAACGGGTACAAGGTCTATTCTGGAGAGGGTGTCTCGGATCACCTTCCGGTAAAAGCTTACCTGCGTTTCTGATTTTTCTCTGAATTTTTTTCTACGAGGAAAAGGAATTCCTTTACATGTATTTCACGGTTCGAAAGATTACGAGAGCCGCGGAATGCATTGTATTGGGATTCCAGTACTACAACCTTTCCGCATTCCGACAAAAGTTTTTGCATAACCTCGCGGGAAATAAAACCTTCTGAATTAAAAGAAATTAAAACAAACCTGGCATCAACTTTTTTGATGAGGTCTAAGAAAACCCGGGAAACCTGCTTTTTTTTGTTGTAGGCAGAACGGTTCCAGTCTTTTGGAATACCCGAAACCCGGCTTATATTCTGTGTATCTGGACGTTCGTACTTTGCAATAAGGTTGAGCATAAAATAATTTGAGCCGTACGGATGCTGGTTATAAGGCGGGTCAAAATAAGCCAGGTCAAAGGAGCCTAAGTCGGGATTTTCTACAAGCTCGTTAGCATTCTGATGGTACACGGTGAACGGACAGCTGTGTGCCGACAATACAGGAAACGGCAGTTCGATTTTTCCAAGGATGCGGGTAAGGGCGTTCTTGCCGTTTCCTCCGAATTGGCCGGTTTTGGTTTTAGAGTTTTTATAGAAGCCCTTGAAGATGCCGGCTGTATTCGCATGGATGGATGCCTGAGATAAAAGCGGTGCTATAAAAAAGTGTCTGTATTCTTCCGGAATTTCTGTCTGTATGAGCTGGCGGGCAACATCAATGTAGTTTGCATTGTACGGAGTATAAAAGCAGCGTTCCTCAGGCTGAATGTTTTGAATATCAAGCGGAGAATAAAGCTCGGAAATAAAACCCGGATGCTTATAAGTTCCATCCTCGCGTGATTTTTGAAGCTGCTCCATACGCTCATCTATTTTTTTAATGAGAGAAGCATGTAATTTTTGTAATTTTTCTTTTTCTTTTGATGTGAGGTTTGAAAGATAGCAGCGGTTTATAATTACAGAATATTCTTCAAGGTCATTTACCTTTAATTCCGAAGAATACTGCTTTAAAAAACGGGCAACAATTCCGCTTCCCGAAAAAATATCAAGGCACGAAAGCTTTTCTTTTTTAAGCTTTTTCTGAACAATCTGAACACCCTGCCCTATAAAATCCAAAAGAGCGCGTTTATTTCCTATGTAAGTTATTAATTGAGACTGTAGGTATTCTTCGTTTTCTTTAATTTCTGCACACATCAGGATGTTCAGGATAAGGACTTATATCCGGCTCCAAGTTTATTCATTTTTTCATAATATTCAGGGAATGAAACACTGGCACATTCCGCATCATTTATTATAACAGATTCTCCCGATTTTAGTCCAAGTGCAAGACAGCTTATACTCATTGCAATTCTGTGATCCTTGTATGATTCAACTGTTCCGCCATGAAGCTGAACTCCACCCTGCTTTCCTTTTATAATCACACTGTCGCCGTCTTCCTTTATATCCGCACCAAGCTTTGTAAGCTCTGAACACATGGCAACAATTCTGTCTGTTTCTTTTTTGCGGCAGATTTCTACGTCTGTAATAACTGTAGTTCCTTCTATAAAGCAGGCCATAACACAAAGAGCACAGATTGCATCAGGGAAAGATGAAATATTTACAGTGAGGGTTTTATTCGGAAGCGATTCTGTAGAAAGAAGTGAACCGCCTTTTACTGTTAAAGTCTGTGCTTCTTTATCCATGGTAATATCGGCTCCAACAGAAGAAAGAACCTCTACAATTTTATCATCACCCTGGCTGCCTGAAAAATCTATGTTATCTACGGTAACTGTACTATTGGAAATTAAAGCGGCAATTAAAGGAAAAGCAACTCCCTCCCAGTCCGAAGGAATACTTTTTGTAAAGCCCTTAATCTCTACCGGCCCCTTTACGCTGATGTTTTTAAAATCAGAAGAAATTGAACTTTCCACGCCCACAAAATCAAGCCAGAGCTTTGTCATAGTTAAGTATGGAGTTTCTTTTGGATCCTTTAATTCCATATTCAAAACACCATTGGTACGGCTTGCAGCCATCATAAACCCGCTTATGTACTGGGAAAGCTTTCCGTCTGTTATAAGTTTTTTTGAAATATCAATCGGTCCTGAAAATTTAAAAGGCGGACACAAAGGCTTTTGAACTGATTCTGCCTTAGCCCCAAACTGAGCAAGTGCATCAAGCAGATGACCAACAGGACGAGTACAGATTGATTCATCCCCGGTAAAAAGACACTCCCCGCTCAAGGTAGAAAGCACAGGGCACAAAAAATACATGAGAGAGCCAGAATTTCCAACATCAATGGGACCTTCGGGTAAATGAAGATTTTTTCCTGCTCCCTGAATTACCCAAACTTCTTCTGAACCCTGGAATTCCTTTTTAATAAGCTTTGCGCCAATTTTCTGGATTGCATTTAAAGTTGAAATACAATCGTTGCTTGGAAGAGGATTTTTAATATAGGAAACACCTTCTGCCATAGCGGCAAGAATCAATGCCCTGATTGTATGACTTTTTGAACCTGGAACAACAATGTGCCCCTGTAACTGCCCTTTTTGTGCCTGAATTTTCATTTTTTTATTTTATCAGAATACTCACGCTATGGGAATTCGCCTTATAATAGAATTCTCTTTTTTGAATTGTGTATTGTGCACTTTTTTGCTAAACTATTATGTATGAGTAAATGCGCAGTCATTCATGTTGAAAAAAATGAAAACATTCTTGATTTTGCCAGATTTCTTTCTGAATCCGGATGGACAATTCTCTCTGCCAATAAAACAGAAGATCTTTTAAAAAAAGAAAAGATTCCTGTAACAAGAGAGCAGGCCCTCATAGAAAACGGACTTTACTTAAACGATTCTTCTGCCCTCATTCAGCGTATTCTTGGAGCTGATTATAAAAATATTAACGAGCAGGATGAAAAAAAATCCAAGGATAAATCAAACATCTATCTTGTGTGCATGAATATTATGCCTTCCCTTGCGCCAAATGTTTCTTCACAGGGGATTACAAGCATTGCAAATCCACAGAATTTTTATATTTCTTCCATATTAAGAAGCTCATTTATGAATTATCAGAATGTGCTCATTTTGACAGACCCTGCAGATTATAAAGAAGCGATGATTCAGCTAAGGACAGACAACATTACAAAGGAATTCCGTCTTTATCTTGCTTCAAAGGCACTCAACCTTATTTCTGCTTATGATTCAGGCATTTATTTTTCACTTCAGTCTAACCTTGATTACACAAAGGATTTTCCGAATTATCTTTCGTTCCCTTTTGTAAAACAGCTTCCATTGCACGGCGGTTCAAATCCACAGCAGAATTCCTGTCTTTATAAATTCCCGAATGACACAGGAGCCGTTAGCGGATTCAGAAAGGTTTCGGGAAAGGAATTAAATTATAATATTATTTCTGATGTTTCCCTTGCTTGGGAGCAGATAAGTTCACTTTATGAAAATTTAAAAAATCAGTATACGGTAAAAAGTCAGAACAGCGAAGGCTATAATTTTACAACTCAGTTTACGCCATTAACAGGCATTGTTTTTACAATCGCAATCAAATATAAATCGATTTTAGGTGCAGCACTTTCTTCCAACGTTCACGACTCATTTATGAACACCTACAAATATGATTCAAACACAATCAAGGATGTAACTTTGGGTTGCAGCTCTGTAGTTGATGAAGCAGCGGCAGAAGAAATTGTAAAAGGAAACTTTGTTGCAATTGTTGCCCCTGATTTTACACCCGAAGCAAGACAGATTTTATCGGCAAATAAAAATATAAGACTCATCCCTACTGCAAAAATTTCCTGCTCTCCTTACGAGCTTGAACTTTTAAACGGCGGTATGCTTTTCCAGTCAAAGGATTCTGTTATTTTTGATCACTGGTATGTAAAAACAAAAAACAGACCTTCGCAGTACTTAACAGATGAAATGGCCTTTGGAATGCTTTTGGCAATGGGTGCCCGTTCTTATTCCTGCGTATTACTCAAAAACAATACAATTACAGGAATTGCACAGGCATGTAAATCGGCAGAAAAAGCAGTAGACTTTGCACTTATGGATGCAAAAGAAATAATAGCAAGAGAACAGAATTCGGACTCACCTGCAGACTTAATTGTTTGCGATTCTTCTGTAACTCTTTGCGATTCAATTAAGGAATTAGTCGACAGCGGTGTTAAAGCAATCATTCAAACAGGCTTTACTTCCGGCGACGATGAATTTATAGATTATTGTAATAAACATGAGGTTGTAATGATTTATACTCTTATGCCTCACATTTCTTACTAGTAAAAGAGGATTACTTTATGTTGTACTATTTGGGTATGTATCTTCAGCAATTCTGGGGACCTGCAAGACTTTTAACTTCTTATGCCGTACTTATTTCGGTTGCTTTATACACAGGATATTTTTCTGCTTATAAACTTATTCCAAAATTTTATGACAGACTTCCGCACGACAGAGGCCGTGAATTTACAATTAAAGAAAATGCAGAAGCAGCAAAGGGAAAACCAACCGGAGCCGGCGTTGTATTCATCACTTTGTTTGTAATTATCAGCCTCTTAGTAGTTCCTCTTACCTGGACACGTGCGTTGATTATCGTGCTTACATGGGTAACAATGCTCACAGGTTATCTTGATGACAGAAGCACAACAAGCTGGGGTGAATATTTAAAAGGTGCACTCGATTTAATCATTAGTATTGGTGCCTCTTTGATTTTGTATTACGGATTAAAGGAAGCTTCTCCTGATGGAATTGTAAAATTCTGGATTCCTTTTGTTTCTCACGAGATTGCAGTTCATCCTGCTGTTTATGTAATCATCTGTTCTGTTGTTTTATGGGCTTCTATTAATACAACAAACTGTACAGACGGTGTAGATGGTCTTTCTTCTACCCTTGTTACAATCGCTTTACTTACACTCGGAATTATTTTCTATTTTATTCTGGGACATATTGATATTGCAGAATATCTTTTGATTCCTCACTTTGCACCGGGCGCCAACTGGGCCTTGATGATTTTTACAATGGCTGGTGTTGTAATGGGATATCTCTGGCTCAATGCTTATCCAAGTAAATGTCTTATGGGAGATGCAGGAAGCCGCGCACTCGGATTTTTTATTGGAATCTGTGTAATGGCATCGGGAAACCCTTTCCTCTTCTTTGCAACTTCAACAATGATTTTTGTAAACGGCGGTATGGGATTATTAAAGGTATTCCTTCTGCGCTTCTTTAAGATTAAGATTTTTGAAAACGTAAGATTCCCGCTTCACGACCACATGAGAAAAAATCGCGGATGGTCCCCGACACAGGTTTTAATCAAATTCATGATTTTACAGCTTTTGATTACTGTTGCCGTCTTAGGAATTCTTCTTAAAATTCGTTAGAACCCGTTATTACAAAGCGCAATGCGAAATAAGCTTATTTAAATATCTCAACTAAGGTGAGGGCATCTTTTATAAGATTGTCTATGATACAGTATTCGTTTGGTTCATGTGCCTGATCGTCCAGGGTGCTCCATACAACAGCATCAATTCCCTTACGACGAAGCTCTGCACCAACTGTCCCGCCGCCAATCCCGATGAACTTTGGCTCAAGAGAATGCACGGCACGGATGGCGGCTGCAAGCTTTTGTGCTACCGGAGAATCCACGCTTGTGGCAGGACTTTCCGAGCGCTGAGGCGTTGTATATTCAATCTTAACGCCAAATTCCTTCTGAACTTCATCAATACATTTTTCCACCTGAGCAAGAACATCATCAAGTTTATAACACGGAAGAATGCGGCAGTCAAAACAGAAACGGTCTTCCCCCGGAATTATATTGATACTGTCAACATTTTTTTCACGCTTGGTTGGCTGGAAGGTAGAATAGTCCGGTTCAAAAAGACTGTCCTTTTTATCAAAAACCTTTTCAAGATTATGAAGCTTGAGGGAAAGGGCACACCCTGCAAGACATGCATTTGCTCCGTTATCTGGTCTGCTTCCGTGAGTCTGTTTTCCCATAACATGAATGCTCAGCCACAAAAGATTTTTTTCCGCAATTTCGATTGTTCTTCCCTCTGAATCTCCACCGTCGGGAATAAAAACAAGATCATTTTTATTAAAAAGATTTGTGTTATTTATGAGCCAGATTGCACCGTATTCGCTGCCGTTTTCTTCATCAGCCACAAACAAAAGCTTAACAGTATTGCCAGGTTTAATCCCGTTTTTAATATAATAAAGAGCCGCAAAAGCCGCAGAACATAACCCCTGCTGATTGTCTTCTACGCCGCGCCCAAAAACCTTTCCGTCTTTCTCTACTAAAGTCCACGGGTCCGTATTCCACAAAGATAAATCTCCGGTTGGAACAACATCCATATGAGCCATAACCCAGATACGCCTTGAATCATCAACTCCCGGAATTGTAACAACAAGACTCGGACGTGAGCCTGAACTAACGCGGTTGTCGGGAGCTTCAAAACGTTCGATGTTTGTAAAGCCATTTGCCTTAAGCCAGGATTCGAGCGCATCACATTTTTCCTTTTCCCCATCCCCGCCACCTTCGGGAGCAATTGCCTTATGCGAAGTAAGCATGGTCTGAAGTTCAACTATATTTTTTTTCTGAGAGTCTAAAAATTCCTTTGGATTCATATTTTTTCCTGTTAAGTTTTTTTCGTAAATCATTTTATCACAAAACAGAATAATAAAACAATCAACTTGACCTATATGCCAAATGGCAATACAACAAATGACGACATGACCTATGCAAAAATCTACGTACCCGACCGTATGCTTTCTCTTAAAGTTCTTAAACTTAACAAAAATATTTCCGAAGTTGAATACGGAACCAGATGGCTCAAAGAAAAAAAATCACTCATGCTCAAAGTCCAGTCAGCTGTTCTGCCCTATGAATACGAACACGAATTCAATCTGATTATAAATCCCCTCCACCCCGACTTTCACAAAATCTTCGTCGCCGAGGTCCACAGCTTTTCGTTCGACAAAAGGTTTGATTAATCAGTCATCAAAATAAAAAGTTTATTTTTTTTAAAACCTCCAGGCTCTTTTACCCTGATTCGGAGCGCCACCGGTTTTTTTAACAAGGAACTGCTGGATTTGAACCATAAAAGGATCATCAGAAGGATAATCATAACGCATGACAACCTTATATTCTCCATTGATGTTTACTTCACAAACATATTTATTTGCATCAAGTACCGAAACATCAAGGCTCGATTTCCTGTCATAAAACTCACATTCTTTGAGTATCTTAAGTAACTTTTTTATTTCTGCTCTAGTGACAGGTATTTTTTTATGTCTGGCAGGACTGTCTTCTACTATTTTTTACTTCCTCTCTGATATTTTCTTTACCTATTCATCTCTTTTAGCTAAAACGGTTTTGAAAACGGGGTAAAACAGGGCCAGGACAAAAAAGGTAAGGCTACTGAGTACATTCAGGATTTTTATGACAAGTTTAATGATGCTCATCGTCCGTCTTTTTTTCCAGGTTGCCTGTGTTGTTTCTATGATTTGTTTGTCGCTGTTTACCAGGTAAAAATGATTTTCTTTATATTCTTCAACTTCATATTCTTCATTTCCAAAGCTCTTAAACTTAGGGCCATTCTCGGTAATGACATATTTTACAGCATCACCGTCTGGAGCTTTAGGAAAAAAATCAATCCAAAAAAACTGATTACAAGAATTACAAAAGAAACATTTACAACCTGCATTCTTTTCATTTCCATCATCCCCCGATTTTTCCTGGAAATAAATAATTCTTTTTTGTAACAGCAGTTTTGAACATGGGGTAAACCCAGCCTAATCCAAAAAACAATAAACAACTCACTAAAAAGATAAGTTTTATAACAAAGGCATAAATCTGCACCCTCCAATTTTTTTTCCAGGTCTGGGCATCTGTTTTAGAAATATTACCTTCTTCATCAACTAAATAATACTGGCCTTCCTCATATTCAGTCACTTCATGTTCTTCATGTTCAAATGTTCGGAATTTCGGTCCATTTTTTGTATCAGCATATTTAACGGCATCACCTCCTGTATCTGGCAAATAAAACAGACTGCCAATACTTAATATTGCAAAAACAAGCGATATACGGATTATTACAAATCTATTCATTTTAAGCTTCCTCCGATTAATCCTCTTTTACTAAATAAATTATAAAACAGATTTTTCAGAATGCAAGGATGATGAGTTTTAATCAATATTTCCAGGAACCAAAATAATATTTTAAAAATAACTGAAGTTCCATATCAAAAATTCGTTTTTCTTTTGTAAAATCTAATTATATCTTGTACAAGCCAGAACAAGAAGAAAATAAATATAGGAAGGTATTGAAATATAATAATATACCCAAAACCTGCTTCCCCAGGTGCATGAAACATTAAAAACACTATCACAATTGTTTCCAGAAAGAACAGGCTGCAGAAAACAATATCTATAATCAATTTAATTTTTTCTGATTTTTTTTCGTCTGTCATAAAACAAATTATTGTAAAAATCAAATACACAGATAGTAATGGAATAAAAACACTTTGATGTAATAGAGCGAGTCCCTCAAAATTAATTACGGCAAGGACTATCAGATAAGTGACTAAAATACAGATAAATCGGAAAAACAAATACAAACGCTTTTTGTTCATAATTACTTTATCTAAATCCCTCTAGAAAAAGTATACATCGTTTTACGAAATAGAATTCTAATTAATTCTAATCTTTTATTACATAATCAAGTTCATTTTCTATTTTCTTTAAAATTTCTTTAGAAAGTTTTACAAGTTTATTCTCAAATCTAATTTTATCTACAGTGATAACTTGATGAGTTAAAGCTACAGAATCTTTTATCAGATTGCACTATTACAACAGGTCGATGTCTTCCCGGTTCACTACCATAAGGAATACCAAAATCAATCATATAAACATCACCACGTGTCATTTTTTAAACTCTCCCATACAGTGGCTAAACCAGCTTCTCTTATTTGTTTTAATGAGTCCTCTTCAGAATATTCTTTATTTAAAATGGAAGTTTTTCTGTTTATATTGATTGCTATAAAATTCAGCAACTGTATTTGTTCTGCTAAAGAGAAAGTTTGAACTTGTTCCTCTACTTGTGCAAGTGCATCAGACATACCTAACCTCCGACCAATAGTATATCACATTTTCTAAATTTATCATAATTTTAATACTCAAAATAATTATTGCAATATTCATTCTTTTCATTCCTATTGAAAAATCTAATCTTTATTACTCAACTTCATTAAATTCAACTGCCTCAAGATTTTTCTTTTGAACCTTATTTAATTTTATGGTTTTAATTGATTCTTCCATCATGTAATAAAATTGAATTCCAGGGTTGCTCTGATCTTTATATTCCTTAATCTTTTCTTTATTCCATGGTGAAATATATCCATCTTTTTCTATATAAGTTGAATAAATATTTCCAAAAGAAATATTCAAAAAGATAATACCTTTAGTAGAATTTTTCGTATTAACATAAAAATCAAACTTATCTGAACACCAGCCATTTCCTACATCACAAATACACTCAGTTATATCAATCTCTTTAGATTCATAAATTTTAAAAGGTTTTGATAGTTGAGGCCCAATTGAAACAGACTGAAGAATTACTTTTCTGGATTGAATTAACTGTTTTAAATACTCATTATTTTCTTTATCCAGCTTAATAATTATTTGCATCCATATTTTTTCATTTGCATAACTAACAATATAAGAACCAGAAATTAATAATTCATCATCATTTTCATAATTTATATATAAATAAAATTTTTCATCACTAATATCTATTTTGTCATTCAGCTCCATAGTAAAAAAAGGTGTTTTTATTTCCTTAGATGAGCAGGATAAAAGAACAAAAAAAGAAAACAATAAAAAACTCAGACTTTTTTTTTATCGTAATATCAAACATGTTTAACTCCTTACTTTTTAAATCCAATATCCTTTTCATTTCTACATACCAATCTTAGATGTATCTTAATAGATTTAATCCTTTGAAAAAATCCAGAGCTTGAACTACATTCATTCAACCCCGTCATATCGCTTTGAAGAAAAACATGAAACTAATATGCAAATTATTAAGCCAGTTATATAAAAAACGGGATAATCAAATACATTTATATCAAAAATATTTCCTATTATTAAATCCCCTATTAATGAATAAAGAATTGCAGTTATTCCCACAGCTAATTTTGGATGAATTTTCATAATCTAAATCCCTCTAGAAAAAGTATACATCGCATTCGTTGAATATCAAAGATTTTTACTCCCAATGATTTTTACACTGAATCAAAATCTAAGCCACAACAAGAGCATTTTTTAGGGGTACTAAAAACATTTTGAGTTTTGTATTTTGAAAAATAATTATAGAAGCTACAAAATCTTGTGTTGCATTCCGGGCATTTAAAAGAGTAACACCAGATAAACCACAAAAGCAAAATACCAAAAACAATTATAAAACAAAGATTTTCTGAAACACTAAGATTACTTAAGAACATAAATAAAAAGACATCAAGAAAAACACTATATCGCGCTAAAGTAAAATATATCCGTAAACTTATTCCTAAACGCTGGCGTAATTTCATTTTCTACTTTTTTTATTTCCAATCACAACCGCAATGTGGGCATCTATCTGGAAGTATTTTAATACGCCCATATTCAGATTTATAATAAAAAAAAGAACAAATTCTTGTATGACATTATTGAGAATATGTGCTGCTTAAAAAGCATCCTCTTTAAAACCTAGAGCACGTAACTTTTTGGCAGTTTTAAAATCTATTGGACATCCTTTAAATTGTGAGTAGGAAACTAAATCAAAATGCCATCTATAATCAGTTACTTCATCAAAATAAGAAGCATAATCATTCGTATAATCCAAAACTATATCATCGGGAATAGTAATCGAAGATAAGGCTATACAACCAGCAAAAGTTGAAGGACCAATATATTTGAGCGATTTAGGGAAATTAAAATCAGTAAGCGATATACAATTATTAAAAGCTGAACCTCCAATCATAACTATAGAATTTGGAAGGATAACCTTTTTGAGCTTTTTACAATCGGCAAAGATTTCGTTTTCTACTCTCGTACATCCATCTTCATATTCAACTGTTTCAAGCTCAGTCAACTCTGATTTTCCATTGTAATAATTAGTATAAAAATACCAGTTTTTTCTTATGAATAACGTTTTTATAGGATTACCACAAAAGGCTTTTTCAGAGATAATCATAAATTTATCAGGTAAATTGATCTCTGTAAGATTATTTTTTGCGAAAGCATAGCCTTCGACAATACCAAGCTGGCTTCCTTCTTCATAAGTAACTTTAGACAGATTACATTCCTCAAAAGCATGCTCCATTATAATATAAACTTTTGACGGGATCCTTATTTCTTCTGCTTTATCAGAATACCAGCTTGAAATCTGAGTCACAGGGAGCTCTTCAATTTCTGATGGAATTTCTACTTTTTTTGCACTACCAGTATAAGCCAGAATCTGCGCTCCTGTCCCTTCAGAATCAAATGTAAACCAGTAATCACCACTGTGATAATTTTTTGTATTTGATGTAATTCTCTTTAATTCGGAAGTATAATCCTTTGCAAAAAGGCCCATTGAAAGGACTATTGAAAAAATAATAAAAAAAATCTTCTTCATACAAACCTCGTTAAATCATTATAAAACAGTTTTTTCAGAATGCAAGGATGATGAGTTTTAATCAATATTTCCAGGAACCAAAATAATATTTTAAAAATAACTGAAGTTCCATATCAAAAATTCGTTTTTCTTTTGTAAAATTATTCTGAATTTCTAAAAGTACTTTATAATTTTTCCCAGGAGTTTCATTAAAATAATATAAATCTTTTGTTACTATTCCACCCATATATATATCACTAAACTTATAAAACTTAATTTCTAACGGAAGAGATTCTTCTGTATGTAAATCAAGTAAATTATTATTTGCGTCTCTAAGTTCTATTCTGTTTATTGAAAACTCTCCTTCTTCATGCTCTTTCCTTGTTATAAAATTAAAAGCTATGCCAGTTGGAAAATATGTCTGATAGAGGTTATCTTTTTTGGATCCTGTAATAACCTCAATTACAATATCATCCCAACTATGTTCTTTTTGCAATAAGAGACTCTTTTCATAATTGTCTCCATAGAAGGTATCCATATTGTCATAATTTGTTGAATAAATTTTTGTACAACTTAAACGTGGTTCCCACCCCAATAAAATTAAAACAAAAAAAGGTAACAATAAAATAACGGCTATTAAAATTATTAGTGTTCTTTTTTTCATATTAATATAGATTGCCTGTATATTTTACTTTTCCAAAGGTTATTGTTACCAATAAACGATCGATTTTAGAAGTTGGATCATCAGGACCTGTACCCCATTTTATCCAAGGAATTAAATCCTGCGTAGCATGTCCAAGAAGATTATCTGGAGAACAATAGTTATATGTCCCTTTATTAACAGGATCTGTAACCAAAGCTCCATTTTCATTAAAAACATATTCCTGTTTACCATCTAAAGATACAAACTTTCGATTTTTAGATGTATCATAATCTGGAGAAAATCCCTGTTTATGACATACACTTTTCCCATAAGGAAGTTCCTTTAATTTTTCCTTTTCGCAAGCTTTTTCTAAGCTAAGCCCTTTGTCCAGACAGTTTGTCTGAAAAATAACGAATTTTATGCAGCCATCTTTTTGATGATAGCAGAAGGAAAACTTCCTTCTTTGTATACTTCGTCAGGAGTTTTGTAATCCAAGCCCTGATGAATTCTT
>JAGCUI010000017.1 GCA_017962965.1 Treponema sp. | reverse complement strand
CCACTTGGTCCCGAGATAGCAGCAAAATCACCTTTATCGATAGTAAAAGAGATACCCTTTACTGCTTCAACTTTTTCTTTTCCCATTGGATATACTTTATGTACATCTCTTAAAGTAACAACAGACACGTTGATCCTCCTTTATAGCATTTTATGTTAAAAATATACTGAATTTAGAGATAAAAGGGAAACCTTTTGGAAATAAGAAAGTTCTTATTTTAAAAATGAGGATTTTGTGGAAAAACAACTGCGGGAGTAAAAGCTGATTATCTTTTATATGAATTATCGATTCCAAGCTGACTGCGGTATTTTGCAACTGTGCGGCGCGAAATGTTTATGCCCTTCTGATTAAGGTAACGGGTGAGTTTTAAATCCGATGTGTTCTGGTTTTCCGCTTTTTCGAGGTAGGAAGCCATAATGTTTTTTATTTTTTCTGCAGAAGTTTTTTTACCGCCTTTAGATGCGATTCCCGAAGAGAAAAAATAGTTTGCAGGAAAGGTTCCCCATGGAGTTTCAAGATATTTACTGTTCTTTTTTGAAGAAAAGCGCGAAATTGTAGAGGGATGAACGTTCAGCTGGTCTGCAATCTGTCTTCTGGTTAATGGAACAATGTTACCAGGTCCTTTTAAAAAGAATTCCATCTGGTTTTTTACGATAGAACAGCCCTGAAGCACGATTGTATTTTCCCTAAACTGCAACTCCCATAAAAATTCCTTTGCGCTGTTTAAAAGCTTTTTGTTTGTAAAGCTTCCGTTATAAAGGCGAACCTCAGGAAGAATGCCTGAAGCATATTTAATCTGAAAGTATGAATTATCGGGGCACTTAATTTTTCCGTTTGCAAAATCATCGTTTTGAATAAGGCCCGGAATTTTTTCTATATTTAAAACTACATCAATCTGCTCTTCGTCTAAGCCGCTGTTGTCCCAGCCAAAGTTTGAAGCAGGATGAGGATTAAGGCTTCTTATGTATTCAAGTGTGTTTTGTATTTCTTTTTCTGTAAGCTTAATTTTTTCAATCGGTAAGTCTGTGGCAAAGGCTTTTGAATGCCAGTCCTTTATGTAATTATTTATGTTTTTAATAATGAGTTCTGTGCTTGCGGCATCCAATAAATCAAGGTGGCCGTCTAAAACAAAAAGAGTTAAAACACTTGCATCACCTTTAATCTGAGCCTGGATTTTAAGACTTTCAAAAACATCCTTACAGCAGGTGCCAGGCGGATCAAGACGCTGAACCATAGAAATGCATTTTTCCAGAAAGGCCTGATTCTGATTTGGTTTTGAAGCATCCAAAAAGCTTTTAGGCGTAATCATGGAATTATAAAAGCCGTCTTTATCAAGATTATAGATGAGCTTTTGGCAGAGAGTGTGTTCATCCTTTGTAAGATTTAAATATTTAAGCTGTTCCATAAGATGATGCTGCAATGTTTCTGAATTATCCTTTTCGTTTTCCAAAAGCTTTTGATAATCATCTGAATTAATGGAAGAATTTTTTAGGGATGAAGAAGAGGATGAGTTTGCAAGCGGGTCTTTTACAATTTCTAAGGCCGGATTTTCCTGAACTGCATTTAAAATCACTTCCCTTAAATCTTTGGAAGGCATGGCCAGAAAGTTGATTGCCTGAATCTGTTTTTGAGAAAGACGCTGTTCCTGTTTTTGTTCACCGCTTTGCTGCTGAAACGGTTTTATTTCATCCATATTTTCAGTATAATCGAATTATGAAAAACATTGAAGAATATGGAATTAGGGTGCCTCAAATTTTATACCCTAAAAATATGGATTTATCATCGTGGTCTGTAATTGCCTGCGATCAGTATACACAGGATAAGGATTACTGGAAAAAAGCAGAAGAAAATGCAAAAGGTAAGCCTTCAACTTTAAATCTTATTTTACCCGAAGTTTATTTAAATTCACCGGATAAAAGCCAGAGAATTGAACAGATTAGAAAAACTATGAAGTCTTATCTGGAAGAAGGTGTTTTTGACCAGCCTAAAGAAGCATTCATTTATATAGAAAGAACTACAGCCTTTGGAAGAACAAGAAAGGGACTTGTAGCTCAGATTGATCTTGAAACTTATGAATGGAAACCTTTTTCAAAAGCAAACATCCGTGCAACAGAAGCAACAATCGTTGAACGCATTCCTCCTCGCATGGAAATAAGAAAGGGTGCTCCACTTGAGCTTCCTCATATCATGCTTTTGGTAAACGATAAGGAAGGTCTTTTGGTAGAGGGTGCCGGTAACATTGTAAAAAACAAGGCTCCTCTTTACGACGGAACTTTGATGAATAACGGCGGTTCAATTAAAGGATGGGCGCTGGAAAGTAAAGAAGAAATTCAGGCTGTAGCTGGTGCAGTGGATACCATTGCGCGTAAAAACACTGCGGCAGACGGTTCTGTATTTTTGTTTGCGGTTGGAGACGGAAACCATTCTTTAGCTACAGCCAAGGCCGTTTGGGATGAATATAAAACTGAGCTTGTAGAGAAGGGGGCGGGCGAGAAGGAGCTGGTAGAGTGTCCTGTTCGCTACGCTTTGATTGAGATTGTAAATATTTATGATGAAGGCTTAACTTTTGAGCCGATTCACCGCGTTATTTTTAATATTAATAGCCGGGAACTTATTGCATTCCTTGAACAAAAGCTTGAAGGAAAGGCAAAAGAGGTTTCTTCTAAGGAAGAGCTTGAAAAGGCTGTTAAAAATTCATGGGCACATTTTGGTTTTGCCTTTAAAAAAGACGACCAGCAGAAATATGTTCTTTTGGAAACAAACATCAAAGAGCTCGCTGTTGCAAGACTTCAGCCTGTAATTGATGAATTTTTAAAGAACTGTTCCGGCAGCGAAATTGATTATATTCACGGAAGCGAAGAAGTTTTAAAGCTTGGAACTCAGGACAACGCAACAGGTATTTTACTTCCTCCGATTGCAAAAGACAGCTTCTTTGAAACAATCAATAACCGCGGACCTCTTCCAAGAAAGAGTTTTTCTATGGGAGAAGCCGACGAAAAGCGCTTTTATCTTGAATGCAGAAAATTATTTTAGTTTGAGTGTGACAAAATGACCGAAACATATATCCGCGAAGGACGACCGGAAACTTTAGGAGCAGTGATTACTCAGAGCGGAGTAAACTTTGCCGTTTACTCAAGGGATGCTGTTTCTGTAACTCTTTTTTTATTCGAAAAAGATGATTCTGAGCGTCCTGCAAAAAGCTTTGAGCTTGACCCTGTAAAAAATAAAACCGGAGATATCTGGCACATAGAAATTGGCGGAATCGGGGAAGGTGCTCTTTATCTTTATAAAATAGACGGACCTTATGACCCTACAAAGGGCTTTCGGTTTAATAAACACAAATATATTTTTGACCCTTATGCAAAGGCTTTTTCAAAGGGTTCTGTTTTTCTTTCCTATAACAACCTTCATGCCAGGGGCTTTGTTGATAATGCAGGCGGTGAGGTTTTAGATTTATCGAACTTTCCAAAGTGTGTTGTTGTAAAGGATGATTTTGACTGGGAAGGCGACAGACCTTTGAACTACCCGCTCGAAAAGACTGTAATTTACGAAACTCATGTTAAAGGTTTTACGGCCAACGCTAATTCAAAAGTGACTGACGGAACGGGCGGCACATACGCGGGCTTCACAAAAAAAACAGACTATCTGAAGCAGCTTGGCGTTACGGCCGTTGAGCTTTTACCTGTTTTTGAGTTTGATGAGAACGAAAATGGAAACGTGAATCCAAAAACAGGGGGACGCCTTGTAAACTACTGGGGTTATTCAACCATCGGTTTTTTTGCGCCAAAAACATCCTACGCCTTTGATAAAACTCCGGGCGGGGCTGTAAAAGAATTTAAACAGATGGTAAAAGAGCTTCATAAGGCTGGAATAGAAGTTATTCTTGATGTTGTTTATAACCATACTGCCGAAGGAAACGAGCACGGATACACATTCGGTTTACGTGGGCTTCAGAACGATGTTTACTATCATCTTCCGCAGGGAGAAAAACAGTATTACATGAATTACAGCGGATGCGGAAACAGCGTAAACTGCAATCACCCTGTTGTACAGAATTTTATTTTAGACAGCCTTCGTTACTGGGTTTTAAACATGCATGTAGACGGCTTCCGTTTTGACCTGGCTTCGATTTTAACTCGTGCTTCAAACGGCAGTCCTGTTCCTCAGGATTTTCCTTCTATAACAGCGGCAATAAGCCAGGATCCTGTTCTTTCTAAAACAAAGATTATTGCAGAGCCTTGGGATTGTGCGGGGCTTTATCAGCTTGGAGGTTTTCCGGGCGGAGATAAAAATCGCTGGTCTGAATGGAACGGACGATTCCGCGATGATATAAGAAGATTTATCCGTGGTGATGAAAATGCCGCTACTGCTGCTGCAACAAGAATTGCGGGAAGCTCTGACTGTTATAATCACAGCGGAAGAAAACCAACTGCTTCCATTAACTTTATTACAGCCCACGACGGTTTTACTTTAAACGACCTTGTTACTTACAACTATAAACACAACGAAGAAAACGGAGAGCAAAACCGCGACGGAAGCGACGATAACTTAAGCTACAATCACGGCTTTGAAGGTGAGTGCTCTAATCCAAAAATCGAAGCGCTGAGAATTAAAAAAATAAAGAACTTTTTGATTTATCTTTTTGTTTCTCAGGGTGTACCTATGCTTTTAGGCGGAGATGAAATGAGAAGAACTCAAAACGGAAACAACAATGCTTACTGCCAGGATAACGCTTTGAGCTGGATGGACTGGTCTTTACAGGAAAAAAATGCAGATCTTGTTCGCTTTACTTCAAACTTAATCAACTTAAGAAAAAATCACAGGGTATTCTGCCGTTCAAACTTCTTTTCTGATTCCTACGAAAAAGGCTTTGTTCCTGAAATTTCCTGGTTTGATATGAATGCAAAAAATCCGGACTGGACCAAGCAAAAAAGATTTCTGGCCTTTAAACTTTCGGGTGCGGGAGTTCAGGATAATGATTTTTACGTTGCCACAAACACAGATATTTATGATTTAACAATCACTCTTCCGGCCTTACCTTCAGACAAAAAATGGTATTTAGTTGCAGATACAGCAATGCCTTGTCCTCAGGATTGTTTTGAAGAAGGAAAGGAAGAGCTTTTGAATGAGCAGAGGCGTTATGTTTTAATCAGCGGGGCAACTGTAGTCCTTATGGGAAAATAGGGCTTTTAAATTCAAATTGAAAATACGTCCTTTTTGATGTAAAATTATTGAGTTAACATTTAAAAAATACTTTTATAGAGTTAATTTCTGCATTTTTTGCAGAACAAATAAAGGAGTCTTCTACAAATGGAATTCGACAAGGAACAATTTAAACAGAACTTATCGGCACGTTTACGCCGTCAGTATGGAAAAGATATTTCACAGGCAAATAAACATGACCTTTTTGATGCAGTTTCCGCTTCGGCACTCGAACTGATTATGCCTAAATGGATGGAAACACGTGCTGAATATGATAAAAAACCGGTAAAACAGCTTTACTACTTATCTGCTGAATTTTTAATGGGACGCGCTTTAAGCAACAACCTTATTAATGCTGAAATTAAAGATTCTGTTAAAGAAGTCCTTAAAGAAATGAACATCGACTTTGACATGATAGAAGATGAAGAACCGGATGCAGGTCTTGGAAACGGTGGTCTTGGACGACTTGCTGCCTGCTTCCTGGATTCTCTTGCAACTCTTGATTATCCGGGACATGGTTATGGTATCCGCTATGAATACGGTATGTTCGAACAGAGAATAGAAGACGGCTACCAGGTTGAATATCCTGATAACTGGCTTGCTCACCGTGACCCATGGGAAATGAAGAGAAGCGACCTTGCCGTAACAGTTAAATTTGGTGGAAACATCGCTTACGGAAAAACTCCTGACGGTCAGCCACGCTTTTATATTGAAAATGCAGAAGAAGTAACAGCAACTCCTTATGATATGCCAATCATCGGTTATGGAACAAACACTGTAAACACATTGCGTCTCTGGCAGGCTTCTTCTCCAAACGGATTTGACCTTCAGCTTTTTAACAGCATGGATTATAACCGCGCTGTAGAAAGACAGAACAGTGCAGAAAACATCAGCCGCGTATTGTATCCAAACGACAACGGTCCAAGCGGAAAGGCATTGCGTCTTAAACAGCAGTATTTCTTCAGCTCGGCTTCTCTTCAGGATTTGGTTCGTCACTATGTTGCAGACCATGGAACAGATTTTTCTAAGTTTGCAGATCTCCACGTTATCCAGTTGAACGATACTCATCCTGTAGTTGCAATTCCTGAACTCATGCGCATCTTAATCGACGATTACAATGTTGGCTGGGACGATGCATGGAATGTTGTAACTCATACTTTTGCATATACTAATCATACAATCCTGGCAGAAGCTTTGGAAAAATGGCCAATCGCAATCTTCCAGGGACTTTTACCACGTGTATATCAGATTGTAGAAGAAATTAACCGCCGTCTTGTAATTGAACTTAGAGCTCAGTTCCCCAACGATTACTATAAGCATGAACACATGGCTATTATCCATAATAATATGGTTTACATGGCATGGATGGCTATTCACGCATGTTTCTCTGTAAACGGTGTTGCAGAGCTTCATACAAAGCTTCTTAAGGAAGTTGAGCTTAAAGACTGGTACACAATGTATCCTCAGAAGTTCAATAATAAAACAAACGGTATTACTCAGCGCCGCTGGCTTTTGAATGCAAACCCTCGCCTTTCAAAATTTATTACAGATAGAATCGGTCACGGATGGGAAAAGGATTTAACAAAGCTTAAGGGGCTCGAAAAATTCCTTGATGATGATGCTTCCCTCGACGAAATTATCAAAATCAAAATGGAAAACAAACAGGCTCTTGCTGATTACCTTAAGCATGCACAGAATGAATTCCTTGATCCTGAAAGTATTTTTGATGTTCAGGTTAAGCGTCTTCACGAATATAAACGTCAGCTTTTGAATATTTTACACGTAATGTATCTTTATAACCGCCTGGTTGATGATCCTTCATTTAATCCACCTGCACGCACATTTATTTTTGGTGCAAAGGCTGCTTCGGGTTACCGCCGTGCAAAACAGATTATCAAACTTATAAATACAGTTGCAGAACGCATTAATAACGACCGCCGTGTTCGCGGAAAGATTCGTGTTGTATTCGTAGAAAACTACCGCGTTTCTGTTGCAGAAAAGATTTTCCCTGCCGCAGATGTTTCGGAACAGATTTCTACTGCAGGGCTCGAAGCTTCGGGAACATCAAACATGAAGTTCATGCTCAACGGTGCTCTCACATTGGGAACAATGGACGGTGCAAACATCGAGATTTTTGAAGAAGCAGGAAAAGAAAACGGATTTGTATTTGGTATGCTCACAGAAGAAATCAAAAAGATGGAAGCAGAGCATTCTTACAATCCTGCAGGTTACCTCGAAAGAAATCCTGAGCTCGCACGTGTTGTAGAACAGCTTGTAGACGGAACTTATGATCCAACCCATCAGCTTTTCAAAGAGCTTCACGACTCGCTTGTGTTTGGTGTAGAAGGTCAGAGACCTGATGTTTACTATGTTCTTGCAGATTTTGATTCTTACTGTAAGGCTCAGGAAAGGGTCGCACAGGCATATCTTGATAAAAAAGACTGGGCTAGAAAGACATTAAAGAATATCGCAAACTCCGGAAAGTTCTCTTCTGACAGAACAATCGAAGATTACGTACGTGATATCTGGCATCTTAAAAAGCTCGAGATAAAGGGATAAAGATAAAAGGATAAAACTAAAGGAAAAAGGTAAGTAAAGAACTTTATGGAAGTAATACTTGGAATTCCTGCAGCGGATGGAACCGGGATTGGAACAGCGTTTGTAATTCCGGATCCTGTAAAAAGAGTTATTTCTCAGCATCACGTAAAGATTGATCAGGTTGAAAAAGGCTGGTCGAGATTTCTGGCAGCAAAACAGGCTGTTACACTTGAGATTTCGGAGCACTTGAATACACTTTCAAAGGTTGATGAAAAGGATAAAATCCAGCGCGAGGTTTTTGAAACATATATCCTCATGTTGGACGACCCGGTTTTTTTACAGGAAGTGCAGGACTTTTACAAGAAAGAGCTTTTTAATATTGAATATACAATCCAGTTTAAGGCAGAAGAATATGCTGCAAAATTAAGACAGTCCGGAAATGATTATCTTGCAGAACGCGCTCATGATATTACAGATGTTTTTGGCCGTGTTCTGGACGAAATGCTTGATATTCATCCTTTTGACATAAACATGGTTCCGGATGGCTCTGTAATCGTTTCTACATCCTTGAGTTCTGCTGACACAATCATCCTTTCTAAAAGAAAAATTGCGGGGCTTGCACTTTCGGAAGGAGGTGTTTCGAGCCACGTTGTAATTTTAGCAAGAAACTATGGCATTCCAACGGTTGTAGGTTTAAATAGAATTACAAAAAAAATCAGAACCGGCGAAACTGTCATTATAGACGGAAAAACTGCAGAGGTTCTTATCAGTCCGGACAGAAGTACAATCCAGGATTATAAGGTAAAGATTAATCAGGAAAATCAGAGAAAGCTTGAATTAAGGGCTTATCTTAATAAACAGGCTCTTACAAAGGACGGAGTTGAATTCAAGCTTTATGCAAACATCGGCACTCCCGAAGAAGCAGAGCTTGCAAAGGCAGAAGGCGCAGACGGAATCGGTCTTTTTAGAACAGAATTTCTTTACATGGCAGAAAACGGTGCTTCATTAAATGCCGCTGCAAGAAGCTTTAGCGAAGAAACTCAGTTTAAAGCCTATAAGCATGTTCTTGAAGTAATGGAAGGAAAGCCTGTAACAATCCGTACACTTGATGCCGGCGGAGATAAGCTTATAAATTCAGTTGATATTCCGCTTGTTCAGGAAAAAAATCCTTTGATGGGTCTTCGTGCCGTTCGTTTGAGCCTTGAATTTCCAAATGTATTAAAAACTCAGCTCAGGGCTTTGTACCGCGCAGGTCTTTACGGTAATTTAAGAATCATGTTCCCGCTTATTACAAGTGTGGATCAGGTTAAACAATGTAAGCAAATAATAGAAGAAGTTAAAAAAGAGCTTACTAACGAAAATATTCCTTTTAAAGAAGATATCCCTGTTGGAATTATGATTGAAACTGCCGCTGCAGCAATTGTTTCCGACTGTCTTGCAAATGTGAGCGACTTCTTCAGCCTTGGTACAAACGACCTTACTCAATATACAATCGCAATTGACCGCGAAAACCCTCATGTGGCTTCGCTTTATAATGAATTTAATCTTGCTGTTTTGCGCCTCATTCAGATGACGGTGAACACTTCAACAGAAAGGAACATCCCTCTCTCTGTTTGCGGCGAAATGGCAGGAAGAAGCGACAGTGTAATGGTTCTTGGCGGAATGGGTATTCGTCATTTAAGTATGAGCCCAAAATTGATTTCGAGCACAAAGGAACTGCTTTCAAGATTTACAATCAGCGAGCTCGAAGCAATTTCAGCAAAGCATTTAAATAATTTATAAAAAAATATACAGGAGTTTTTTATGAGCGAAAAACGCGAAAACTTGGGAAGCAGACTGGGATTCTTATTACTTTCTGCTGGTTGTGCAATTGGTTTGGGAAATGTATGGCGTTTCCCTTATATTACAGGAAAGTACGGTGGAGCAGCATTTGTTCTTATCTATCTTTTATTCCTCGTAATCCTTGGATTACCTGTAATGGTTTGTGAATTTGCTGTTGGACGTGCTTCAAGAAAGAGTATGGCAGGAGCTTTTAATGAACTCGAACCAGAGGGAACTAAATGGCACTGGTATAATAAATTTGCTGTAGCCGGAAATTATCTTTTGATGATGTTCTACACTGTTGTTTCAGGATGGTTCTTAAAATATTTCTTTGAAACAGCAAGCGGAAAATTTGTGAACATGGGCGCAGACGAAGTTGGAGCTGCTTTTGGTGCAACTGTTGGTCAGCCAGGTCCTCTTATTCTCTGGATGCTTTTAGTAATCGTAATCGGTTTTGGAGCATGTTTCTTTGGTTTACAGAAGGGTGTTGAACGCGTTACAAAAATCATGATGAGTGCTCTTTTTGTAATCATGATTGGTCTTGCAATTTACGTAGCATTTATTCCTAACGCAGGTGCTGGATATGCATTCTATCTTAAACCTGATTTTAAGGCTTTGGTAAACGGAGACGGAAACCAGGGTCTTTGGGATACAATTTATGCTGCTATGGGTCAGGCATTCTTTACTTTGTCTTTGGGTATTGGTTCCATGGAAATCTTTGGTTCTTACATCGACAAAAAGCATTCATTAACTGGTGAAGCTGCTCGTGTAATCGGACTTGATACATTTGTTGCAATCTGTGCCGGATTAATCATCTTCCCAGCTTGTGCTGCATTTAATGTAGAACCAAATGCCGGAGCCGGACTTGCTTTCGTTTCTTTACCAAACGTATTTAATGCTATGGGTTCTGTAGTTGGACGTGTAGTTGGTTCATTCTTCTTCCTCTTTATGTCATTTGCTGCTCTTTCAACTGTAATTGCAGTATTTGAAAATATCGTAGCATTCCCAATGGATAAATACGGATGGTCACGCAAAAAGTCTGTTGCAGTAAACTTTATTGCAATTATTATTCTTTCTACACCTGCTGCCCTTGGTATGAACGTATGGTCTAAAGTATTTGCTAATACATTCGTTGGTTCTATCGATGGATTCGAAGACTTTATCGTTAGCCAGAACCTTTTACCACTTGGTTCTTTAATCTTCCTCTGTTTCTGTGTACACAAATTCGGATGGGGATGGGAAAAATTCACAGCTGAAACTGATTTGGGTGAAGGCGTGAAGTTCCCTAAATTTGGTGCTTTCAGATTCTATCTTAAATGGATTGCACCTGTAATTATCATTTTGGTATTTGTTGCAGGTTATCTTGAAAAATTTGGTATTAATTTACCTTTCATCGGAATCCTTGGAATTACAGCTGCTGTAATTCTTGCGGGTGCTCTTGTTGGATTTATCATTAAAATGATTAAAAACAAAGTGAGTAAATAAATTATTCTGGAGTAACAATGACTGCGAGTATCTTATTTTCAATTGGAGCCGGCATTTTGCTGGTTGTGGGGCTTATAGGGGCTTTTGTTCCGGTTTTACCTGGACCTCCTTTAGCCTGGGCCGGATTATTGTTGAGTTTTTTCTCAAAGTACAACAATATTTCAATTGCCGCTTTGATTATTACAGGTATTATCGCAGTCATTGTTACTGTCCTTGATAATGTATTCCCTGTTCTCATGACCAAAAAAGGCGGGGGAAGTAAGGCTGCTACAACGGGTTCTACGATCGGACTCATTGTGGGCTTCTTCTTAGGTCCTGTTGGATTAATTCTGGGACCATTCCTTGGCGCTTTTATTGGAGAATTAATCAGCAGTCATGGGAACATGGATACAGCATTTAAATCTGCATGGGCAGCCTTTATGGGCTTCTTATGCGGAACCGGAGCAAAGCTTGTTGTTGTTCTGGTTTACATCTGGATTTATATTGCATCTTTTTTTAGTGCTTAAGTGATGCAGGGAATAAAATGGATTTAAAAAATGTTGTAATTGTTCTGGATCATCCTGAAGAAAGCCGAAACATTGGAGCAGCGTGTCGTGCAATGGCTAACAACGACATTAGTGAATTAAGAATTGTTGGTAACAAGGCTGATTATGATATCGAGCACATCCACGTTCTTGCAATTCACGCTAAAGACATTTTTGACCGTGCAAAATTCTATTCATCTATCAAGGAAGCAACCGCAGACTGCTTTATGTGTGCAGGAACCACAAGACGAAGCGGAAAAAAACGCGGAAAGCTTCTTTTACCCGAAGAATTTGCCCGGAAAATCAGCGGAGTGGATGCTAAGGTTGCAGTTGTTTTTGGCAACGAAAGAACGGGCCTTACAGACGAACAGCTTGATGAATGCAATCTCGGGGTAACAATTCCTTCAAGTAATTCATTTGGAAGTTTAAATCTTTCACACGCAGTTCAAATTCTGTGTTATCATATATTCAGAGAATTTTTACGGGAACAGAATAAGGGCACAAGGGGAGTAACTCCAATCACACTTGAACGCCTTGATTCTACTGTAAAAACAATAAGCAACAATCTGGAAGAGGTTGGATTTTTTAAGATGCCTGGCCGAGAGGATATGGAAAACTACTGGAGAAGTATTCTTTCGCGCGCCGCTTTAACAGAAGGAGAAGCAAAGTATCTTGAAAAAACCTTTAATAAAATCTCCGGACTTGCCAAAAAAAACAACAAATAAAAAAGTGAGGTAGAAATGAGAGCCTTTGGACAGATTATCATCTATTTATTCATTATTATAAACGCTTCGAGGGTTTTCTTTTCAAAACACATTAAAAAGGATTCTCTTGTAATTCTGGCACCTGTGTCGCTTATTCTGGCAGTTTCAAATATTTTTGCTTACGGTCTTCACGGAATTACAATCCAGCTTTTTTTGATTGCATGTTTGAGCGTAATCACAAACGTACATTCACTTTTACGCTATTCCGAAAAGCTTTTTATAGACCGCTTTAGTATCATAATGAAAAGCTCTTGTGTCATAATCATTCTTTTTTCAATAATTTCTTCAATCTTTTTACTTGCGAATAATCCTGCGGAGGTTGATAAAAAATCCCTCAACGTTGATATAAAAACTGCTTATTACGAAGGAAGCTTTAGAAACGGCTTTGAACCGGCCCAGGTTTTTTCTAAAAAAGCAGTTTATTTTACAGAATATAAAAAACAGGGACTTTCTGATTCTCCAAAAAATGTAGTTGTATTTGTTTCAGACAAGCGCGGAGATTCAATGAACTATAAACCTTTCTTACAGATTCTTGCAAACACAGGCTTTACGGTTTGTACCTTTGATTTTTACACTGATGATTTGGACTGGGGTGTTCAACATAACGAAAGAATCTGGCGTAGTTATGAACTTATTCAAAAAAGCTTAAAGGATAAAGATCCTTATGCAGCTGACAGAAAAAAATATGAATATAACATCACAATTGAATGTAACGGTCTTATGCCGCTTTTGGAAGAACGCTACGGAAAAGATTGTAAATATTATTTTATAGCAGATGGAATTGCAGATAAGCCTGTAAAAGACTTTGTTGCTTCTAATCCTGAAAAAACAACCGGAGTATTCTGTCTTGATTCAATTTCTGAATATGCAGGGGCAGGCTTTGGAAACATCGAAATGACAAATCCGTTTATTTCAAGAAAGATGGATATTAAAAAAGATAAGACTGCCTTTATTCCAAAATATCTTGCAAAAAAAGCATCGGAAGCAATTTATTCTGCATGGAGTACAAAATGACACTTACAGAATTTGATTCATATTTAAACTCATTTTTAAAAAAAGAAGATTATGCGGGAGACATCTCGTTAAACGGAATACAGATTCAAAATTCATCTCCTGATTCAAAACAGATTAAAAAGGTTGCCTTTGCAGTAGATGCGTGTAAGGAAACTGCTTTAAAAGCTGCAGAGGCCGGGGCAGATGTTCTTGTTGTTCATCACGGGCTTTTCTGGGGACGCTGCCAGACAATTACAGGTTCTTTTTATGAACGCATTTCTACATTTATAAAAAATGACCTTGCTTTGTGCGCATATCACATCCCTCTTGATGCAAATAATCCGTACGGAAATAACTACGGCCTTGCAAATCGCCTTGGTCTTAAAAAATGCTCGGGCTTTGGAATGTGGCACGGAATGGTAATTGGTGTAAAAGGCGAGCTTTCCAAAGAAATGACTGTGGATGAAGTTGCTTCTAAAATCTTAAGACCCGGGGTTGAGCCTCGTACTGTTTTAAAATTTGGAAAAGAAAAAATCAAAACTGTTGGAATAATTTCGGGTGGAGCAAGTGAAGAGGTTCGTGATGCTGTTCGCGAAAATCTTGATTTATATATCACAGGTGAATTACTTCACGAAGACTTTCATTTTATAAAGGAAATGGGAATAAATGTAATCAGCGGCGGGCACTACGAGACAGAAACTGTTGGTGTAAACTTAGTTATGCAGAAGGTTCAGAAAGAGCTTGGCCTTGAGAGCACTTTCCTTGAAGTTCCAACTAATCTTTAGTATATTTAATATATGAAAAATTTAGACTCAAACTTAAAAAGCAAATTGCTTCCTTTAATTTTACTTATTGTAGTTTTTGCAGTGGATCAGATTACAAAAATGCTGATTGTCCGCTATCTTCCGCTTAAACCTGGTCTTTATATGACTTATGGACCTGAGTTTTTAGGTGATTTTTTAAGAATTGTTCATGTCAGAAACACTGGTGCTGCATTCAGCCTTGGTGCAAACTGGCCTGTAACAGTAAGAAGAATCTTTTTAGCTGCTGTTCCGGCAATCTGTTTAATCGCTCTTATGGTTTATTATTTTAAAACAAATGATTTAACTAAGTTCCAAAGATGGATGATAACTGGAATTGTTGGCGGTGGATTTGGAAATGTTACAGATAGAGTTTTCAGAGCACAAGGCGTAGTTGATTTTATCGACGTAAAGGTTTATGGCTTTTTGGGTCATGAACGATGGCCAACATTTAATGCTGCTGATTCTTTTATCGTTGTATGTGGAATCGCTCTTTTACTTTCCATTATTATACCAATGGTAAAGGATTATAGAAAAACAAAAAAAGAAAAACAGGCAAAGGCAGGAAAATAATATGAGTAGATTTGACGAAGAAAATATTGAATCAACAGAAGAAAGAAAAGCAAAAATTGATGCACAGAGAAAAAAGACAACAACAAATATTTTTCTGGCATTTGCTGTAGTTTACAATGTAGTTTTAACTCTTTCATTAATGATTGCAATTTATGTTGCTTATCTTTTTTTAATGCTCAGAGTATTTAAAGTACCTGCTGACTCATCGGCTGGCGGAACAATTAATGCTATCATGGTTTTGGCTGTTCTTGTTGGCGGTATGATTTTAGGCTTTAAGCTTTATGTAAAATCTATAAGATGGTTTATTAAAAAGTACCATTACGAAGATAAGCTTACTAAAAAAGTTTTGGATATGTACATGAAGCCAGAGGAAAGTAATCAGTAATGATTGGAATTATTGGTGCAATGGAATCCGAAGTATTAACTTTGTGTAATGCTTTGGAGGATAAAAAGGAAATAAAAGCCGGCGGATACACATTTAATCAGGGAAAAATTTCTGGGAAAGATGTTGTTGTTGTAAAAAGCGGAATAGGAAAGGTTAATTCTGCTTTATGTGCCCAGCTTTTGATTCTAAAATTCAATGCAGATAAGCTCATTAATACAGGAATTGCAGGTGCTACAGGCGGAAATCTTGGTATTTTTGATTTTGTAGTTTCTACTCAGACTGTTTACCACGATTTTGATACAACTGCCTTTGGCTATAAACCGGGCCAGGTTCCTGGAATGGAAGAACGTTTTACAGCAGACGAGGCTTTAAGCGATACAGTTTTAAAAGCATTTGAGCTTACAGATTTTTCTAAGGAACATAAAATCCAGAAGGGTCTTATTGCCAGCGGCGATCAGTTTATCTCTGCCGGCGAACACAAGGATTACATCAAAAAAACATTTAATCCGCTTTGTGTTGAAATGGAAGGCGCATCTATCGCGCATGCCTGCACAATAAACAAAGTGTCTTTTGTAATTGTAAGATGTATGTCCGACATGGCAGATGAATCGGTAAAATCAACTTACAGCTTTAACGAAGACACCTGCGCCAAAATGTGTGCAGAATTGGTTTTAAAGTTTATTGAAATTGTGATATAGCCACACGGATATAACCACACGGATATTTTACTAACGTAAAATCTAAAAAAAAAAGAACTTGTTTTTTTTACGAACAAGTTCTTTTTTTATCCTGTTGCTTTAGAACGGCAGGAACCAGGTTACGCCTACATATAGGTGGGCGAAGTTGAAGATTGAGAGGAGGGAACCGGATATGGCGGCACCTACATCTCCCTGTTCTATAACGCTCCACAGCATTGTAGCCGTAAGGTCTATACCAATATCAATATTTCCTATACCAGGACCCCATTCCCAGTTACCAAACGTACAACCCGTTTTAATGAACGGAATCGCTAATGCGTCCGAAGAAATTGTACCTGTAGAAAGGGTAATACCGCCGGCAAGATAGTAGTTTGCCAGATCAAGTTCAACATATGGTGAAATATATAAGAACTTTAAGTCAGAAGGGAAGAATAAATCTTCTGTAGCACGAGCTCCTATTGTAAATCCAATGTTGTTATCAGCAAGGAATTTGTATCCAATTTCTTCATAAAGGAATGGACTTGCAATACAACTGATAGCTGCTCCACCATTAAGGGTTATACCATGCTGGTATGCAGA
Organism: Treponema sp.; assembly: GCA_017962965.1. Classification (GTDB taxonomy): domain Bacteria; phylum Spirochaetota; class Spirochaetia; order Treponematales; family Treponemataceae; genus Treponema_D. The sequence continues at coordinate 37,192 of JAGCUI010000017.1, read as the reverse complement.
AAGAGGTGTTGCAAAAAGACCAAGAGTCATCAAAGAAATTAATAATCGTTTTTTCATATGTACCTCCTTAGTAATAAATACCGTCTACAATTATTTTAGCATAGATTTAATATATGAAAAGAAAAAAAACTTATATTAAGAATAAGAGTTTTATTAGAAAAAAAAGGTAATTTTTTTTAAATTATGCTATATTTTATTCATGAACGTTGTGAATAAATTCAAGGAAACACTGGTCTCTGTACTGCCTGTTATGGCGATTGTTCTTGTTCTGGGCCTCACTCTGGTTCCTGTAGAAAAAGACGTTCTTTTAAGATTTATTCCAGGTGGCCTTTTTTTGATCCTGGGTCTCACAATTTTTCTTATCGGCGTGGATATGGCTATTCAGCCTATGGGAGAAAGGACCGGAGCCGAGCTCACAAAAAAACGAAAGCTCTGGCTTATTTTACTTACAGCAGCTTTAATAGGTTTTATTGTTACTGTGGCAGAGCCTGATATCCAGGTTTTTGCAAATCAGGTGCAGAAGGTTTTTCCCTTTGTTAATAAGCTTTTAATTACCTTTGTAATTGGAATCGGCGTGGGTCTTTTTTTAATGATAGGTCTTTTGCGCTCAGTATTAAATCTTTCTGTAAAAATTGTTTTATTCATTTCGTATCTCATTCTGTTTACAGTTTCTTTTTTTATTCCCGAATCTTTTATTGCCGTAGCGTTTGATTCAGGCGGGGCTACAACAGGACCCATGACAGTTCCTTTTATAATTGCCCTTGGAATTGGTGTTTCAAACGTCCGCATTGATAATAAAAACAGCTTTGGTCTTACAGGAATTGCTTCTGTGGGTCCGGTTCTTTCAATTTTGATTTATTCAATCGTATTAAATAAAACAGGTGCTTTCAGCTCAGAGGGTGTTACAGCTGGAACAGAGGTTTTACAAAAGGCACAGGGCGGAATATTCAGTGTATTTTTTGCACCGGCTGGAGAAGTATTTAAGGAAGCAGTGATTTCTATTCTTCCGATTTTTGTTTTATTTATTGTATTTCAGCTTACGTTATTAAAGCTTACAAAAAGACAGGTTATTAAAATGATAATCGGTTTTGTGTACAGCTTTACGGGTCTTACAATCTTTTTAATTGGTGTAAACGGCGGCTTTATGCAGGCAGGTCTTGAGCTTGGAAAAAAACTTGGGGAAGCGGCAAATCTCTACGGCGGCTGGTGGTATGTTCTTTTAATTGTTACAGGCCTTATATTTGGAGCGATTATTGTTTGTGCAGAGCCTGCAGTATGGTGTTTGAGCGAACAGGTTGAACAGGTAACAGGCGGTACAATCAGAAGAAAGGTTCTTTTGTTATTCTTAGCCGGTGGAACAGCTTTGGCAATCGGGCTTTCTTTGTGGAGGGCTGTTGCAGGCTTTAATTTAAGATGGATTTTAATCCCGGGATATTCTATTGCACTTTTATTGATGATTTTCTGTCCGGAAGTTTTTTCTGGAATCGCGTTTGACTCAGGCGGAGTTGCTTCAGGGCCGTTAACTTCAACCTTTGTGCTTTCGTTTACAATCGGTGCTTCGAGCGGGGCTTTGGGTCATTCAGATTCGTTTGGTGTTATAGCACTTGTTGCGATGATGCCTTTAATTGCGGTTCAGCTTATGGGAATTATTTATAAAATTAAAACGAGAGGTGCCAGATGAAATATAAAATCATTGTTTGTGTAGTTCCTCATAATAACGGGGAATTGATTATAGAGGCAGCAAAACAGGCGGGTGCAACAGGTGCTACTGTAATGATGGGAAAGGGAACGGCTTCGAGCAGTGTTCTTGGCATGCTTGGTTTTGGGGACTCTTCCAAGGACGTTGTTTTAATTGTTATTGAAGCAGAAAAAGTTAGTGATGTACTTAAAAATATTATGGAAGTAACACAGGATAAAAAGAAATTCGGAGTTGTATTTACCCTTGATGCTGGAACTTTTATAAAGGCCGGACATCTTACAAAGGAAAATGAAGGAGAAACAATTATGGATAAAGAAAATGAATATCAGATGATTAATATAATCGTAAATAAAGGCTATGCAGAAGAAGCAATGGCTGCGGCAAGAAAGGCCGGGGCCGGAGGAGGAACTGTAATTGGAGCCAGGGGTACTGCAAAAGAAGGGGATGCTAAATTCTTTGGAATGGAAATTGTTCCCGAAAAAGAAATGCTTATGATTCTTGTGCCTACAGAAAAAAAAGATGATATAATTAACGCAATTAAAAAGCTTGAATGTTTTTCAAAGGCCGGAAGCGGAATTGTATTTTGTAACGGAGCTGGAGATTTTACACTTCTTGGTAAAAACTAGACGGGAATTATTATGGATAAAAAAATAGAAGTTAGATATATCAATTTAGAAGAGGTTGATTCAACAAATACTTATGCCCTCAAGCTGATTGATACTTACGAAATTCAAAAAAAGGCAGAGCTTCTTCCAAAAATTACGATTGTTGCTCAAAAGCAGACCGGTGGTAGAGGAAGAATGAACAGAAAATTCTTTTCTCCTCAGTTTTCCGGGCTTTATATGACAACTATTTTTTATCCAAAAACAAGGATTTTAACACCTGCTTTGATTACTCCTTTTGCGGCTGTTGCTGTGAGCAGGGCGCTGAATAAAAAATGGGGAATCGAGACTCAGATAAAATGGGTGAATGATATTTACATCGGCACTAAAAAAATCTGCGGTATTTTAGCAGAAGGCCACATCGATACAAAAAGAGGAATTGTAGATTCAGTTGCAATCGGCTTTGGCTTAAATCTTTTTAATAAAAAATTCCCTGATGTATTAAAGGAAAAGGCAGGCTCGGTATTTCCGGAAAACGATTTTACTGCGGACGAAAAAGCAATTTATAAAGATGAAATCCGTGATTTAATCTTGGAAGAATTTTATGCACTTTTGGATTTTGAAGAAGAAGTTTGCGCCGGAGAGCCTGGTAAAAATCAAGTTTTAATTGAAGCAATGAAAGAATACCGAGAGCGTTCAAATGTAATCGGAAAAACTGTAGATATGTTCCCGGTAATAAACACAGCCCAGAGTTATAAGGCTACAATTCTGGATATTACAGACAAGGCTCAGCTTAAGATTCAAAAAGAAGACGGCTCCATTCACTTTGTGGATACCGGCGAAATTACAATGAGTAATTAATTTATTTTACCTGAAACGAAAGCTCTGCATTCTGATTTCCGCAGATTACCTTTACACTGTGGCTTCCTTTTTCCAAAGGCAGGTAGAAGAAGAACGGGCGGGATAAAGTTTTATAAAAATTTCCATCAAGATAAACCTTGGCTTCATCATTCTGGCCGCCAATAATTTCAAAGTCGATGGCCTGGCGTTCTTTATATAAATCGCTCATATAATAAACAGAGTTGTTGTTCGGAGTTAAAAACTGCAGCTGACTGGCATGATAATCAAGTAAGCCTTTTTGTCCGTAGATTCGGAACCACTGCTGGTACTCAGGCGGATAGTATGTATAAATTGTTCCCTGGATGTTTCTGTGCCAGTTACAGCGGCGAAGCTTTAAATCCTTTGGAATATATTCAAGCATCGAAGCAGGGCAGTTTTCTGTTGCAACGTGGCCCGAAAGAGTACAGATTCTTTGCCTTATATAATTTTCAGGCTCTTCAAAACTTTTAAAAGTGCCGTCTGCATTTCGTGAATAGCGCTCGGTAAGTAAATCAAGGACGTTTCTTGCAGCCCATGCGGGTAAAGAACTTCCTGTTTTTCCGATTACGGTTTCTCCCGAAAAGTTTCCCATCCAAACACCGATTGTGTAGTCCGGGGTTGCGCCTAAAGCCACGATGTTCTGGTACTGGTTTGCGGTTCCGGTTTTAAACATGGAAGGATATTCTGTCTGGAAGGTCTGGGTGTAGCCAAAACCAAGAGAGCGCGAAGCTTTATCAGAAAGGATTGAACAGATGATTCTTGCAGTGTCCGGTTCAAAAATGCGCTTGCCTTTGCGGTTTATTTTGTTGATTTGATCGGGGGCGTTTTTCCGGTAGGTGAGGGGGAGGTAGAGGCCGTCGCGGGGAAAAACGCTGAAGGCGGTTACTAAATCCTTAAGAGAAACCTCTTCTACTCCAAGGGCAATTCCCAAGTCCCCGGTTTTAGCCCCGTGTGTAAAATCAATTCCAAGCTCATAAAGCTTTGTAACATAAGTTTCTACCGTGATTTTAGAAAGTGTATCAACTGCCGGAACATTCAGGCTCGAAGCAAGTGCTACCCTCATTCTGATTGGTCCGTTATAGCGGTTATTAAAGTTTGCAGGGATATAAATCTTTTCTTCGCCGTATTCTTTTGGAATATCTTGCAGAATCTTTGAAGGATACATAAAAGGCTGGCCGTCTGTGTCATGCATTTCCATTGCAGTGGCGTAGAGGAAAGGCTTCATTGAGCTACCAGGCTGATTTAATGCCAAAACCCCGTCTATCTGGCCGTTGTGCCTGTCGTCATAAAAGTCTCCGCTTCCAACCCATGCAACAATAGAGTTATCGTGGTTATTAATAACAAGAACAGCCCCGTTACTGATTCTGGCGTTTTCAGCTTCTTCCAGAGCCTGGGCTAAATATTTTTCTGCACAAAACTGAACGTTTAAATCAGCAGAAATCTGAATTTCGTACGGAGGTTTTTCACCGCTTTTTTTCCACTCAGCCTGAAGATAATTTATAAAGTGAGGCATGTAAAACGGATAAGTATATTTTTTGGCAGATTTAGCAGTCTCTGTAAGGTTTGTATATATTTCTTCATCAGTTAAATCTGTTTTAAATGAATCTTTATAAATTAAAAACGCTTTTTGGGCACAGGCTTCGGGATTATTAATTGGATTATAAAGGCTAGGGCTACGAGGAATAACAGAAAGAAGACAGATTTCTTCCGGAGTTAAATCTTCTATTTCTTTTCCAAAAAATGTTCTTGCAGCAGATGTAATTCCTTCTGAGTTCATTCCAAAAGGAACTGTGTTTAAATAAAGCTCCAGTATCTGTTTTTTAGAAAGCTTTGCTTCGATTTTTAAGGCATTAAAAACATCCTGTACTTTTTTGGAAAACGATTTTTCTACAGAAGGCGTAATAATTTTACTAAGCTGCATTGTGATTGTAGAAGCACCGCGTACAGTTCTTCCTGTAGAAGAGTTTTGTTTTAATGCGTTTAATGCTGCAAGATAATCAACTCCGTGATGAAAGAAAAATCTTTTGTCTTCTGCTTCCAAAAATACTTTTTTTACACCGTCGGGGATGCTGTTATAAGGAATCCATTCACGTCTGAGCCCGTCTTGCAGCGAAGTAACCTGAATTAAATATCCGTTGGCATCGTAAATTCTTGTGCTGTAAGGTTTATTCTGCAGTTCCTTTAATTCTTTGTATGGCAGGATTTTTAAAACAAAAAGTGAAAGATAATTAATTCCAAAAATGATAAGGATTGCAAGAGAAAGTTTTTTATGTTTCTGGTAAAAATGAACAAAGAAATCTTTAACCGGTTTAAGGTTAATAGATTTTATTTTCTTTAATAACTTTTGTTTCATAATAAAAAAAAGCTGCCTTAGAAACAGTATATACCATTTCTAAGACAACTTTAATACTATTCAAAAAATATTTAACTATTCAATCTTAATTAAATATCCATCGCTTCTACCGAATACTTCCGGTTCGTACATACATTCACCCTGTACAGGAGGAGTTGGATAAACACCGCGTCTTGTAGCCCTGAATGTGAATGATACTGTCTTTGTTCCAGGATAGAAGCTGTCCCAGAAGTACTGAACTTCGTTATCAAGGATAGACTGATTACTGTAGTCTCTGTAGTCGTAGTAATCGTAGTAGTAGCTTTCTGAATCATAATAGCTTTCTCCGCCATAACCTGATTCAGGATCTGCTCCTATTGTTACGAACTTCTTATCAAGAATTTCTACTCCAGAAGGAACCGGACATCTCAACGCAAGGTAATCGCGGTCTCGTTTAGAAGTAATTCTGATAGTTGCCTTATATGTTCTTCCATCCTTGAGTGTGATTACTGGATTATTAGCACTGTCTGTATTGATAACTTCGCCAGTGTAGTAATCTGTAATGAGGTAATCAATCTTAATACCTTCGTCCCTCTGGTTCTGCATTTCATCCGGTAATGCATACTTCATTTCAAGAGCGTAGAAGAGGTAACCAGTACCTGACTTATTAAAGCTTACAGGTAAAATCTTATCTTTTGGTAAAGACTGTATAAGTTCACTTTCGAATGGAAGCTTGAGTGTCTTAGGTTTTGCCTTAATACCCTTGAAGCTTTCTTTTACTGCTTCTTTTCCGTTCAAAGTAACTGTTGCAGTAAAGTCTGTATCGTCCAGCTTACGTGCCTGGATGTAAGTATAAATTGCATCGAGAACCTGAGCTGTTGTAACTGTGCTCTGCCAGTAACCCTTCTTCTGATCCTTAAGGAGCTTAAGAAGAAGACGGTCTACCATCTTGTCGTTTGGATCGATGAGAGAGTACATCTGGAGTAACAATGCAAGCTGCTGTGTTTCGTCATCGTACCAGTACCATCTTCTTGCTTTATCCTTCTGAACAATTGTTACAGAGCGTTCATCCGGTTGGAGGTAAGCTCTTAAATCCTTTGCAATCTGTTTACCAATGTTTTTAGAAGCCTTTGCATCACCATAAGAATATGCCATTGCAACAAGTGCTTCTTCGGAAATTGTGAGTGTCTTCTTTATCTTGTTCAAAGAGTCAAGAAGTGGTTCACAGCTGTTATCGCCAAGGAGCTTAAGAACATAACAGTAGTATGCCTTTGTATAGTTAGAGTTCTGATCCGAAATGTTTGCCTTAAGATACTTAGTAAGCTTCTTAATGTCGTAGCCTAATTCTTTATCTGTGTAGCCTCTTACTTTTCCAAGTGCATAGATGTGAGCAAGTCTTAAAGAAACATAATAGCTTTCATCTCTGCGGTTATCCGGCCAGTATGGGAATCCTCCGTTTGCATGCTGGTATTCCTTCCATTTCTTTGTATAAGAAATTACACAACTCTTAGGACTTGATACCTTTGAATTAAGTCCGAATACATCAATGTAATCTGCAAATACAATGAGTGGGAGAACTCTAGACGACTGCTGTTCAAGACATCCGTATGGATAATCAAAGAGGTAATTTACAGAAGATCCGAGTACACCAAGACGTGTTGAATCGAGTGTAAATGTAAGGTCTCCTCTTCCGTCCTTTGCAAAGCCTGGAATAGCGAGCTCTTCAACATTCTTTGTTTCTTTTGCATCTGTTGTCTGTCCCCACAATGCAACTGTATCGTATACATAAGTTTTTTCTATGAGGATTGGAGAAACAAGCTTTTCGTTGAGTACGTCTGAATTAATTGTATAAACAAGTTCAACCGTACCAGCCTGTTTTGCTGCTACATCAAAGTAAACAACAGAAGAATCTCCAGGTCCTACATAAACCTTATGTTTGCTAGGTCCGTCGATGAATGCGCTACCAGGAACAGTTTTTCTTCCTTCGAGCTTATCCTGCTCTGTATCCTTTGTAGGTGTAACAGCCTGAACTGAAACGCTTACAGAAAGAGGTTTATCCTGAAGGTTTGTAATAAGAACACCACATTCTGCTGTATCACGTTCGCGGAGTCTTCTTGGCTGAACCTGCTGAACATTTACAGGATTTCTTGCCTGGATTTCTTTTTCCTGGAGGGCAAAGAGGTCGTCTTTTACACCAAATGCAGTTACACGGTATGTTGTAAGGTTGTCCGGTAATTTGAATGTACAGGTTACCTTACCGTTTTTGTCTGTAATGAGCTTTGGTTCAAAGAATGCTGTTGGCCTAAAGTCTTTTCTTTCGTTGTCCTTAGTACCTTCGGCATCACCACCCTGGAGGTTCTTAATACTGTAAGTTACAGGGTCCATGATATTTGCTCTTGAATCACCACCGCTTACATAAAGTGGATAATTTCCTGTGTTGTAGAAGTAGCTGATTGGATCAGGAACGTGGTAATTGATTAAATCAAGAACTCCACGGTCTACTGCCATTGCTGTTAATTCAGCACCTTCAACAGGTTTTCCGCCCTTTGTTGCAGTGAGAGTCATTTTTACAGTTTCACCAGGTTTATAAATTGATTTTTCTGATTCAACCTTAACTGAGAATGCACGAACATATGGGTTTACGAAAATCGGTGCAACACCATAGTATCCCTTTGGTTTATCTAAGTCTGTTTCGCCGTATTCGTGTGTTGGTTTACCCGAACGAACTGAATATGAAGCAACAGAAACATAAACTACAGGAACATAATTTGAAGCAATCTTTACATCAATGATGTTAGAAGGAGCATCAAAATGTCTTACTTCTTCTGTAAAGATACCTTCGCGTTCAATTGTGATGAGGTAATCTCCGGCAGGGAGTGAGCTTTCGAGAAGGAGCTGAGCTGTGTCGCCAGGATTATACTGACTCTGGTCTGGTGTGATGTTAATAGACTGACTGTTGTAGCGGTCGTACCAGTAAGATCTTCCGCCTGTTGCATAGAATTCATAAACTGTGCGTATGCTGTGTCCGTTTTCATCATAACCTTCGATGTAAATTGTGTACCATCCGCATTCCTGTGGAGTAAAGTTGAACTGATTTGTATCAGGATTGAGTGCACCTGATTTTACTTCTTCATCAACATCTTCGTAACGTGTATAAACTGTGTCATCAACACTCTGTTCGTGAACAACACGCCATGTTCTGAGTTTGATAGAGTAAGTAAGGCCTCTAACCTTATCTTTTACTTCTTTTGCAGTGAGCTTGTGTCCGTCTGTATCAACAAAGACATAATCAAATGCAACGTTTGTCTTAATCTTTGGATATCCGCCCTTCTTTCCGGCTCTTTTAAGACCTACATAATAAGATGCAGGGTGAACGAGGAATGAAGATGAAGTATAAATACGCTGATTTGAAATATCTGTTACATTAGCTTCTGCCTTGTAGAGGTATGGATCTCCGCCCTGATTTGGTTTTGTAGAACAAGAGATATTTGCATTACCGCTGGCATCGAGCTGTCCGTATGAGTCAGACCAGTATTCTCTGTCTCCGTACCATACGTTTGAACCGAATGTGTAGCCTTCTGCATCTTTTGTTGAAGGCAGGAATCTGTACTGCTGGATGTACCAGGTTGTGTTGTATGTAGCATTGCTCAAAGCACCGCCAGCGAGATAACTTGCATTAAGTGTTGCAGAAATTGTGTCCTCTGCAAAGAATTTGTCTGAGCTTGTAGTGATTGAAGCCTGAGAGCGAACCTTTTCAAAGTAAGCTACAGTGAAAGTAACAGTAGAATAATTTGAATTATTATTGATAGAGTTTCCCCTGTAGTATTTGATTACATAAGTTCCAGGTTCAACGTCGTCAGGAAGCTTGAATGAGCCGTAGAAACCACCATTTTCAGAAGTTGTTCCGCTCATTGGGTTAATAATTCTTGGGCTGTCCCACCAGTTTCCTTCACAAGTAATCATGTATGGTTCTTCGTCTACTGTTTCAAGAGTTCCAAGAGCCTGATTACGGTCGATTCCTCTAAAGGTTACGATTTCGCCAGGTTTGTAAAGACCACGGTCTGTGAACATGAAGGTTCTCTGCTTTAATCTTGAAACATAAGATTTAGATTCAGTTGAAACTCCTTCTCTCCATGAACTGTGTGAGTTTGGAGTAAAGATAATCTTATCGTTTCCTTTTTTAACAAGAACAGTAAAGCGCATCTGATAATCACTTACATAGCTGAGGTACTGAGAAACCTGAGAGCTTGTATAATTGATTACACATAAACCGTTTTTATCAGAAGTTCCCTTTGCAAAAGCCATTCCTTCAGGATTGTTGTAAGGGAAATCAGTGTATTTATGATAAAGAACATAAACCTCTGCGTTTGGAACAGGTTTTCCTGTTGAAAGGTTTGTTACTAAGAATACAGATTTGTTTACGGCATTTCTTGCTGTAACACCAAGGTCTGTAACCTGAACAGTCATCGTGTTTGTAGAATATGAAGTTCTGTCCGAAGAATAGTAACTGTAGTTTTCATATTCACCAATAGCATAGAATCTTACAAAACCATAGCCGTCCTTTGAAAGATAAGGATTAAGGTCCACTTCTACGAAATTACGTCTGTTTCTGGCTTCTGTAGAGAACCAGGTCTTTTTCATATTGTAGTCGCGGCCGGTTATAAAGTAGCTTGCTTCTTCTTCACTCTTGGTTCTGCTCCATGAGTAACTTGTATTAAGAGGATCCAGTGTGTTTGCAAGAGTATAGTGACCGTCGGCATTCATGTATTCAAAAAGGAGTTTGTGAGGGAACTGAGCCTCGAGAATGCGTGCACCTGAATCAAGATATCTTACATAACCTGAAATTGGTTTAATCTGGAATGAATACTTTGTAGAAACATTGTTTTCTGTATTAGAAAGGTTCTGTCCGTAAATATCCTTGAGGTTTTTGCTGAATGAGATTGTGTAATCCTGGTCAAGAACAAGTGGAAGTCCTGTGATTGTAAGATATGATCCCGAAAGCTTAAGATTCTTCTTTTTGAGAGTAAAGCCCGGAATTGAAATCTTGATGTTATTAAGAAGTGTTGCTTCGTCAGGAACCTGAGAGAAAGAAATATCAATAGAATAATTGTTTTCTTTATCCGGATAACCTGCATAGTTTGAAACATTTCGTACTTCAAAAGGTTTTAAAGTCTGATATGTGTGTCTGTCGTAATAAGAGCCGTCCTTTAAGTTAACTTCTACAACTGCATTATGAGGAACTGTATCTCTGATTGTTACAAGGTATGTATTTGTTCTTCCGACAGATTTATCTGCGATTGTAGAAGAATCCCATCTAAAGTATTCCTGATAAACAGGAGAAACCTGGTATCTTGCTCTTCTTGAGTTTACTTTAACAATAAGCTTGTCTCTTACAACTGCATTAGAAGTCTGATAATTAAAACGAATAAGGAATTTGTTTTCGTTTGGTGGAGTTACACCGATATAATCGTTGTAATGATAGTTTGATTCATCGTTATTAAAGCCCGGCCAGATTCTGTTAATGCTCAAAGGTTCTGCGCGGGTTGTAAATGTTGTCTGACCCTGAATCTTATCTCCTGAATTAGAGCGTAATTTAGGGTTGATTGTCATTGTATATTCAATAGAAGGATCTGCTGGTTCTGAAGCTTCAAAGCTGTAGTGCTGAGAACCGTACCATCTGTAAACACCCTTTAATGGAGGTGTGATTGTCATGATGGTAGAAGTTGTAGATGGCTTTTCGTCTAAAGAAGTGAGGGCTTTAACCGGCTGAGAGAATACAACATAGAAAGTTGGATAGCGGTTTTCCGAAACGATTGTGTTTGCAGGACCCCAGTCTTCGATGTAGAAAGCATGATCTTCAACAACATTTCCCTGGTCATCTGTTGTCTTATTTACAAATTCATCCGAAACAACGCGTTCTGTTGGCTTTGGAACTGCCTGACGCTTTGTCTTATATACGGTTTTATAATCCTTAAGATCACGGAGGCCTGGAATTACAGATTCAGTCTTCTGGGAATTTGAAGCCGAAGATGTGTTTGAAATTTTTTCAGGCGAAGGATTAATTTCATCCGGAGTTTCTGTTATGTAAACCGGACGGAGATATTTAACAATCTCTGATGCAGGAACCGAAGAGCCGCTTGCATCAACCGATATTTCTTTGTAGCCGGCACGTGGAGCTCCGGAGTTATCAAGTGCAACCTTTTTAAAAGAAGCCTTGGATTTGTCCGAAGAACAGTTAGCTAAAAGAAAGATGAATAAAAATGGTAAGATAAATTTAGCAAAATTTTTAAATTTCATATATAAACCCCTTTTTTTGGCTTTGCTTTCCATTCTACTATGAGATTTTTTATTTTTCTACAAAGAATGCAATATATAAGAAAATACTTATTAATTATTCTGTGCTTTTTGAGCTGCCCATTTAATTACAGCAACAAGATATTTTACCTGTGAATTATGAATGAGGATGTAGTATTTATCTGTTTTTGTTTCTACGCGTACAGCACTGTTGGAAACAGCATCTGTTTTAATAACGTCTTTTATTAAAAATTCCTGTCTGGAAGTAAGATTTTTGATGATTCCCCGCTGGTTTGTAATTAAAACAACCCCTTCGTTACCTTTCTGGCAGGTTTCAGAGGCATAAAAAAGAGTTTCTCCTTCGTTTGCTTTAAAATTACTGTAATTTACCGCAGGCATCCTGGCATCTGGTTTTAAAGGCAGGCGGTATTGATTTACATTTACAAAGGGATTTTCATAATCACCCGGTTTTTTATATTTGATTTTCTGCACAAAGAAAATGATTACTGCAAGGCCTAAAAAAAAGAAAATGGCATAGTACCCCAAGAATTTTATGGAAGCGGCAACAACGGCACATAAGAGGATGATTATAACAGTTGAAAAGATTCTGTTTTTCTGCATTCTAATTCTACTCCAAAGGTGATTTTAAGATTTTCTTTTGTCATAACTTCGCGCGGCTCTCCCTGAATAAGGGGTTTTTGAGGCGGTAAAAGCATGATTTTATCTGCAAACTGGCGGGCTAAATCAAGGTTGTGAATTGCAATTAAGATTCCAAAATTTTTTGTGTGAGCCGTGGTTTTTAAAAATTCCAGCAGCTTTGGCTCGTAAACATAATCAAGGTTAGAAGAAGGCTCGTCCAAAAGCATAAAGGCAGGGTTTTGGGCAAGGCAGCGGGCAATCCTTATTTTCTGAAATTCTCCTCCAGAAAGAGTGTGGATTGTCCTTTCTGAAAACTCATCTAAATTTAATTCAGCTAAAAGAGAATCAACTGCGCTGTAATCTTCTTTTGTATAAATTCCGTTATGGCTTTGAGAATAGCGTCCTTGTAAAACAAAATCCCTTACCGTAAAATTCCACTGTGAATATTCAGACTGCTGCATAAAAGCTATGAGACTGGCGCATTCTTTTCTTTTTAAGCTGCTTATTATTTTTCCGTTTACCTGTGGCAAAGTTTCTGCCTTTGTAATTTTTAATCCATCGTAAGGAAGGCCTGCAAGAAGAGAAAGCAGGGTTGATTTTCCAGAGCCGTTTGGTCCGCATAAACAGATAAATTCTTTTGATGAAGCGTTTAAAGATATATTGTTTAATATGAGTTTATCTTTATAAAATGCTGTTAGATTTTTTGTAATAAGCGTATTCACAAAAATATTATACCATAATTTTACTTGAAAAAAAGAAGATATGCGAAAGACTAAAGATTTTAATTCTGTGCTGCCGAAGAAAGCTTTTCTGCCTTCATTTTTACAAGAATACATTTGTCGTTAAAAAGCTTATTGGTTTTTGCAATTCCAATAAAGTCTTTTCCAAACATATCAAACATAGTTGTGCTCATTGTAAAAGGAGGAACCCTTCCCAAAATCTGTTCTCCGTCTGTTAAAAAAGCAACGTGAACAGGCATTTTATATTCTCCGTGTTCCTTAAAACCACCGCCAGAATAAAGCATAGGGATGATTGCAAGCTTTCCGTTTAAAAGTTCCTTTGCAGATTTTTTCCCGATTTTGATTGTCATTGTGCAGTATCCGTTTGAAGGAATATCCGAAAAGTTTGTATTTGCACTTCCGGTTGCCTTTACGCGGTATTTTTTTGCTGTTTTTTTATCTGCATAGCCTCTAAGAAGCTTTCCGTTTTTAATAAAGGTTACCTTGTCTCCCTTATTTACAACTCCTTCTCCGTCCCAGAAAGGATTCATCCAGCAGTTTTTTTCCGTAACATCGTGCATGAGCGTAAAATCATCTGCAAAAAGCTTCTGCCCGATTTTTCCGCTTAAGAGGGAAGTACCGAGCTTTAATTTTTCTGCATCAATTGATTCAGCAAGCTTACCTGTAAAGTCATAATAGGTTTTCATGATGATGCATTCTTTTGGCATTGGAACTTCTTTTAAATAATTTGCAAGGTAGGCATCTGCCATTTTATAGAATGAACGCACTTTAAGTGTTCTTTGATTAAAGCGTAAAAATCCGTCGCAGAGTTCCTTACTTTCTTTGTGCTTAAAAGTAAGAGAAATACTGTTGTAGCCGTCTGTAAAAGAGTAATCAAGTCCCTTTTCATTCTGCATTGTATTTTTTGTCTGCACTGCAAAAACGCTTCCTTCGTAAACAAAATCAGGATAATTTTTTTTAAGGTATGAAAGAACTTTTTTTGCAGTTTTAAGAATTTCCTGGTCGCTAAGAATAACCTCTGTTTTATCACGGCTTCTTTTTCCGCTTTCAAGGTCAAAAGGATATGGGCGTTTTAATTCAAGATTATCTTCTGCTTTTTTATAGCCTTCCTTATCATCTACCTTTCCAAACTGAAAGTAAATTCCTGCAAAGCCGTCTTTATATACACGGAAGGAATTACTCTGCTTGTCGTATTTATTAAAGGAAATAATCTGACTTTCCTGAAAAGCCGCTTCCGAGTATTTTGTATATGAAATCATTTTTTCTTTTAACATTTTTTACTCCTAGTTTATTGTGAGTTTTTTAACGCGGATTGTAGGACCACCGGTTGCAGTAGGAATACTCTGATTTCCTTTACCACAGGTACCGCTAAAGAATTCAAGGTCGTTTCCAACAGCATCAATATCAAACAGAGTTTTGAAAACGTTTCCAGTAACAACATTTACCCGTAAAGGCTCACAAATTTTTCCGTCGCGGATTCTGTAGCATTTTTTAGGCTGAATTGTAAAAGTTGACTGTCCTGTTCCGTAGTTCCAGTCGTAAACATAAATACCGTCTTTTACACCCTTGATAATATCCTGTGGGTCATCTGTTCCGGCATCCATAAATGTATTTGTCATACGAACAAGAGGTGTATTGTCTGAATCCTGTGCACGTGCATTTCCAGTTGGTTTTTCTTTTAGAATTGCAGCAGATTTTGCATCGTGAAGGCGTCCTGTTAGTATACCGTCTTTTATGAGGAATACCTTCTGCTTTTTGTTTCCTTCGTCGTCGTAAGGACAGTAACCGTGGTAAAGTCCGTCTCCTTCGTCAATAATAGAAACCTTTTCGTTTGCAACCTTTTTGCCCAAAACCCATTCTTTCTGAAGAGTTTTATCGTTGAGCATAAAGTCTGATTCACTTTTGTGACCAAAGCTTTCGTGAGTAAATACTGCTGTAACAGCCGGAGCAAGAACGCAGGTATATTCACCAGGTTCTACAGGAACTCCGTTTTTAGCATAGTCTAAGGTTCTGTCTCTTTCTTCCAAAAATTCTTTTTCGCGGCCCTTGAGCTTTTCAAATTCAAACTCATTAAGGGTTTTAAATGCCCAGTAATTTACGCCGTCTACAACAATTTCAAAGCCCACGTGAATATTGGCTCTCTGGTAATCCTGTTCAATACTGGTTCCCTTGCTGTTGTAGTAATATTTTATTTTGCTTGAATAATAAAAGCTTGCGTGGTTTGCCTTTATTTCCTTGATTTTTTTATCTACGCATTTATTGTAATAATCCCAGACAATGCTTTCCCTGTCCTGTCTTGTAAGCTTTTTTAAATCGTTTTCATTATTAAATACGCGGATGGTCTGGTTATTTACCGAGTAATTTTTGATGATTTTATTTTTAAGGATGTTTGGATTTGGTTTTGCAAGAAGAGCAAGCTCATCAATTTTTGTCTGGATTGATTCAATATCGTTTGTTTCTGCGGTGTACCACATTTTTCCGTCGAAAATACGTATCATGGCACCTGTGATTGTAACTTCTGAATTGCTTTCTACTTCGCCGTTTTTAACATAAAAGGCAGCGCTTTTATAATCTTCTATACGGACGTCTGTGAATAGATCTTGTGGAAATTTGTATTTCAAAATGTCCCCTCCTTTTTTGTAATGATTTAATTATACACCATTATTCTTTTTTTCCAAGACAAAGAAAGATAAAAAATGGAACTCCGAGTATTGCAGTGATGATTCCAGAAGGAAGCTCTGCAGGAGCGATGATGAGGCGGGCAAAGGTGTCTGAAATTAATAATAAAACGGCTCCCAAAATCATGCTCAAAGGAATGAGTGTTTTTGATTTAGGGCCAAAGAGCTTTCTTGTGATGTGAGGAGCGATTAAGCCTACAAAACCTATTGTTCCGCCGGCACAAACTGATGCACTTACGGCAAGGGCTCCTGAAATTAAAACAATGGTTCTTAATTTGTCCACTTCTACACCAAGGCTTTTTGCGGTAGTCTCTCCGCCGGAAAGAAGGTCTAGTGGACGGGCGCTTAAAAACATTAAGACTAGTGAAAGGATGCTTACGGGCAGGATAAAGATGAGTTCATTCCATCCGCGGCCGTTGAAGCTTCCCAGGATCCATGTATAGATGGAATGGAGTTCCTGGTCGTTTGTTAAAAGAAGGATTGAGCTTATGGAAGAATAAAGTGTTCCAAGAGCTGTTCCGCAAAGTAAAAGCATTATGGAAGCAGATTTTCCCCTTCTTGAAAAAGCAAGGGAGGTTACAAGAAGGCCTGAAAGCAAGGCTCCCAGAAATGCGCAGAGATTTACAGGGGAAATTATTCTTAAAATTTTAATGGAAAGGATTGTACTTCCTCCTGCACTCATCAAGATGCTTGCGATTACTGCTCCAAGAGTCGCGCCCGAGCTTATTCCCATAATGCCGGGTTCTGCAAGAGGGTTACGGAAAAATAACTGAAATACAGCGCCGCTTGCTCCGAGTAAAACGCCTGTTATTAAAACTAAAAGTGTTCTTGGAAGACGGAGGTTCCATAAAATAAGGTTTTCAAAATAGTCTCCGTTTCCACTTAAAACCTTAAGGCTGATTTTTTCGGGTCCTAAAAAAAGAGAAAGAAAAACTGAAAAAATTAATAAGCCTGAAAAAAGCACAGGCACTAAATACTTTTTCAAAAATACTCCTTTTTATCTTTTTTAGAAAAACCGGAAATAAGCTTTTGTGAAATAGAGCGGCATGCATTCTGTCCGTCCATTGCACTTGAAACAATTCCGCCGGAATATCCGCTTCCTTCTCCGCATGGATAAAGGTTTTTTAATTCCACACTTTCAAAGCTTTCTTTATCGCGGATAATTCTTACAGGTGTACTTGTTCTTGTTTCTGCTGCAATAAGAATTGCCTGGTCCGAGATAAAGCCGTGCATATTTTTATCTATTTCTTTAAAGCCCAAGGCTAGTCTTTTACTTATATGCTGGGGAATCCATTCGTTTAAGTTTGAAGAAATTGTTCCCGGAGTATAACTTGAAGGAATTAAGCTTTGAGATTTTTTATTATTTATAAAATCCTTCATCATCTGTGCCGGAGCTGCCTGACCGTTTCCGTTTTCCTTTGCTTTTTTTTCTATAAAACTACGGAATAAAAGTCCTGAAATTGCGGGGCAGTTTAATTTTTGTGCTTCTTTTACAAAGCTCTCCGGTATATCCTCCGGGCGAACTTCTACAACAATGGCGGCATTGGACCATTTTGAATTTCTTGCGGCTGTAGACATTCCGTTTACAACAATTTCATCGGGCCCGCTCGCAGACGGCACTACAAAGCCTCCCGGACACATACAAAAAGAATAAACTCCGCGCCCCTCAACCTGCGAAGTAACGCGGTATTCAGCGGCCCCGAGATTTGTCTGTTTTTTGCCGTGGAACTGAATCGCATCAATAAGCTCCCTCGGATGTTCTACCCTCACTCCAACAGCAAAGGTTTTTGCTTCAAGGGCAGCGGGTGCTTCTTCTGCAATCATCCGGTAAACTTCGGTAGCAGAGTGGCCTGTGCATAAAACAACGGCATCGGCTCTAAACTCGCAGCCCGTCCCGTTTTTTGTATCAACGGTTTTAATTCCCGTAACAGTATTTCCGTCTTTTATAAAGCCTGTGAGCTTTGTATTAAAATGAACCTCTCCGCCAAGCTCAATTATTTTATCGCGCATTGCGTTTATAACCTTTGGAAGGCGGTCTGTTCCGATGTGGGGATGTGCGTCTGTAAGGATTTTTGGATCGGCACCAAAGTGAACAAAAATTTTTAAAATTTCGGAAATGTCTCCGCGTTTATTGGATCTTGTATAAAGCTTTCCGTCCGAAAAGGTTCCCGCTCCTCCTTCTCCAAAACAGTAATTTGAATTTTCGTTTACTAAATCCTGGGTGCTTATGAGGGCAATGTCCTTTCTTCTTTGTGCAGTGTCACAGCCTCTTTCAATAATTACAGGTTTAATTCCGCTTTCCAGAAGGGTGAGCGCTCCAAAAAGACCTGCAGGACCAGAGCCTACAATGATTACAGATTTTTTTCCGTCAGCCTTTTTCCATTCCGGAAGTTTTGATTCAGATTCGCGGGGGTCTTCGTTTATGTAGATTTTGTATTTTAAATGAAGCTTAATCTGTCCGTGGCGTGCATCAATCGATTTTTTTACAAAGACAGAGGTGAATTTATCATCCGGCTTTAATTCAATTTTTTTCTGGAACCTGAGTTCTTTTTTTAAAAGCTTTTGAATTAAGGCCTGGTTATTTTCTTCTTCCGGTTTTATTGTGATGGAAAGTTCTGTATTCATACTATTTTATAAGCTTTGAAAGTTCCTCTAAGGTTTGAGTGATTCTCGGGCCTGATCTTGTGTAAAGATTGTCGTTTATGATGAATACCTTGTTGTTCTTTACTGCAGGAAGACTATCCCATCCGTTTCTGGCTTTTATATCATCTACTGTTAATCCGCTTGTCATTGGAATTAAAATAAGGTCCGGCTGGCGGGCAAGGATTGTTTCTTCGCTTACAACAGGATATGCGTCCTTTAAATCATCAAAGATGTTTTTTAAGTTTACTGTCTGTAAAATATCATTTATAAAAGATTCTGTTCCAACAGACATAAAAGGCGAATTCCAAACTTCATAATAAACCTTAAGCTGTGTAGGAGCGGCATTTTTTTGAACTTTTAAAACTGTTTCTTCAATATTATCAACAATTTTTTTTGCGTTTTTTTCATGTCCTGTGATAATTCCGATATCAAGAATTTCCTGTTCTACGGCCTTAATGGAATTTGCCTTTGAAACATAGTATTTAATTCCGTAGGACTCAAGGGGCTCTATTAAAAAATTATGCATTCCGTCTGTAAGGTAAACAAAGTCCGGCTTAAAAGAAAGAATTGTTTCCATGCTCAAAGTCTTTCCGTCAAACCCTCCGGCAAATGGCTTTTTTCTTGCTTCTTCAGGATAATCAGCTAAATCACTAACGGCTGCAACCTGATCCTCTGCACCCACTGCAAATAAAATTTCTGTTGCAACAGGAGAAAGCGCTACAATACGCTGTGGAATTTCAGACTGTGCCCTGTTTTTTTTAGTACATGAACTAAGGGTTAATAAAAGAGCAATGAGTAAAAGTGAAAATGCTTTGTTTAATTTTTTAGATAGAGCTTTATTTTTCATGGATTATTTTACACCCCACTGGTCGTAATATGCGTCTAATTCTTTTTTAAGTTCTTCGGTGATAACTTTTTTGTCGCCGTTTGTATAAAGATGTTCAATTACGTCCTTCATTGTAACGATTGAACAGGTTTTAAATCCGTAAGTTTGTGAAATTACTTCAAGGGCCGATTTTTCTGAATCAGGGGCTTTTTCAAGTCTGTCTAAGCTTACGATTTCTCCAATAATATTGATTCCGTTTGGAGTTGATTCCTGCGCGCGGATTTTAGGGTAAACTTCTTCGATTGATTTTCCGGAAGTTGTAACGTCTTCTATAATAACAACCTTATCTCCGTCTTTAAGATTGTAGCCTAAGATTCCGCCCTTATCTGCACCGTGGTCCTTTAATTCCTTTCTGTCTGCGCAGTATTTGATTTCTTTTCCGTAGAGATTTGAATAGGCAATGGCTGTGGCAACTGCAAGAGGAATTCCTTTGTATGCCGGGCCAAAGAAAGCATCAATGTCGTCTCCAAAAGCCTGATGAATTGCCTGTGCATAATATTCTCCAAGTCTTTTAAGCTGGGAGCCTGAAATATAAGAGCCGGCATTCATGAAAAATGGTGACTGGCGGCCGCTTTTTAATGTAAATGAGCCAAATTTTAAAACCTGGCACTCAATCATAAAATCAATAAATTCTTTTTTATACTGTTCCATAAAAATTATCATAATGATTTTTACACGCTTTTACAATTGACGATTCTTTTTTGAATCCAATATAATTAACTCATGGCAAATTTAGTTCAGGGTGAAATAAAGCTTGTAGTTCCGGGTGAAGCTGATTTTTTGGAAGCGGCAAGATATTTAGGTTATGCAAAAGTTCAGCCGCCGGAAGAAGAAGTTCTTTCTCTTATAAAAGAATGCTCAAACCAGATGCTGGAAGTTTTAACTCCCCGTGCAGTTTATGAAATTTTTGAACTTAAAAATGACGGAACAGAAATCAGTTTTGCCGATGTAAAAATCAAATCTAAAAATCTTTGTGTAAATTTAAAAGACTGTTCTAAGGTTGCAATCTTTGCTTCTACAATCGGCCCAAAGCCAGACGCCCTTATTCGAAAGTATCAGATGATGGATACAGTAAAGGCAGCTGTTTTTCAGGCTGTGGGTGCTATGTATATAGAAAAATTTGTTGAATATGTAAACGGATTAATTAAAGAAGAAGCAAAAAAGCTTGGAAAGGATACAAAGCCACGCTACAGCCCTGGCTACGGAGATGTGGGCTTAGAAGTGCAGAAGGATTTTTTCAGGCTTTTACCGTGTACAAAAATCGGTCTTACACTTATGGACACACTCATCATGTCGCCCGAAAAATCTGTTACTGCCTTTGTGGGAATAAAAGATTAAGTTCGGGCAAGCGCTGATTTAAATCTTATATTTTCTGTCTTCTTCTTTTTCTGCCTGGCGGAATAAAATTACAACATTACCGATAATTCTTACCAGAGTTGCGTCGTTTTGAGAACAGATTTCGTTTGTAAGCTCAACCTTGTCTTCTTTATATTCGTTGAATTTTACTTTAATAAGCTCGTGAGCCTTGAGGGAATTATCTATCATTGTCTGAACTCCCTCTGTAAGTCCTGCTCCTCCAATAATTACAACAGGGGCAAGGTCGTGAGCGGCTTTTTCAAGGATTTTTCTTTGTTTACTGTTTAATTCAATCATCTATAATCTCCACACAGCCATATGCTGTATCTTTGTATGCTAAAAAATCTTCTATATATTTCTTTGCCTGCTTTGAAACTGTATCCAGACGCACAGCCTTTGCATCAATTAAAACAAGCGGATTAATATATCTTTGCTTTACGTTTAAGCTTACAGAAAAATATTTTTTTTCATCAAGCGGTGCATCCGTATGTTCAATCTTCGTCATCTTGCGGAACGTTCTATAAAGTCTGTATATTCCAAAGTCGTCATGCACGTTTCCAAGCTCTCTGTGGTGCGCCTCAATTTTTTCAAAAATCTCCCTTTCAGAGAGCTTCATAAAATCAGATTCCTGCAGAATTGCTTTTTGAAGAGCCAGGTTTAAAATGTGTCCCAAAAGATGGAGCGCAAGTTTATTTTCATTCAGCTGAAGAATGTGTCCTGTGAGACAAAAACGCCTGCAGTATTCTTCTGCAATTTCGTAAGTCTGGAATGCAAGCTCTGTAGAATTAAATTCGTTCTGAGCAATAACCAGGTCATTATAGCAGACTTTAATTGAATGTAAATCCCAGCTTCCGTCTAAAGCCATTCCCGAAGGAAACATGTATTCAAGGCGGTCTGCACTAAGCTGAGGAATTTCGTTATCGGCAATAGGGTAGTTGTGATAGTTGTTCACCTGTTCCACTAAAAGCTCATCCTTTGCAAGGCACGAAAGAAGTTCCTTGTCTGCTCCGATAAAGTTTGCATTCAGTGCTTCTGTAGAAGTCTGGGTAAGTGCATCTCCCAAACGGAAATCTCCAACATGACTGAATACCGGAGTTGAAACATCGTGTAAAAGTCCTGCAATTGTCTGAGCCTTGTTGTGTGTAAAATGCCAGATTATAAGGGCTACTCCAAGACTGTGCTGGTATCTTGAATAATAAAAACGGTTATTGTAAAGATTAGTCCAGTCTGTTCCGCATAAAAGACCAATTCCCTTTAAGCGGGTAAGGATTGGAAGCTCAAGGTACTTATCCAAAAAGGCCGGAAGCTCGGGAGACAAAAGACGATGGTAAGCCGCAATATCATAATCTGAAGGCTTATGAAGAGACATCATCTTGTTCCAGTCGAATTGGTTAAAGTAGTTTTCCATTTTTTATTTTTTAGAAGGCACCTTTTTTACAGTTTTTGCTTTAGCTTGTTTTGGTGCTGCTTTTACAGTTTTTTTATTTTCCTGAAGCATCGAAACATCCATTCTTGGGAACGGAGGTTCAATATTCTGTTTTTTAAGTTCTTTTAAAAGAGTGATATGTAAATCAGTTTTTGTCTGTATCAAATCCTTTGGTTTAAACCACGCTGCAACAGTAAGGCCGATTCCGCAGTCTTTAAATCCGTCTACCCATGCACTTGCTGCAGGATTTTGTAAAACGGTAGGGCAGAGATTTGCAGCATCTACACAGATTTCGAGCGCTTTTTCAAGGTCTGTTCCGTATGGTACATCAATGTTGATTGTGATTCTTCTTTTTGAATGGAAGCTGTTGTTTGTAAGGTTATTATTGATGATTGTAGCGTTCGGGATACGGATCATCTGGTTATCGTAAGTGTGAACTCTTGTAGAAAGAAGGGTAACGGCATCTACAATTCCTGTGGTTCCGTCTACGCTGATTGTATCTCCTGTGTGAATAGAACCTTCTGTAAGAATAAAAAGTCCGCTTATGATATTACTTAAAGAAGTCTGAGCCGCAAAACCGATTGCAACACCGGTAATTCCTGCTGCACCCCAGATGGCGCTGAGCTTAATTCCAAAAAGACTTAAGGTGTACATTACAACACAGAAAAAGAAGGTATATTTTATAATTCTGCGTACTAAATCAAAACGTGCCTGAGGAAGCTTTTCCTGAGGGATTTTTTTAATAAGGCGGATAATGATTTTATAGATAATCCAGAAAATAAAGATGATTAAAAGGCCGCCTATGATTTTAAAAATATTTTCCGGGCTGAACCATTCTTTAATTGTATTTACAAAAGAAGAAGTCTGTTTAATAAAGGTTTCGTTTGCCGCATTCGAAAGTGCATCTGAGATTGTGCCTGACTGAGCTGCATCCAGTGCTGTTTCTCCTGCTGTTTCGATTGTTTCCACTGCCTGGTTAATTGTTTGGGCAGCGTCCTGAACTTCTGTAACAATTTCCTGATTCATTTTATTCTCCATTATGTTTGCATAAATCACTTATGATGCATTCTGTGCATTTGGGATTTCTTGCAGTACATATATATCTACCATGTAATAATATCCAATGATGGGCATTTATTAAATACTTTTGAGGAATCCTTTTTAAAAGAGATTCTTCCACCTGCTCGGGTGTTTTTCCTTCTCCAAGACCGATTTTTGGGCTCACTCTTAAAAGGTGTGTGTCTACTGGCATTGTTGGCTTATGAAAATATGCATTTAAAACAACGTTTGCAGTTTTTCTTCCAACTCCGGGTAAGCTCATTAATTCTTCGCGGGTCTGTGGCACAGTTGAATTAAAATCAGAGATTAATTTCTGGCTTAATTTAATGATGTTTGCAGATTTATTCTTATACAGTCCGATTGTCTTTATATAGGAAATAAGCTTTTCCTGACCAATCGAGGCCATTTTTTCGGGGCTGTCTGCAACTTTAAAAAGCTCTTTTGTGGCACGGTTTACGCCCTTATCTGTTGCCTGTGCCGAAAGAACAACTGCAACTAAAAGAGTAAAGGCGTTTGTGTAGTCCAGCTCGCTCTGGGGATTGGGATTTTGTTTTTCCCATCTTGAGAAGCATTCGTCTAATTCTTTTGCTGAAAGAAGCTCCATCCTTATCCCCGTTTAAGCCTGCCCTAGATATTCTTCTTTAATTCTTCAACCTTGTCTGTCTGTTCCCAAGGGAAACCTTCGCGGCCAAAGTGTCCGTAAGAAGCTGTTTTTCTGTAGATCGGCTGTTTGAGCTTGAGTGTTTTTACAATGCCGGCCGGTGTGCAGTCAAAAACCTTTTCTACAGCTGCTTCGATTTTTGATTTTTCAACCTTTTCTGTGCCAAAGGTTTCTACCATGATAGAAACTGGCTCTGGTACACCGATTGCGTATGCAAGTTCAACTTCGGCTCTGTCTGCAAGTCCTGCTTTTACAACATTCTTTGCAATGTAGCGTGCCATGTATGCTGCAGAACGGTCTACCTTAGAAGGGTCTTTTCCTGAGAAGGCTCCTCCACCATGACGTCCCATTCCGCCGTAAGTATCTACAATGATTTTTCTTCCTGTTAATCCCGCATCTCCGTCCGGCCCACCAGTTACAAAGCGTCCTGTTGGATTAATGTAGAATTTTGTGTCTTTATCTAAAAGTCCTGTTGGTTCAAGAACAGGTTTTATAATCTGGCTGATTAAAGCTTCTTTTAAAAGCTCGTGGTCTTTTTTGTCGTCCTTGTCAAAGTGGTTTGGTTCATGCTGATGAGAAAGAACAACTGCATCAATTCTTACAGGCTTGTGATTCTGGTCGTATTCAATTGTTACCTGAGATTTTGCATCCGGTCTGAGCCAGCTGAGTTTTCCTGAATGACGAAGCTCGTGTGCCTTAAGAAGAATCTGGTGTGAATAATAAACAGGAGCTGGCATGAGGCTTGGAGTTTCATTGCAGGCAAAACCGAACATCATTCCCTGGTCTCCGGCACCCTGCTTTCCTTCGTATTCATCAAGGCCCTTTCCAACTACACCCTGGTTAATATCAGCAGACTGTGCATGAAGGCGGTTTTCAAAAATACAATTGTTTCCGTCTAAGCCAACCTCAGGTGCATTGTAGCCGATTTCGAGCGCAACAGAACGGGCGATTTTTTCAATATCCTGGTTAAATTTTTTTGTAAAGGCATCATCAATCTTAATGCTTTGAAAGCCGATTTCGCCGCCCACTAAAAGAAAGTTTGTTGTGGCAAATGTTTCGCAGGCAACGTGTGCTTCTTTGTCCAAAGAAAGACAGTAATCAAGAATAGCATCAGAAATCTGATCACAAAGTTTATCAGGGTGTCCTTCACTAACTGATTCAGAAGTAAATAATGTATGATTGTTAGATAAGATAGACATATACGTCTCCTATTTAGCAAGATTTATCGGTTCCTACAAACCGATCCCGTTCGCAATTTTGGATAAATCAACGGGTTCTGGTAAAACGCACCAGGTGTCATACATGTAATATAATACAAATACTCTTGACTTGCAAGAAACAAAAAAAAGGGTTATCCTAAAGGTAATACAAAATGTGATTGGGGTAAAAGAGGGAAAGGAGATTTAATGTCATTAAAAAAATCTTTTTCAAAAGATAAAACAAAATGTACAGTTACATTTACAGTATCACCTGAAGCAGCGCAGGGAGCAAAAACAGTTAATATCGCCGGTGATTTCAACAGCTGGAGCAGCACCGATACACCTCTTAAACTCGGAAAGGACGGAGCTTTTTCAGTAAAAATAGACCTTGATGTAGATAAGGAATACCAGTTCAGATATCTTTTGGACGGCTGCAGATGGGAAAACGACTGGAAGGCAGATAAATACATTCCGGCTCCATACAGTAACGCAGACAATTCAGTTGTTTGTACATACACAAAATAAGCAAATTTAGATTTATTCTACTGTCATATAAATAAAAAACGGTGGCTTTGAAGTGCACATTGCATCATTCATAACCACCGTTATTTTTTTTAACCCCTGGGACTGGGATTTGCGGTCCCAATGTTTATTTTGTCTTTTTTATGATTTCGTAAATCTTTGGAACAAAGTTTCTCTTTACCTTATTAGAAGGAGTTAATTCCAAAGGCTCTTTAAGAAGAGTGATTTTAGAAATCTGTTCGTAAGACTGCAAAGATTTATTTACCTTGCTAACAGCTGCTTTGATTGTGTCGTAAACTTCATCCTGAACAAAGTCGTTGTTTCTTTCGCAGCCAAGGCGCTTGTACAAATCGTCGCTTGGGTAGATAAGGACTTCAATTTCTTCCGAAGTTTCATCTCCGTCCTTGTAGTATCCGCGGCATGTAATCTGGGCAATATCGTCGCAAAGCTGGAATGCGTCTTCGATTTCTTCCGGATATACGTTTTTACCACCGCTTGTAACAATAAGGTTCTTTGCACGTCCGCAGAGCATAACGTAGTGTTCTTTATCCATCCAGCCAAGGTCACCTGTTTTAAGGAAGCCGTCCGGAGTGAACATTGCTTTTGTTTCTTCCGGCATGTTGTAGTAGCCCTGCATAACCATTGGACCTTTAACACAGATTTCACCAACTTCGCCTGTTTTAAGTGTTTTAGTATCATCCTCGCGGTCTACAACCTTCATTTCTTCATATGGAGAGAAGTCGCGGCCAACACTCTGAATTTTAAAGTGTTCCATAGGATTTAATGTGATGATTGGAGAAGTTTCTGTAAGTCCGTAGCCCTGGATAAAGTCGATACCCATTGCCTGGTACTGCTTGAATACACCCTTTGCAAGAGGTCCGCCACCACAGATTGCAACGCGGAGAGTATAGATGTTTGCCTGCTGTAAAACAGGTTTAAAGAGTTTCTTACCAATATTGATTCCGGTAATTGTTTTTGCAAGGAACGAAATACCTCTTAAAACAGCCATAACAAAGGAAACAATTGCACCCTTAGACTTAATTCCCTTTCTGATACCTGCTAAAAGCTTATTGTATAAGAGAGGAACACCAAGCATGATTGTAATCTTTCCTTCGCGAAGCTCCTTCATCAAACGGCTAACGGCCATTGTCTTTCCAAATACAATTTCTGCTCCTACTTCGAGCGGACAGATGAAAGCAGCCTGCATTGTGTATGCATGGTGAATTGGTAAAAGTGCATAGAAAACATCTTCTTTAAGGATTACAAGGTTTGTCTGAGCAATGTATCCGTCTGAAATGATGTTTTTATGAGAAAGCATAACTCCCTTTGGAGTTCCTGTTGTTCCAGAAGTAAACAAAATGAGCGCTGTATCGTTTTCTACAGCAGGTTCATTTGGTTTTACTTTTTTGTCTGTTTTAAGGTTGTATACGTATGTGCTTTTGTTTTCAGGTGTTAATGAATAAATCTTGAGCTTTTTAAAGTTCTTTTCGAGATATGGAATTTTTACCTGGTCAACAAAGGCAAATTTTGGTGTAGATGCTTTAATGATGTTTCCTGTTTCAGGGTCGTGTAAAGAATCTGCAATAGGAATTACAATACCGCTTGCATCAAGAATTGCAAGATAAGTGATTGCCCATTCAGGTGAGTTTTTACCGGCAACTGCTACGTGGTCTCCTTTTTTAAGGCCGTTTGCAATAAACCAGTCACTTAACTGTTTGATTTTTTTGTATACCTGGGAATAGGTAAGTGTGTTTTTTGTATCTTTAGGTCCGTCAAAAGCTGTAAAACAAGGTCTGTCTGCAAAACGTTTGGCTTGAATCTTCATTAATTCCGGAAAAGTTGGCCATTGTCCCGGAAAATCCTTGCCGCGAAATTCATCGAGGTAAGTCCATGAGATATTCTGTTTTAATTTTGCCATTACTGGTCTCCTGTTAATTTCTTTTTGACAAAATAAGTGATATTGTCATTTTTTTTATGATAACACACAGTAGGCATTTGTCAATAATATAAGAATTTATTTAAAAAAAATTTAATATTATTTTATTTTAAAAATCCGTAAAACATGCCTATAATTAAAGATATGAGAGAAAATATTATTAACTTTACAAAAGACAAAAAATACGCAGTCCTCTTAATTTTATTTTTCCTGCTTGCCTGTCTTAAGCTTTGCGCTTCATCTAAAAAAATGAGTCCGGAAGAAGCAAAGGAAGCGAGGACAAAGGTTGTGGAAGAAGCAAAAACTTATGTTGGTGCTCCTTATGTTCACGGTGCAGCAGGTCCTTCATCCTTTGACTGCTCAGGCTTTACATATTATGTTTACCGCACTATTTTAAAAATCCAGCTTCCAAGAACAGCAAGTGCAGTTTACGATTACTGCGACCCGATTAAAGACAACGAAATGGAACCTGGAGATTTAGTTTTCTTTAAAACTACTTCGAGCAAAAAAATCTCGCACGTTGGAATTTATCTTGGAAAAGGAAACTTTATTTCTGCAATAAGCGACGGAAATAATACCGGTGTTCAGATCCGCACTCTTTTAAATGGCTACTGGGCCGACACTTATACCTGCGCTGCAAGAGTAATTCCTTCCGGCATGATTATTGGTGATGATGCTGAAGGCAAAGACAGAGAAGTAGAACAGCGTGAAGTTGAAAATACTAAGGGAAGATCTTATACAGTTACTCCTGTTCCACAAAAAGGAAATACACGCACAGTAGAACCAAGAGATGAACCAAAAGCACAGCCAAAAACTGAAACAAGAAAATCATCCAGAAAAGAAAGTGCAATGAATGAGTGTGCAGTTAATTGTGCAGCAGATATGTGTACCGCATTCTGTAATTCATTGTAGTTTTTTTACTGTTACCATTTTGAAAGACTGTTTTTTGAATTAATAAGGAAATGATTTATATGAAAAAAATATGTTTGTTACTCGGCACTGCTTTACTTCTCTTTATTACAGGATGCACCAGCTCAATCACTTTAACCCTTAATAAAAACGGCTCTGTTACTGCAGAATTTTCAGGGGCTCCTGGAAAGGGATTTAAAGAATTATTAAAGGCATCTGTAGATTCAAAGGACGCAGAAAATAAAGAAGTAGTTTTTGATACAAAGGCAATCAAAAAAGAGCTTGAAAAAGGCGGATTTACCGATGTAAAGGCTAGTTCTCAAACCGGAACAGATATCTATATTAAAATGACAGACCCTTCTAGAAAATCTGAATATTTTACTTCGGGTCTTGTGAACGTAAAAAACAATAAGCTTAAGGTTGTACTTTCGCCTGCTAATTTAAAGAAATTTTATGAATCAACTGACGAGCAGACTGTAAGTTATCTTGATATGCTTTTGTCTCCGGTTTTTAACAGCGACACAATGAGCGAAAAAGAATATATAGAGCTTGTTTCTTCGTTCTACGGAAAGGATGTTGCTTCGGAAATTGAACAAAGCAGCGTATCTTTAACCATAGTTAATCCAGACGGAAAAAAATCAACTCATAAAATCAAGATGTCCAGACTTTTAACCCTTAATGAAACTTTGCAATTAGAATAGACTTTTATTCAACTATAAGGGATTTATCTGATGTATAGTTAGATTATGAAAAACTCAATTTTTGTGAATCAGACAGGATACCTTGTTAAGGAACAAAAACTTGCATTTATAGACTCAAAAAATAATGATGCCTCAGAGTTTTCTTTGTGCACTAAGGACGGAAAAGCTGTTTATACTGCAAAGTTTAAAGACGCCGTTACAGATAAGGTTAGCGGGCAGAGTATAAGGGCAGCAGATTTTTCTGATTTTAAAACAAAGGGAAAATATTACATTCAGGCTGGAAGCGAAAAGAGTTTTAGTTTTGAAATTGGAGAGCGTATTTACGACGAGTTTTTTAAAAAGATTTTACAGTATTTTACATATTCAAGATGCGGCGAAGAAGTAAAAGCCGGGGCCTGGAGTCATCCTGCGTGTCATACTACAGAAGCTGAAATTTACGGAAGCGATAAAAAGAAAACTGTAATTGGCGGATGGCATGATGCAGGAGATTACGGACGCTATGTTGTTGCCGGAACAAAAGCTGTAATGGATTTACTTTTAGCTTACGACAGCACAAAAGATACATTTAAAGATTTTGATATTCTTAGCGAAGTTCGTTTTGAGCTTGAATGGCTTTTACAGATGCAGAGGGAAGACGGTGCAGTTTATCATAAAATTTCGTGCTATAACTTCTGCCGCTTTATTTTACCAAACGAAGAAAAGGATGCCATTGTTCTTTCTCCGGTTTCTACTGCAGCCACAGCAGATTTTGCAGGATGTCTTTCTTTTGCAGTAAGATTTTTTAAAGACACAGACAAGGCTTTTGCAGATAAGCTTTTGGACGCAGCATTAAAGGCACAAAAATATTTAGATAAAAATTCAGATGAATATTATACAAATCCACCGGAAATCACTACGGGCGGCTACGGAGACCACGATGTAAAGGATGAACGCTATTTTGCATTGTGCGGTCTTTATTCTGCAACAAAGGATAAAAAATATCTTAAGGCAGCAGTAAAACTCAGAAAGAAAAAGCTTTATGAATCATATTTCTGGGGATGCGTTACTTCTTACGGAACAGAAATTCTTTTAAATTATTCAGATCTTAAGGGAGAAGATAAGCTTAAAAAGGAACTTGAAAAAGCAGTTATTACACGCGCTCAGGCTTTGTATGAGCTTTCGCAGGAATCTTCGTACAGAACTGCAATGAAAAAGGTTCACTGGGGAAGTAACGGTTATGTCTGCGACGAAGCCCATATACTTTTACTTGCATATAACATCACAAAAGAAAAGAAATTTTATAATGCCGCATTGAGCCAGGTTGATTATGTTTTGGGATGTAATCCGTTGAATGTTTGTTATGTAACAGGGCTTGGTTCAGAGCCGATAAAAAAACCTCACCACAGGCCGTCCGGGGCAGTAAAAAAAGTAATGCCTGGAATGCTTGCAGGAGGTCCTTCAGAAGGTTTACAGGATGAGGTTGCCAAAGAAAAGCTAAAGGGTAAGTCTCCTCTTTTATGCTACATAGATCATGAATGCAGCTTTAGCACAAACGAGGTTGCAATTTACTGGAATTCAGCATTGGTTTGTGCCATGGCAAAGCTTGGTCTTGTGTAGATTAATAAAATTCAATCTGAGTAGTTAATTCATCCTTTCCGTTAAAGATGTTTACAAGGTGCTTGCCTTCAACAAAAGCGTATTTTGCTGTGATTTTTTCTTCCGGTAAAACTGCAAGGCGGTATGTAATGTGGATGTGTTTAAATTCACGGTTTTTGTAAACATCCTCCGGTAAAACTTCCATTGCAAAGTTGATGTAGTTTAAGTTATGGACATGGCCGTTATAATCAATGTCTGTTCTTCTAAGCTGAATTTCTTTTTGTGCAGAATAAGCTTCCGGAATTGCAATGCGAGGGAGTTTGATTTCTGAAAAAACGTATTTATCTTCCGGCTCGTACTGGGAAATGAGGGAATCTTCTATTTTAAGAGGACGACCTGTGTTTACATCAAGAATAACCCAGCGAGAGGTTGCTTTTCCGCAGATTTTATCGTTTGAATAAATTTCGTAATCCCTTCCTACAATAAAAACCTGATTTTTGGGTTCAGACCAGGTGATAATTTTTACATTGTCTTTTTCCTTTGGATAAGAATCCAGTTCTGCAAACCAGTCTGTTAAAACCCATGCTTTTCCGTTATTTGTACTTTGAATTACGTTGTCGTTTGCTTTATCTGAATGCTGGCTTCCTGCGTTTTCGAGCATCTTAAAAATTGAATAAAGCTCATATTTACCGTTTCCATTTAAATCTTCAAGTGTTGGTGTGTATTTTAATTCAACAAACATCGTTTTCTCCTGTTACCTAAGTGGATTAAAATTTTTATTATTGTATAATAATTATAAATAAATGTCATTTCTTTGGAAAATGTCATAATAAAAATGGAGAATTTTATGTTTGAAATCAAAAATGTATCAAAAACTTACACCGCAAAAAAGAAGGATTCAAAGACAGTAAAAGCTGTAAATAATCTTTCTCTTACAGTAAACAACGGTGAAATCTTTGGATTTCTTGGACCAAACGGAGCCGGAAAAACAACAACAATCAGAATGCTTACAGGTATTTTAGAAGCTGACGAGGGACAGCTTTCTTTAGATGGTATTTCCATTAAGGATAATCCTATTTTAGCAAAAAGACATTTTTCTTTTGTACCAGATAACCCCGAAACTTTTTCAAGATTAAAGGCAATTGAATATCTTAATTTTATCTGCGACGTATATAAAATTTCCAACGAGGACAGACTTGCAAGAATTGAACAGTACTGTGAACGCTTTGGCTTAAAAAATGTTTTGAATAATAAAATTTCATCTTACAGCCACGGTATGAAGCAAAAGCTCTTTCTTATTGCAAGCCTTATAACAGATCCGCAGAACTGGATTTTGGATGAACCAATGGTTGGTCTTGATCCGGAAGCTGCCTTCCTTGCAAAAGAGATTATGAGGGAAAGAGCACAGAACGGAAAAACAGTTTTCTTTTCTACACACGTTATGGAAGTTGCAGAAAAAATCTGCGACAGAATCGGAATCATAAAGCAGGGCGAGCTTGTTTTTGTTGGAACAATCGAAGAATTAAAGAAGGAACACGGCTCTAAGGGAAATTCTCTTGAAGATATCTTTATTAAGCTTGTACAGACTTCGGGAGAGTAAAAATGATCTGGAAATTATTTAAACTTTTAGCTTCCAACGTTTATGATTTTAGTGCCATAAAAGACGGATTTAAAAAAGGTCCAAAGGGAATCATTAAAAGTCTTGGACTGATTTTATTGTTTGGCTTTGTATTTGTCTATTTTCTCATTTTTTTTGGAAATTTAATTATAAATATTTACAATACACTTGAACCGGAGAATGCAACAAACGCAATACCAGGTTTATTAATTTTATTTTCCATGGTGTTTACGTTTTATTTTGGCTTTACTGCGGTTTCTGTTTCTTATTATACAGGCTCAGGCGAAGAACAGCTTATGTCGTTGCCTCTTTCTCCAAGGCAGCTTTTATCTGCAAAGATATTAATGTCTGTTGCTTCCGAGCTTCCTATGAACATTCTTTTTGTTTGTGTAGGAACCTGTGTCTATGGCTATAAAGAAGGACTTTTATCAAATCCCTCAATTTACATCGGAATGATTGTTGTTTCTATCGTAAACTGTCTTTTGTTCCTTTCTATTATTTATGGAATCTTTGTTTTACTTTTAACTTTGATTCCTGCTTTAAGAAAAAAATCGGTTTTACAGGGGATTGCAACAGTTTTTCTTCTTAGTTTTGTAGCTGTATTCAGTTTTATAACAAGCTCTTCGGACAATGCTGTGGGAGAAAAAATCAGACAATCTCTGGCAGAATCTTCTTTAATAGAAATAGCGCGTAATTCTGTGGTTGGTTTTTATGGCTCGGCATTAACCGGAAACTGGCTTGCACTTTTAACAGTAATTGCTATAGGGGCTATTATATTTTTTGGTCTGGTACCTCTTTATTCAAAACTTTATAAAAAGAGCCTTGATGGCTTTAGTAATGTCCGCTCTAAAAAGATGGATAATACACAGGCAGAAAAACTCATTCAGTCTGATTCAAAACGTAACTCAGTTTTAAAAGCCTTGTATTTAAGGGATATTAGAACCGTATTCCGTGAACCAGCCTTTTTTGCAAACGGACCATTGATGGTATTTCTTCTTCCGGCCATTTGTATTATTTCGATATTAACCTCTACTTCCATGATGGATAAACAGATTTTTGATAAGCTTCAAACCCTTATTCAAAAGTTTACTTTACCTGAGGGTGAAGAATTGATGAAAATAATTTATATTGCCGCCATGGGAACTGCCGCATTTATAAGTTTATTTACTTCCATGGTAAATGTTGCTGCAACATCATTCTCGCGTGAAGGAAAAGCAATCCATGATCTTCAGGCTATGCCGATTGAACCAGGAACAATTGTTTTTGCAAAATTCTGGCATGCTATTACTTATTCAGTAATCGGAAGTGTAATTATCAATGGCCTTTTACTGGGACTCGTGATTTATTTAAAGGCTTTCTTTATTCTTCCAAAGGTTGCAGAAATCATTGTGATGAATGTTGTTGTTACAATGAGTTTTTCAGTTCTGTTTATTACTATAGATATGTTCTATGATACATTGAATCCTAAACTCAACTGGGAAAATCCACAGGCAGCAGTTAAGAATAATATGAATGCGTTACTCTCTTTTGTTACTAACCTTGTTCTTGATGTGATTGTTTATTCTTTGATTTTTGCAGTATTCCCAAAGAACTACATAGGATTTATCCTTTCTGTTGTTATTATTCTTGTTCTGGCAATTCCGGCAGCGGGACTTTACTTTAAGTATGCTGCTAAAAAAGTTTCGAGGATGTAATGAAAAAAACGTATGTAAAAATTTTAGCCCGTATTTTTGTTCTCTTACTCTGTTTTAAGGTTTTTGCATACGGCGGAATCCTTGGTGAACAGGCTGATGTTAGGGTGAGCGTAACCACCTGGTTTGATATCATCTATTCACCAGAAAGCGAACGTTCGGCACAGGTTATTTACGAAAATGCAGACAGAATTTATGAAGAAATCTGTGCAGAATATGGAACCGTTCCTTCGTTCAGAATGCCGGTAGTATTAACTTCCGACAACGAGATGATGAACGGGTATCAGAATAATTATCCTTATAACAGGATTGTAATTTACGATACCGTTACCATCGAAGAAATGGATGTTAATACAGACCACATTCTTTCTATTTTTACCCACGAGCTTACACACGCAGTTACCCTTAATATCACCTCTAAGTTTATGCTTGGAGTTCAAAAGGTATTTGGCGATGCCTATTCGCTTTCTTTCTGGCTTACTTCCAGAGGTATGGCAGAAGGTGCGGCTGTTTCAATGGAAAGCTCTAAGGGGGAGGGAAGACTTTCGAGTGAATACATCACCTTTATGATTAAGCAGGCAAAGCTTGAGGGTGTGTTCCCCGAATATTACGACATTCAGTGCAGCGAGGATGTTTATCCTTTCGACGATTTATATTATTTCAACGCAGAATTTAACACATGGCTTCAAAAAAAATACGGAATGGAAAAGTATGCAAAGCTCTGGTATTTTTGTGTGAACATGCAGGCAATGGATTTTGCGGGTGCCTTTTCTAAAGTTTACGGTGTTTCAATTTTTGATGAATGGAATGCTTTTAAAGCTTGGGTTGAGCTTCCAAAAAATGCAGTTCAGGATGTTTTAGCTCAAGGTTATTCAAAAGACTTTTTTGAACGAGGAAGCAGTTGTTTTTCAAAACAGAACGAAACAGGCAGACTTTATGATTCTTTGATTTACGGAAAACGAGGTCTTGCTTATATAGATAGTGCATGCAGGGCTGTTTTCTTTGTTTCTGTTGAAGATTTACAAAAGAGCTTTAATAATGAACTTGAACTTATTAAGCCAAAAAGACTTTTTACCCTGAATAATATTCAGAATATCCGTTTTTCAGATGACGGAGATTTTATTATTGCAGAATACATTACCCAGACAAAGGGAAATTATAAAAAAGCGGCTAAAATTTACAGCATGCAAAACGGCAGCACAAAGGAAGTTTTAAGCCAGGGAGTGGAAGAGGGCGTTTTAATTCAAAAGGATGGAAAAGCCTATTTTGTTTATGTAAACTTTGAATCAGTTTTTAACAGCATTGTAATTGCAGAAGCAGAGCTTTCTAAGGATAAAAAATCCTTCCACAAGCTCAAAACCCCCGCTGTAAGCCAGGCCGTAATTCATTTTCCGCCACAGGTAAAACCCTACTCGCTTACGGCTCTGCCAGACGGTAGATTCGCGTTTATATTAAAACAAGGCCTTAGTTTTGCAGTCTGTGTTGCAGATTCCACCGGTAAAATTCAAACCTCCTTTTCACAGCCTGCTATAGTACCGCGCTATCTTTCGGTAGATACACAAAATCCTTCTATATTAAATTTCACCTGGACTAAGGACGGCACCTTCCCGCGTTTCGGAAGTTTAAATATCCAGACTGGTGAATGTAAGCTCAGCACAAAAGATCTTTCGGGCGGTGTTTATTATCCTGTAAAAGCTTTGGATAAAATTGTTTATATCGGAAAGTATTTTACTCAACCCCGCATTTTAGTTTTGGAAAAAGATGAAGGCTTTGAAACTTATAAATTAAAACAGGCTGTTGTAAAAACTTTGAGCCAGGATGAGATTACGGCTCTTAAAAACCCTGGAACGCTTGAATATAAAAAATATAATCCTTTTGATTATTATAAAAGGGGAATCTTAATTCCATTTTCTTCTTTAAGTTCAACATCGCATTCAAAGGATTCAACAATTTCTTCGAGCCTTCCAATCGGTTTGTCTTATACTTCTTCAAATCCGTGGGGCGACAAGGAATTTACAGCAACTGTGGGCTATGGTCTTGAAACTAATTCTGTTGGCCTTGATGCAAAAATTACAGGCGGAACAGATACCGAGCTTTTTAAATACACAGCAGAAGCCTTTGTAGAGTTTGACAGTGCAGGTTTTAAACAGACTTACGGAACTCTTGAGTTAAGATCTGCATTTAATACAGGAAATACGAGCGCCATTGGTTTTGGTGCCATGGGAAATGTGTGGTACGGGCGTTCAAATTATAAAAATCCTTTAAATAGCTTTTTTGCTTCTTTGGATGCAACTTCAAGCTCATGGGATTTTTATGCTTCAGAAATTTTTTACATGACTTATATAAATAAAATTAAGCTTGGACCTGAACGAAATTCCTATGCGGGCTTTAGTTTAACTGCTCTTTTAAAAAATGCTGATAATTTTGGTGTGAGCGGGGAAGACTGGAAGGCTAGTTATACAGAACTTGGATTTTTATCTACTATATATATACCGTCTTTACTTCCTTTGGACTGTAAACGAGGTCTTACATATAATCTTCCGGTAAAAGTGGATTTGAATCTTTTTACGGACTCAAAAAAGGTTGGAGATAATATTGTAAGTGATTTACTTTCGGGTGTTTCATGTTTTTATGAGCCTGTATTCAGTCTTGCAGGTCTTAAGGCCGAAATGGTGCTTTTTGGAACAGAAATTCAGCACGCAATTCCGGCAAGCTCGCTTTTATGGATTTATCTTCACGACTTTAGAGTTTCGCTTTTATATTCAGGCGGCTTTGATTTTGCACCAGGCAGCGGACCAAGATATTTCAGCATAAAAGACACTGCTTCTTATTTTAATGATATAAAAAACGGAGCAATTCCGTATGAACAATATTTAGGATTAAGATTTTATACAGGTCTTTCCTTCAACTTTGGCATGAGCACAAAAACCTCTTTATGCCTTGATTTGTACCCTCTGAACACAAAAAATTCAACTTTTCTCGTAATTTCTTTTAATACCGAATTTTTGTAAGCAGTAAAATATAATGTCGCCAGTTTCTTTAAACTGGTGATATTTTTTTATATAGGAATTTTAAATTTTATTCCAAAGTATTTTTGTAATTCTGATTCAGGAGTAGATCCTTTTAGGATTTTTCTTGGATAGTTAT
>JAGCUI010000016.1 GCA_017962965.1 Treponema sp. | reverse complement strand
TTTTGCCGACCTGGGGCATGTAGGCAACTTGAGTGTAGGCTTGGGAAAGGTGGAAGTTCGGGCTGTCGTGGGTGAGGTATTCGTCCTGGGGGTCGCAGAAGGCAACGCCGGCTAAAAGGTTGATGATTCCCATTTTTTTGAGGCGGGATTCGAGTTCTTTATATAAGAGGGAGCCGGCTCCGTTACGGTGGAAGTCTTTATCTATATAGATGGAAGTTGAAACGGTCCAGTCGTAGGCAGTTCTCTCGCTGTAGGCGCTGGCATAAACGTAGCCTATAATTTTGCCGTCTTTTTCGCAGACGAGGTACGGGTATTTCTTTTTTATACTTCGGATACGCTCGCTAAATTCTTCTACGGTCGGAACTTCATACTCAAAAGAAACGGCTGTGTTTAAAACATAGTGACTGTAAATTTCTAAAAGCCTTTGTGCATCTTCAACCTGTGCATCCCGTATTTTTAATTCACTCATTTTTATAAATCCTTTTGGGCACGAACCCTTTCTTTTATAATATTCCAGTTCGAACATCTTTTAAAATTTGCATTTGGAAATTCGCAATCCTGATTCCACGGGCGGTCAAAAACCATCACCTTAAGATTTGGGAGATGTGAAAAGAATTTGAATGCACTCGGAGAATCTTCAACGGCAAAATCAAAATGCATTTTATAATAATCTTCAAGCTCAAGACTGAAGGAGCTTCCTTTTAAAAAAGTATCACGACCGTATTTATTAAGACAGTATAAATTTACGCGTTCAAGTCCATGTTCATTAAGCCAGGTTCTGGAAGCTTCATACGCACTCACCGGACGGCCTGTAATGATTTTTACATCGTGACCTTCATCAATCCATTCATTAACAGTTTTTACAGCGCCAGGAGTTTCTTCATAAGACAAAAGAACTTTAGGCTGATGCGCATAAATCATCATTTTTTCATAATCTTCATCAGAAAGCGAAAATGACTTTTGTAAATCAAAATATTTAATTTTTTCGTAAGGAATATTAAGCCCAAAAAGCTCAACAATCAGCCCCGAAAAATACCGAGCCGTCTCGCAAAGACAATCATCAAAATCCACGTAAATGTTCATAATGCTATTATATCAGATTATAAAAGAGTTTAAACGGGTATAAAAGAAAGTCCTTTCATTATTTTCTAAACCAGCCCAAATATGCTAGAATGAACGCACAGGAAACAAATATGGTAAAACACATTATTTTATGGACATTAAAAGACATGAGCGATTCAGAAAAAGAATCCGTAAAAATGGGAATTAAAGAAGGACTCGAAGGTCTTAAAGGAAAAATCCCGGGCCTTATTGATATCAAAGTAAACGCAACCGGCCGCATTGCCTCTTCCACAGCAGACCTGATGCTCGACTCAACCTTTGAATCAGAAGAAGCACTCAAGGCATATTCAAAACACCCGTCCCACGTAGCCGTAGCCGACACCAAAGTCCGCCCCTTTACCATAAGCCGCGCCTGCCTTGATTTTGAAATTTAGATCCGCATTATAAAATCTTTCCCATCTCAATGCGCATGTTATGTTCTCTATTTTGGAGGGTCGTCATACAGAAACAGATAAAAGTGTTTTTTAATATAAGAATCCAAATAACCACAGAGGAATCTTGGAACCATTGCCTGTTTCTATACCATCAGCAGCAATAAAAGCATTTTTCAAAGTTTTTATTTGTTCACCGGTTTTATTCTTTCCGCCACATTCGATTGTGTATTTATCATTTACAAGAAAATCACTAACTTCTGATAATTCTACAGTCTGATTATACGAAAGCTGGTTTACCAAAAAAGTTTCCCTCACATTTCCTTCATTTGCTTTTTCTCCCTGAAATAAATACATCAGATTTGTGTTTTCTAGAAAAATTTTATCTGGCTTTTGAAGAGAACTTACACCTTTTAAATCTTTAAATAAAGAATCAATTAGTTTTGCATCGGTAAGGTTTTTTAAATATGACAACAATGTCGTTCTGTTTAATTCCATGGCACCAGACATTTTTGAAGTATTTAACATAACTGGTGAGCTTTCTGCAATTATTGCCAGAAGTTTCTTAATTTTTGGAACATAAGATATATCTATTTTTCTCAAAAGAGGAAGTTCAACGTCTAAAATCATATTGATAGTTTCTTCCAGTTTCATATAGTAAGTATCCAACCCTTCAAGAAAAAAAGGATAATATCCTATTTTTAAATATTCATCAAAAAATTCAAAAGGTTTTACCTTGCTGCAAATATCAAAAGCATGTTTTGGATGATTCTGTAAGATTTCTTCTAATGGTAATTCTTGGAAATCATTTCCTGTTTTTAGATTCAAAAACTCTCTAAAAGAAAGTCCCTGCATATTATACATCACCGGACGGCGGCTTAAATCTGCACGGGCATCAAGAATCTGAAGAAGAGAAGAACCTGTAAAAACAACCTGTAATTCAGGATAATCATCGTAAATATTTTTAATATATATAGGCCAGTCTCCATATCGATGTACTTCATCCAGATATAAAAGTTTTCCACCGCTCTTTGAGAAAGATTCTGCAAGATCAAGTAAAGAATTTTTTGTAAACCAAATATTATCAAGACTTACAAAGAGAGCTTTTCCAGAAACAACAAGATCCATTTGATTATTTCTAAGATGCTGAAGAAGAAGTGTTGTTTTTCCACATCCCCTGGCACCTTTAATTCCAATCAATCGAGAATTCCAGTTAATTTTCTTATCAATAGACCTTACAAAAGTCTCTTTTGTGTTCCTGACTCTTTTCTCTGATATTTCTATCAGTTTGGTATAATCTGTCATCATATTCCTAGTATACTCCACAAAAATTAAATTGTATAGTCTGATAAACAAAATTTCGCAAATATTGTTAATTGAACTATACAATTTTCCAACTATACTAATCACCAATATTCTAATGATTACAATCTTATTACCTACCAATTAACTAGGCAATTACAAAAAGATTATACTCCTCTTTATTGGAGAATAAAAAAATTAATTAATTCCATTTTTTTGTGATATAATTCTTTTATACCAATAAAGGAGAGTAAAAAAGTGAAAAGACCGATTATATTCTTGGAAAGTGGGGATGAAGAACTCAGTACGTTAAAGTTTTTACTGGCGGTCCTCAATGGGGTTTTAACAATTTTTGGTTTTTTTATCGCGCAACTTTTTCCGCTTTGGCTTATTTTGATTCCGGTGTTTGTTCTTTTCCTGCTCATTTCAATCTGGTATTTTATAAAATCCATTAAAAATAAAACAATAGAATTATTTTCTCTTTATTTTCTGCCTCTTTTGATTGCAACACTGATTGGAATACAAATTGATTCAATTAATACCAAAAAAGTAAAAAAGAATCTTCTGGAAGCTCAGTCCTATGTTGAAAAATATATTGAAGAAAACCATTCTCTTCCTGAAAATACCGATACTTATCTAAAAGAACTTGGTGTACAAATTCAGGGAACAAATTATCATGAAAATTATTTGAAAGCACAGGAATATTCTAAAGAATATTATGAAAAAAACGGAAAGTACCCGGAAGCTGATGATCAATATCTTATGGAATTAGATGCAAATCACTTTAATGAACACTTTGATTATACACTTAACGCTTACAGAGCCCGAATACGACGAGGTAATAAAGAAGCCCGCCTGTATCTATAAAAATCATAAGTTAGGAAGATAAAAAATGACAGACACAAAGTCGTGTGGTATAGTACTAAGGAGTAGATTTTATGGAAGAAAAAGTATTGGAATGCGAGGAAATATCAGGATTTAAATCTAAATGTGATGACATATCTAAAAAATTCATATTTATATTCATAATCCAGATTTTTGTAATATGTTTCAGTGTTATAGCAATAATATTCAATTCAAAAAATCATAATGGAATTAGAGAAATTTATTTTGGCAGTACAGCCTTTGTAATAAATATCATTTACTCCATAATACTATTTTCACTT
Source organism: Treponema sp. (assembly GCA_017962965.1). Taxonomy (GTDB): domain Bacteria; phylum Spirochaetota; class Spirochaetia; order Treponematales; family Treponemataceae; genus Treponema_D. The sequence goes on along the minus strand of JAGCUI010000016.1, from coordinate 29,063 downwards.
AAAAAATATGATTCTGAATTCGGTCTGGCAGGAATCTTTAATATTTTATCGGGCATATTTACTTTTATAAAACTGTTTTTGTCGTATGATTTTTCTTCTCTGGTGCTATACTTTTTTATTGCAGTCTTCAGTTTAATATCATTATTAAAATTTGCCGGTGCAATGAGCTCATGTCTTTATTCTGTAAATGTTTCCATATCAAATTCATGGAATACTTATCGTAAAGCATATATTATAACTGTCATTTTATGTGGATTAGGTGTTCTCGCTTTAAAATCCGGTATAAGCCTGCTCACTGGATTTATTTTAATTGTTTGCATAATTGCCGTCCTCTGGATTACTATCTGGAATCTGGTTCTACTGTATAAATCCTTTTATGCGATGAAAACTTTTACACAAAAACTGGAAGAATCACTCGCAGACGGTACATCTTTCATATCTGAAGCAAATAAAAACTTTGAAACAAAAAGAAAGAATATTTATGAAGATAAATTTGAAAAAGGTATAAGGACGCTTTTATTTATTATTCTACCATTTCTCATTCTACTGGTATTTTTTGCTTACAAAGATGTTCAGGCTTATAATAAAGTTGTAGAAAGAAAAAACGCATTAAATAAAGTGTTATCTGAATCTGAATTGATTCTTTCTGATGCCGTTCGTCGTGATAATGAAAGAAAAATTAAAAAAATTTTAAATGAACACCCGGAAATTATAGAAGAATCAAAAACAAAAGAAAATTTTTCAATAATGGAATATGCTCTTTTTTACAGAAAATATAATTCAGTAAAAGCTTTATTAGAAGCAGGATATAATCCGAATGTAAGAGATTGTCCTATAATTTTACTTACTGGATATCCGCTAAATACTTTCTATCAATCTAAAATCTATTTCTTAGGTGATAAAAACTGGATATCTGAACGTAATATACCTTTTATAAAACTATTCTTATCTTATAATGTTCCAACACAGGCTCCGATGGAATACGGATGTCCATTGAGTTCTTCTATTTCCTACATGCTAGGAAATAAAAAAGAATTCCCTGTGGTAAAACTTTTAGTTGAAGAAGGACACTGCGATGTAAATTATACAGGTGCTTCAAATTTTCCGCCGGCCTGCTTTGCCTTAAGAGAAGGAAACATTTATACCGCACATTATTTGATTGTACAACATAAAACAGATTTAACCGGTGAATATGCACGAGTAGCTTCATGTGCTCTTTTAAGTCAGCTTGAATACCCATCCGGCTCAGAAGAAGAAAAATTAAAACATGAAATAATCCAGGAATTAAAAAATCAGGGAATCAGTTTTGACAGTACTGCGGAATTTGCTGAACGTGCCAAGCAGGAATTTAAATCTTTATTATTTAGTCTTGAAAAAAAAGCCAAAGAAGAACATAGTAATGATTGGAATATATTTAATGAAACGATTTATTTCTTAAATGATTATGAAGCCTATAGTGATATTCTGGAAATCTTACAACCATTATTTAAGAACTAATGACTTTTCTATTTTACATATTCAGTTATCTCTGGTTACTAAATTTTACAAATGCAATGAGTTCTTTAATAATGAAAGCCTTTGCTAACGAACCTGTTGAATCACCTGCCGATTCACATATTTAGCTGTTAGAGTTCCATTTTGATCAATTTCAAAACACGAAATTGAGCCTGAACTGCCGCTAAACTTACAGCGTGACCTCTGGTCCAAAGCTCACAGTCTCCCCAGGCCCCTGCGTGTCCGTTAGTGTGGTGTACTGATTGTGTATGCTGAACAGTGATTATAGTTTTCATGATTTTTAAATATTCCCTTTTATAATATTGATTAATAACAAAAAAACAGCCCGTGTGAAAATTTTGGTTAATACTTTTTAAGTATATTCACTCGGGCTGCTTTTGACTATGGGTTTTCAGCTTTACTACAGATTAACTTTTTTCAAAGCCTCTTCTCCACACCAGTTTTTGATTTTCTCTTCCAGTTCTTTAATGCGGCGTTCTGCATCCTGCTTTGTGAAAAGCTTCATGTTCAAAAGACCCTTTTCATCATAGCGCTCAAAAAGGTCTTCTTTCTCAAGCTCCTCTGCACAAAAATCAGTGTAATCCAGAATCAGCTTTTTGATTTCAGCAAAATCCTTTCGGGCTGCTTCATCAAGTCCTGTCTTAAGCTCTGCACAAATCTTAAAGGCAAACAAATCCTTTACAAAGCCCTGACAGTAAGGCTTCATTGTCGGATCCTTGCAGATTGCAAAAATTATATTCAAAGCCCATTCACAATAATCCGCTGTTTTTTCAACTTCGTTCCAGAAATAAGTTTCTGCAGAATATACAAACTCCTTGTTGAATGGAAGGCAAAGCAACTGTGAATTATTGTGCTGTGCTTTAAGCTGTGCATCCAGTCCGTTTTCATAGCCTTCAAGCTTTGCAAGAATACTTTCCTTAAGCATGTTAGAATTTACGCTCGGTAGCTTTGCAATGTGTTCACGTGCCTTTTCAAATTCCTTGCAGTGAATATAAAGCCAGGAAAGTGCAAAGTGTGTCTTTTCAACACAATCAGCTTCCTTGCAGTAACGTATAATCTGAACAGATTTTTTCAAAGCCTCATCAAAATATTTATCAAAGGTTTCGTTCATTCCTTTTTTGTATTCACCAAAAGGATCTACGTGACGGCTCAGGTTTGCAACGCTCTGAACAAAGTACGTATAAATTTCAAAGTTCAGCGGATTTGCTTCACATTCAGAAAGAACATATTCGCAGGCTTCAAGAGCCCCCTTCTTCTTGTCTATCTGACTTCGAAGCTCGCGGAATTTTTCATGTACTCTGGCTGCAGCAATTGCATCATAGTTTCCCTCTTCAAGTCCAAATATTGCATCTGTAGATACATTAAGAACTTTTGCAAGCGGAACAATCTGGGCAGTATCAGGAAGACCGGCATCGCTTTCCCATTTGCTCACTGCCTGCGAGGTAACAAAAAGCTGACTTGCAAGCTCCTCCTGAGTAAGTCCCAGCTGTTTCCTGTAATATTTGATGTTGCTTCCGATTGAGTTTTTCATTTTTTTCTCCTTACAGCACAATCCTGTTTGTGCCATTTATTCCGCGCGGTAATTGTATACTAGCAGAATCAGCAGAAAAATCCTAACAATTTATTTTTGGAAAAGAATCAACGCAGAGTTGAATATTTATTATTCTAGTTTATCCTTACCTTGTCGTTCATGTCTGATTATTTGTCATCAAGCTTTTGCGAAGTCTCCAATTTCTCCATGTTCGGAATCATCAGTTTTGGAAACATCTCTGAATAGCGAACTGTTTTACTGTCAATTTTTACTGTTTTTACGTAAAGGCTGAGTGGGATTTCCTTGTCTTCATACGGAATGAGCTGTCCGTTCATGGAAAGAATTTTTTCTTTGAGCTCTTCGGCATAGGCCTGGTCTGTTGAGTTTGTAAGCAGGGTGAACTCATCGCCGCCAATTCTGAATACTACATCTTCTGGTCCGCAAACGTTTTCCATTCTGCGAAGGGCTTCGGCAATTGCGGCATCTCCTGCTTTGCGCGAAATTTCATTAATCGGAATAAGGTGAACAATGTCACCACACACAAACCAGCAGTCTTTGCGCGACTTAAAAAAATCATACAACTCTGAAATGTCAACTGTTCTTCTCATAAAAGGTTCTCCTTCTAATTGTATGAAGCCTGTGATTTTTGGGAACAGTTCTGCTGTGTGGCCGCGTTCATTTTCGGTATAACGCTTTTTGAAATCCGACGGATTACAGTTCCACACCTGTGAAAAAGTTCTCGTAAAGGCTTCATGACTTGAATAACCGAATTGCACGGCTATGTCTAAAATACTTAGAGCTGGCTTTTCTATCATCATTCTTGCAGCACGGGTCATCTTCCGGCGGATTAAATAATCGTGAACCGAAAAACGGATTGTATACTTAAAGACTTTTTCGAGCGCAGACTTAGAAGCGTAGCATGCTGCTGCAATATCTTCCGTCTGAACAGCGACAGTGTCTTCAAGATGATCCTCGATGAACTCAAGTGACCGCATCAATAAATCAAGATTAGCCAAACTAACTCCTGAAGGAAGCACGCGCGCCATACTTCCTTGCAATTGAAGGTTGAAAATACTTTTCAACCTTCAAAATGACTGAGTCAAGGCTTTAAGCGAAGCGTGCCTTGACCAGTCTTATTATGAGAATACTACATTATTCTAACATGCATTTGATTTTTTGAGTAAAGTTTTTGGAAGGTCGTCAACCTAATCAATCTTCATGTCGCTAAGGAAGCGGTCTAAATCTCTTCTGCCTGATTAGTGATTGATACTGAAAAGTTCATTATGCAAATCGTTTTTTAATATCAGCAAAAGCCTGGTCTACAGGTTTACAACGACCTTCCATAGCATCTTCATAACCTTTCTGCATTTTTGCATTGAAAACTTCATCAGATTCAACAAGAGGATTCATTTTACTAAGACCATACTGATAGAGAAGGAAATCTAAATAATTAGAAGCGGCTTCCAAACAAGGCTCTGGCAAAGTTTTTACTTTTTCCAAAACTGCTTCGTATGACATAATGAACCTCCACATCAATAATATAACATAAAAATAAGTTTATGACAGAAAATTTTTAAGAAATATATAAACATCTCCTATTTGTACTACTAAAATAGGAGATGTCAATAAAATGTAGGATGTAACTTACTTTTTCTTTACCGGAATCCAGATTGCGCTGTGATAATCTGAAGCGGAAGGATCACCGTCGGCGTACCACTCAATGTTTACGCGGCCGGGGAACTCAAAGTCCGGATTTCCTGGCAGCCACTCTTTCCAGATTTTTGTGTTTACATTCTGAAGAGCTTTTGGACATGGACCATAACAGTCGAAGATTGCCCAGTCAAATTCAGGAAGTTCATAAACAGACATCCCCTCGGGAACTTCGCCACCCTTGTAAATGCCTGCAACAAAATAGCGGAACTTGCCTTCGCCAATGTCATCAACACAAACTCCGTACTCGCCGATGTTATTTTCTACGATTGCTTTTTCATACTCGTTGGAAGGAGCATTTCCACTCCAGACACGGGCTGCATATTTTTCGCGAATCTCATCCCAGAACTTTGGAATCTCAACATAAGAAGTTTCTGCGTCAAACTCACGTGCAAAACCAATTACCTTAAAACAAGCCTTCTTTGTAATTTTGTAATCCATCTGATTACCTCCGTGAATAAAAATCTCAATTTTCAGAGGAAGAAATGGTTTTACCGGAGAGCCCTCGCGCACCTGTGATGGACTGGCACCATGAAAGCGCGAAAAAGCCTTTGTAAAACTTTCGGGAGTTTCATAGCAGTAACGGAAAGCAATATCGATTATTTTTTCATCAGTTTTCTGAAGGTCCAGCGCCGCCAGGTATAAACGTCGGTTTCGAATATACTCACCAAGCCCATACCCTGTCATCAGCGAAAATCCCTTCTGAAAAAAGAATGAGGACATAAACACCTGGTCGGCAACATCCTGCGCAGTGATGTTGTCTTCGAGATGTGATTCCATGTAATCAATTGCTTTACGAATGCTAGTTAACCATTCCAATTTTTTTCCTCCTTTTATGATTCTATTCTACGTGGAGGTGCGGTAGAAATCTTGTCAATTATTGTTCAGTTTTGTCATGCTAAAGTTTATAGCCACGAATTTATAAACTGCTTTGTAATCAACATTTTGCCGTGCTCTGTTGTTAATGGATATGCGTCACCAAAGTCCAGACATTTTCCAGTGTTGTCAAAAACTTTGCGACCTTTTACAAGCAGGGCTTTTTTGCTTATGCTGCCGTTGTCATCTATTTCCATTATTAAAAATGAACTGCCATCGTTGCCGGGTTTTAAAAGCAGGCGTACCTTGAGTCCAGTTTTCATTTCTATCCAGATATTCAGGATTATGTTGTCCATTTTCGAATTTATTATAACATAAGTTTTTTCACGACTGGTGAAAAATTAAATCATCGTATTCTTTCCAGATTGTGTCCCAGGTTTTCTGACAGGTGCTTGTCGAGGCTGTACCAGAAGGCTTTGTCGTTTGATGTTACGTATTCTATTTTAATCATATTTCTTAAATAAAAATTCTCCAAGTTTAATATTTTCAATATATTTATTTTCTTCAGCTTCTTTTATACCTTTTGAGTATAATTCATTCCAGTCTGGATATCCCTTGCGTTTTCTATAAATCGCAGTAACAATTTTTAATAATCCGTATGATGTATCTTCATACGCTTTAATTTTATCATGATTTTTAAGAAATGCCTCTTCATTATTTACCAATAACAACGCAACCATTAAATGACTGATAAAAAAAGGAAGATTTCCAATTTGATTTTCTTCAGAAATCTTTACAGCCATCTGATAATCTGAAACCATTTTTTCGTAATCTTTAATTAAAAAATCACATTGGCCTAGATACCAGTAATCCCACATTTTATCTTGAGAAGAACTATCCGTCTTTATATCTTCAAGAAAATGATTTTTTGCTTTCTCGGGATTTCCGCCATACAGATAGCATAGATTAAGGCTTGTTAAAACTTCTTTTCTGACGTTAGCTGTTATGTCTGCCATTTCTAAAATTGAATGAAAATGATTCTGCGCTTCACTGTAATTTTGTAAATAATAATTGCATGCTCCAATAGAACGCAAAAGAAAAACTCTATCATCAAATGACAGATTTTCTGCATCAAGAGAAGAATACATTTTCAAGGCTGTTTTATAATCACCTGATTTTTCTGTTTCAAAGGCGGACTGCAACTTTTTGTTCATAATATAATTATAGCATGAAATTTCAGGGTATCATAAAAAATCCACTTAGTAATTAAGTTTCTAACTTAATGTTTTATCATCTGGTAAGTGCTAAAATTTCACATTATGGATAAAGAAATTATAACTCCTGTTCTCATAGAGAGCAAAATTTTTGTAATTCGCGGTAAACAGGTTATGATTGATCGTGACCTTGCGAATTTGTATGGTGTTGAAACGAAACGTATTACTGAAGCGGTAAAAAGAAATATTGAGCGATTTCCAGAAGAATTTCGGTTTCAATTGACGAAAGAAGAATATACTTTTTTGAGGTCGCAATTTGCGACCTCAAAAACTGATGAAGTTATTGTAGAAACACGTGGAGGAAGACAATACCTTCCATACGTCTTCACAGAGCAAGGTGTAGCCATGCTCTCTGCTGTACTTCACAGTGAAACAGCAATTCAGGTAAGCATCAAAATCATGAATGCGTTTGTCCAACTCAGACATTATGTTAGTGAACATGTTCTTAAAACAGACGACAAAGCTGAGCTTGCTGAAATCCGACGTCTTCTTTTACTACATATCGACCATTGTGATAAAAAGTTTTCTGAACAGGATAAAAAGATAAATCAGATTATTCATGTTTTGAATAATCTTTTAGAAGAACCAAACTCTGAAAAGAAAATCGGTTTTAAAACAATTCGGGAAGAAAAATGATATTTACTCTACCCTGATATAGTATTATCTTTAATACTATGAGTGATTCACAAAAAGAGGCTGATTTCTCATTTCCCGTAATTGATGTACCAGCAACTTCAAAAAATCTCAAGAAACTTCGCGAAAGCCATGGAATTTCCGTTGCTAATCTTCAACAGCTTTTGGAAATGCAGAATCCTCAATCAATCTATACTTGGGAAGATTCTAATAATAAATATCTTCCACGTCTTGATAACCTGGTAATACTCTCAAAAATCTATAAAGTTTCAATTGACGAGTTAATTGTATTGAAAGAATCTAACGAAGTTGTATTATCAATAAGTGAGTCTTGCCCGCCATATGGATTCAATCCAGAAACTCTTGATTATATTAAAATAAATACATCAAAAAATGTGCAGATTGCACTTGGAAAATATTTTAACTTTTCTTTTTAAGGAGCCTACCATGAAACATCACTACAAAGAAATGCCTGAAAACTTAGAAGGTACTTACGCAGACTACTCTCACAATTTCGGTTTCAATTGGAAGGAATTTGTTATGACAGTTCCGTCTCCGCTGATGTTGGTTACAACGTATAAATCAAACGGTTTGCCTAATGCCTGCATGCAATCGTGGGCGACTTTTACCTGTGCAAATAAGGGCAACGGCTATTATGCAATTTTGGCAAGCGTGAACAAGAACGGACATTTTTATAAATCACTTAAAGAAACTGGCGATGCTGTAATCAATTTTATGTCGGCAGAGATTTTTACAAAATGCATGGCTACCATTAAAAATAATCAGTTTGAGGTTGATGAAATTGCTGCCTCTGGGCTCACTGCAGGCAAGGCCAGCTGGGTAAATGCCCCGCTTGTTGAAGAATGTTTTATGAATCTTGAAAGCAAATATGTTTGGGAAAAGGAAATTGCACCGGGTGACGACCATGTGCTGATCTGTCTTGAAATTATTGGTGCTCATATTGATGACGAGCATCTTTCTGACCGTACAGGAGAAAATGGAATTCTCTTCAATATTCATCATCAGCAGAATCCAGAACTCACCGAAAAAACAGGACATGATTGGGCAGCTGTACTTACAAAAAAGATTGATATAGGAGAATACTAAGAAAGGAATTATTTTCCTCTCAACTTTTCCAGAATCTTCAAACCTTCTTCAATGTCATCGCCCAAAACTTCCTGGATTTTTTCAAACTTCTTTTTTGAATGAAGTGTATCGAGCACACTCAGTAATTCTTTTTTGCCGTGCTTTTGAATAAACAGTGCCATGACTCTTATAGCATTTGTTTCTTTTCCCAACGCATAAAAACCTTTCTTGCAGCTATAAAGTTCATTACATTCGTAACAGCCGTCCAGGCCTTTTTGTTTACAGCAGGCGGCATTAGGACAAACTCCATCAGGTGAAGAAAGTGCGTAAGAACAAGTATTGTAAATTGTCCTGCACGAACCGCACCAGGAAGTCAAAAAGCAGTGTCCACATGAAAGTCCGCAGTAGGCAATCTGGTCTACGCCTTTTTTGGCCTGCTGGCACAGCTTGTTCTTAATTCGCAACATTGCTTCCACGTGCATAATCCAATGGCGGGAAAATGGCATTTGAATTAAACCTTTGACATTCTTACCGCACCAAAAGTCAATCAGCCAGACAGCACTTTCTTCTGGGCTAACAGATTTACTGACAATAATTCTTTCCTTGTCTTCTGCAAAAAAAGTCTTTTTCAAATCCGAAAACTGCAGCTGCCCAAGCATTTTATTTGTAGACTCCATCACGGCCTTGCAGTATTCATAAACGCCTTTAATATTCAGCTTTTTTGAAAATTCAATCATTGCGTCGCCATCAAGCTCGTTGGCAGTTGTGATAATCGGACTGGCAGTTTTTTTAAGCCATGTGCCCTGCAAAAGAATCTGTTTATCCTTCAGAATCAACTCATGAGCAACAATATCTTCAATTCTAAAAATATGCCAGAGCGACCAGGCTAGAGTTGTGCGATGTGAACCTTCTCCCACCCCAAAAGGCATCTGGTAAAAAGCCACTGCGGGAAAAGTTTTCACAATAGAAGTTATCTGCTCAAAAAGCTCGGCACGCAATTCCAGAAGTAGCTTTATACCTTTGGAAAAACTCCCCTCTTTTGAAATGAGCTCCTGCATTTTTTTATTCTTTTCTGACCACTCTTTATCCATTCTTTATTCCTTTTTGAATTATATTGTCTTGGGCCATTTTTGCCTACGGCAAAAACCGCGCTATTCCAGGTTCCGCCTTTCGGCTCCATTCCTCCGCTCCACTGCGGAACGCACTTCGTGCGCCCTTCATATCGCTTGTCCGTTATAAATTATTTAGTCTCATCTTCACCTTATTATTCTCAATAAACCCGACGATTTTTCCCATAAAAACTTTTTCTCGCCTGAAATAATCTTCTTCCAAACTAATATCCTGCTTATAGATTTACAAAATTAAATCAGCATAATATAACAGCATTTCTAAAAATTCTATCTGCTCAAATAAGATTTTGCAAGAAAAAAAAACTGTAAGAAAAGAATCTAATGAGGTATAATTCTGGCATGGCAGAAATGAAATATAAAGTTGTTGTTTTTGATTTAGGCGAAACTCTTATGGAATATAAGGGGATGCATTTAAGCTGGGACGGATATTATCAGCCGGCTTTTGAATATGTAAATCAAAAACTTGGACTAAACCTTTCCGACCAACAAATCCAAACTTCTGTCCAAATCTTAAGAAATTATAATCCCCGGATTAAAATGAGGGAAAAAGAAATCCCCGCACAAAAAATCTTTACTGATGCAGTGGCCGCCTGGAATTACGATGCAGCTTCTATTTCACTTGAAACAATCATTTATACCTTTTTTGAATCACTCAAGTTTGAGCCTGTGATTTATGAAGATTCAATTCCTGCCCTTAAAAAAATCCGTGCAGCAAATCTCCAAACCGCCATTATGACAGATGTCGCAAGCGCCATGCCCGACTCACTTCACAAAGCTTACGTAGAACCTCTGCTTCCCTATTTTGATTTATATGTTTCGTCCGTTACCTGCGGCTGGAGAAAACCGAATCCCAAAGGACTTGCAGATATTGCCGCATTTTTTAATTCAACTCCCGCCCAGATGATAATGATAGGAGATAACCAGCGCGACATCCAGGCCGCAAAAAACTTTGGATGCACCTCGGTCCTAATGTTCCGAAAAAATGCCCCCACCCCCGCCCTAGGCCAAAATTTTACAGTCCATTCAGCCCTCGAAGCAGCCGAGTTAATTTATAATTCAATTTAATATTCCTTGAGCTTCATTAAGAATGATTTTTTTGCTGTGTCATCAAAGCCTAGGTTTCGGTAAAACTCGTGTGCTTCTGTTCGCCAGGCGCCGCTTTCCAAAATCACTTTGTAGCAGTTTTTCTCGCGGGCAAATTCAATCGCCTTATTCATCACTTTTTTGCCAAGGCCCTGTTTTCTAAAATCCTTGTCTGTAACAACATTTTCTACAAAACAGATTGCACCGCCAAGTCTTGTTAAATTCGGAATGATTGCGCAAAAGCAGGTAGACACAACTTTGCCGTTTTCAACTGCACCAAAATATTTTATACCCGCATTTCCTTCAATTTCTTTTTTCCAGATGTCACGGGCATCATCCAAGGCAAATCCACTGTTTTTCCCATCAAGCTGTTCATACAATTTTATAAGCGACTCTAAATCACCTTCATTTAATTCACGAATTTCCATAAATCATTCTCCCGACACTACAGCGCCATTCAAACTCGTGCTCCTTTCTTAAAACTATATCTTTCTTTATACTATAATACAAGTGAGGAAAATATGAGCTACGACCCAACACTTATTACATACGCAGTTTCTCTTCATTTTACACAAGACGTGAACGACATTATTGCCACCGCTACAAAAGAAATTGCAAATCTTACCGGAAACACTTTTATGCTTGATAACAAGGTTCCGCCGCATATTACTATCGGGGCTTTTCATGCTGAAAAAACGGATGAACAAAAGCTTCTTAAAATAGTTCAGGATTTTTCGAAAACTCAAAAGGCGGGGACTATTAATTTTACGGCTCCGGGGGATTTTAATCAAAAGGTTCTTTTCCTTAAGCCGGAAAAAGATGATTACCTTATTAAAATAAATGACGCTCTTCACAAAATCATGCTGCCGGAATTTAGTGAAGGAGAAAACGGCTACTATCTTCCGGACATCTGGTTTCCGCACACAACGCTTGCAACAAGGTTGAATCAGACTCAATTTCTTAAGGCGCTTGATATTGCAAATAAAATCAAAGTTCCGCTTGAAGCAAAGGTTTCCAACATCGGCGTTTATATCTGTTCACCGTTTTTAGAGCTTGAAAGATTTAATGTTGAATAGATTTTTACCAGGGCTTTTATCCAAGGATTTTATATAAAAGCTCATAAAGTTTTTTTGCTTCGGCCTGAGTGAGGCTTGAGCCGCAGGATTGATTACTGGCAGTAAGCTTTAGAGGAATATTTTTACATTTTTCCTTTAAGGCGTTTCCTTTTTTTGTAATGCTGATATTTGTGATTCTTTCATCTTCTTTTGAACGCTGTCTTGTTACGTAGCCGTCCTTTTCAAGATGTTTAAGAAGAGGGGTTAAAGTTCCGGCATCAAGGTGAAGGATTTTTCCAAGCTCGCCGGCTGTTACTGTTTCTTTTTCCCATAGAACCATAAAAACAATGTACTGTGTGTAAGTAAGGCCAAGAGGCTTTAGATAAGGTGTATACTCTGCAACAATTTTACGGGCACAGGCATAAAGAGGAAAACAAAGCTGATTCTGTAATAAAAGTTGTTCGTATTGCTGACTCATTTGTACACCACCTTATCCACTATAATATAAAAGCTACAAAAGACTTTCAACACAAGAAACAACGTCGGCCATTTTTGCAGTCGGTTCAAATCTTGCCACAACGTCTCCCTTTCTGTCGATTACGAACTTTGTAAAATTCCATTTGATTTCAGGATTATTTTTGTAGTTCTTATCGATTCCTTTAAGAAGTGCTCCCATTGCTAAAGCAGCCGGTCCTTTTCCAAAGCTTTCGAAACCCTTCTGATCTTTAAGGAAGCGGAACAAAGGAAGCTCGTTTTCTCCGTTTACATCCGATTTTTTCATCTGCGGAAATTTTGTATTATATTTGAGCGTACAGAAAGTATGGATTTCTTCATCTGTACCGGGTGTCTGCCCCGCAAACTGATTACAAGGAACATCAACAACCTCAAATCCCTTGTCGTGATATTTTTCATACATTTCTTCGATGTCTTTATAATGAGGAGTAAAGCCGCAGCCTGTAGCAGTATTTACTACAAGAACAACCTTTCCTTCAAAGCTCTTCATAGAAACTTTCTCACCTTTTGGTGTTTCAACACTATAATCATAAAATCCCATATCTAATCCTCCTGTTTCTTAGGTTTTATCAAATTATATTTTATCAAATATATTATTGTCAATATAAATTTTTATAAATTTTTGTTTTTTTTGTTTGATTGATTATCCCAAGGCTACATCAAGAATCATCATTAAGACAAAGCCCATCATAAACATGATTGTTCCAAGGTTTGAGTGCTCCCCTTCCGACATTTCGGGAACAAGTTCTTCTACAACTACGAAAATCATGGCACCGGCTGCAAAGCTTAAGAAATATGGAAGAATTGAAGAAACCTGACTTGCAAGAAGGATTGTAATAAAGCCTGCAAGAGGTTCCACTATCCCAGAAAGAATTCCGTACAGACAGGATTTTGCTTTGGAAAGACCTTTTGAATGAAGCGGCATTGAAATGATGGCTCCCTCAGGAAAGTTCTGGATTGCAATACCAATGGCTAGAGTTAAAGCTCCGGCCTGTGTAATCTGCGCAGAACCGTTTACCCAGCCTGCATATAAAATTCCTACTGCCATTCCTTCTGGAATATTATGAAGTGTAACGGCAAGAACCATCATTGTTGTTTTCTGGAGTTTACTTTTTGGACCTTCTTCACTTTCATCAAGGTGCATGTGGGGAATCGCTTTGTCTAAAATCAAAAGAAAAATCATTCCGGCACAAAAACCAACTGCAGCAGGAACAAAAGCCAATTTACCCCTGTTGCTCACCATTTCCATAGAAGGAATTAAAAGGCTCCACACGGAAGCGGCAACCATTACACCGGCTGCAAATCCCGAAAGCATATTCTGAAGCCTTATACTCAGCTCCTTTTTCATAAAGAAAACAAGAGCGGCTCCAAGAGAAGTTCCTAAAAATGGTATTAAAAGTCCTTTTGCAATTATCCAGTTCATAGTTTTATTTTAGTCCATGAATTTGTTCTTGTAAATGGATAGCCGAGTACCCTTCCAAAGCCTCAGGGTACCCGCAATAACTTATTTCTGTTACATACTAAACTTGACGTTTATATAAATTGTGCTAAGGTCCTTATAAGCTCCGTATTCACCGTCGTTCTGTGGGCCCGGCAAAAAGATAAACGCACCAGTTTCAAGCGCAATCTCATCAGAAAGGCTGTATTTAACTGTTGGATTAATGAGGCTGTCAAAATCCGTAAAGTTCATAAGGGCATTTAAGCCAAGCTCCAGAGTTTCGTTTACTAAAGATTTTGAAACACTCAATGTTGCTCCGTGAGTATAAGCCTTGCTGCGCTCAAGTGAGTCAATATTTCCAAAAACATAATCACAATAATACTGAGCCGTAATTGTCCAGCCGGAAGGCATCCAGTCTAAACCAACAAGGGCACTAAGTTCATTGTGCTTTTCTGCAACTTCAACTTTGCCTGGTGTGGTCCCTGTTGCCATTGCATAATAATCTGCACTCATTCTCTGGCTCATGATTTTTTCGTTAGATTTTTGAAAGTTTTTTTGAGGAAAGAATGCTGTTTCTGCACGAATTACAGTCTGGTTTACAGGAATTGCAAAATCAATTCCAACCATGCTCATGCGTTTATATGTTCCATTAACCTTGATACCCTGCGGCAATGCTGTTGTCGGATCGCCTGGATCAGAAGGATTTCCGTATGAAATTTCATAGCCCAAAAATGGATTATCATCCCAACCGTAATATCCGTAAAGAGAAACATCCAGGGCAGAAAAATATCCGGAAAGCTTAATTCCATATTCTCCGTTTTTTAATAAGCATTCAGGTTTCAAAATATTTCCCACGCTAACAGGGATATTAATTACTGTTCCAAGAGAGGCAACCGGAAAAGCGATGCTTGAAGGAACAATAATTTTTTTAAGTGAATTACCTTCGTTTAAAGGAAGAGCTGCAGGTGTGAAAAACGGAATCCAGTAAGCATCAACTGTAAATGCATCATTTGTAACCGAAAGTCTTAAGGCATCAACTGCAAGCTTTGAATCGTTACTAGTGATTGCAGAAAAACTGGACATATCGGAAGGACAAATTACATTTGTAATATCAATTCCGTCTGCCTTGCCCCACGCAGTTTTTTGTCTTCCTACGCGCACTCCCCAGAATGCAGAAGAATAATCAACCCAGAGTTCTCCCAAAGAAAAATCCAGAGAATTACTAACCGCGTCATAGGAGATTGTTCCGTTTGCAAAGGCAGAACTGTTTCCTGCATAGGCATTTAAACTTGGAGAAAAGCTTGTGGTGCCAAGAAGAAATTTTCCGGCAGAAGTTTCCTCGTTTGTCCAGGGAG
Organism: Treponema sp.; assembly: GCA_017962965.1. Lineage (GTDB taxonomy): Bacteria > Spirochaetota > Spirochaetia > Treponematales > Treponemataceae > Treponema_D. The sequence continues at coordinate 13,924 of JAGCUI010000016.1, read as the reverse complement.
CTCCCACGCCCCAAAGACTCTGCACATCTGCACTAAAGTCCAGATCGCCTGCGAACGCTTTTCCTCCCAGCAATAAAATCAATCCCAGAAAAAAAATCTTTTTCATATACGCCTCCACGGGATGCCGAATTATCTTATTCTTCCCTTTTCGAGGGCGGCTACGGTAAAGAAGGAGTCGTCCATGTCGGTAGCGTTATATACGATGTCTTTTGTTTCGATGAGCGACCATGTGCCTGTCTGAACGTTTTCCATTTTCATCTTCTGGGCAGTTGTAAAGCCCTTGATTGTTGTAAAATCTGTACAGGTGAGCACACGGTGGAGCTGGTTCTGGCGGTCGTAGAATTCACACTTACGCATGATGTAATCAGTTTTTCCGATGTATGTGATGTAGCGTGGATCTTTTTCTGTGTGTGCCTTACTGATGCATTCAATCTTGTAGCATGCTGTGCCGTCCACATTTTCTTCGCCCAAAAGCTTGTAATCATATTTTGAAAGACTTCTTTCTCCCATATCCTGATATGTAAAATCAGTTCCCATAAAGCTTCCTTCACTTTCTGAACCGCTGGAAGCAATACGGCGTGTTTTTTTCATGGCAGGAAGATAAAGCCAGTTGTCTGAATCCTTTGTGTTACCCTTTGCATCTTCCTTGTAATTGAACATGAGGTACCCTGTTCCGGCAACATCCTTTGGAGTAGTAAAAACAATTACTTCTTTTTTAACATCACCGTAATCCTTGCTCTTCATAATCACTTCGCGAACTCTGTCTGAACCTTTTTTTGAATGAATGGTAAGAGTTGCCGTTGATGATGAAGTTTTTGGCTCTGGCACATCGTGTACTTTTTTCATAATATCATAACCGGTTAACGACTGAGCCGTAAAAGCTACAGTTCCCAAAAATAAAGCAGCAAATAATAAAACAATCTTTTTCATATTTTTCTCCTCGTATATTAATTTCTGAATGGTTTTGTCATGTAAAGCAGAACCGGTGTGAGTGTATAATCTGCGATGAGCGCACTTCCAAGTCCTACTACAGAAAGCCATCCAATATTTACCAAAACTGTCATTGTACTTGTAAGGAAGATTCCAAACATTGCACACAAAATGATAGTTGTCATAATCATTGTTTTTCCAATCTCACGGTACGAATTCAAAACTGCCTTTTTATAATCGCCCGTAAGCTCATAGTGATATTTGATGTGATTTGTAAAATGAATTGTATCGTCTACGGCAATACCCAGAATCATAGGCATGAGCATGGCAGTAATCATATCAAGATTTACATTTGCATAACCCATAATTCCGCCAATAATCACAATCGGAGCTACGTTTGGAATCATTGCAATAAGTCCTGTTCTAAGGGAAGTAAATGCCAGAATCAAAAGAAGAAGGATTACTAAAAGCGAAGTTCCGATTGATTTGATTGAACCTCGAACAAGCTTTCCGTTCATGTGGGCATACTGAACAACCTCACCTACAATTCCCGCATTAGAAGCATCCGGGAAAAGCTCTTTAACCCAAGTATTTACAGCATTCATATTCTGCACGATTGCTTCACCGTCGTAGCCTGCAAGTTCAATATGAAGATAGCCGGCCTTAAAATCTTCGCTTACATAATTATATAAATCTGAACCGCCTGAAATTTCATATAGGAACATTTCCTGGCTCACCAAATCCTGATCATCCGGGATTACATAAGCCAATGGATCATCGCTGTTTAATGTACGATTCATTTCCTTGATTACCTTTGTTACAGAAGAAACACGAGGCTTTCCGTTAGAAACCTTTGTCATACTTAAAGTGCCGATTCTATCTGCAAGAATGTCCATGTTTTTAAGAACCTGCGGATCCTTAAGTGCATCCTCCTGGTCATATTCAACAAGAACTTCATAGCTGTACTGGCTTCCAAGCTGACTTCGTGTGATTTCCATAAGACGTTTGATGTAAGGAGTTCTCTCACCCATCATGTCTGAATAATTCATATTTACCTTAATCATAAAAAGGCCCGGGAGCATTGCAAGAATTATAAGAGAGCCTGCAATAACTGTAATCCACTTTTTCTTGAGGATTGCCTTTCCCATTGCTTCAACCTTAAGGTCTGAATTTGTAGAACCGTCTGTTTCAACAAAGCGAGAATCAGCTTCCTTATTTTTTCCAAAGCTGTAAAGACAAGGAAGAAGGATGATTTCGAAAATGAAAACTGTAAGAACTGCTGCAGCTGTAATTCCACCAACCCATCTCATTGGTCTGATTCCTGCAGAAAGGAAAGAAAGCATTCCGGCCATTGTTGTAATTACAGTAAAGAACAAAGCCCATCCTGAATCACGAACTCCCATAACAACCGACTCAATACGATTTCCTGTTTTTCTAAAGTACATCTTAAAGCTGTTGATGTAGTGAACGGCATATCCAACTGCAAGCGCCATAGACAAAAGAACTGTTACCAAAAGCATTGTGTTATTACCTTTGATGTTCATCCAGCCTGAAGCACCGAGTGTTGTACAAAGAGCACCAACTGTAGCAATTGAAGGAACAACAACTCCTCTAAGCGAGCGGATAAAGATAATCAGGAACAAAAGCATTACAACAAAACCAAGGCCGATTCTTGAAATACACTGCCCTGTTATCTGCTCTTCTTCCTCGTACTCTGTGTAAGAAAGACCTGCAGGTCTGATTTCCCATTTTTCAGACTGATATTTTGGATCATTAAAAATCGACATTGCAGGAGGTGCAATTTTATTCATTGCTTCATCAAGACCTTCTGAATACTGTTCAAGATTTACGATAAGCCAGGTTTCTGTCATATCCTCACTTACAAGAGAATTAACTAAAGATTCGCGGCTCATGATGAACTCTCTTTTTTGTTCAAACTCTTTCGGATCTGATGGTACGCCGTCTTCAAAAGGACTTGTTACTTCAAAACCTTCTTCGGTACCAATCGGTAAAGAAAGCTCCATAAGGGAAGTGATGCTGTCTGCATAAGGAACATTATTCAAAAGCTCGTTTCCAAGCTCATCAATCATATTCAAAACTTCCGGATCAAATACTGTTGTATCTTTTACGGTGATATGAGCCATAAGAGTATCTGTAGAACCAAAAATGCTTTCAAAGTGATCCTGATTGATTTTTGTAGTTTCCCAGTCATCAAACCAGTCTTCTTCACCATTATCAAGCTTAAGACGGGTAAGCCCCATACTGCACACTACAGTTAGAATCAAAAGTCCGATAATAAAAAACCATCGGTGCTTGATTTCAAACCGTCCGATTTTTTCAAACCAGTCATTAATCTTTTTGACTTTCATATTTCCTCCGTTCATCATTTTTGATAACACTGTTATCATAATGATAACGGTGTTATCTTGTCAAGCAAATTTGATAACATTGTTATCAAATTTGCAAAAATTAATTGACAAAAGCCTTTTTTTGGCATTACTATGTGAAAGACGAGGTTACATGTCGGAAACATCTGCAGAAACAAAGAAAAAACTTCTCGAAAGTGCAAAAAAGGAATTCCTGGAAAAGGGCTTTGTTAATGCATCTTTGCGTACCATTGCCGCTAATGCAGGAGTTACTACAGGCGCCATGTACCGTCACTTTAAGGACAAGGATGCTTTTTTCTGTGCACTTGTAGATGAGGCAATCGAAGTAACAACAAAAGCTGTTATGACTGCAGGAGTTATGACACACGCGCATTCTCCAAGCCCTGTTACAAAAGAACACAGAAAGGTTGAAGATCAGGTTGTAAATGAATTTTTAGATTACATCTATGCTAACTTTGACGCTTTTACCCTTTTGGTTTTAAAATCAGCAGGAAGCACGCACGAAAAATTTATAGATGAAATGTGCGACTTATATACAAAAAACTGTGCGGAAACCTTTAACTGGATGTACAAACAAAAATACGCAGCAAGAAAAGTTGACGAAATGACAGTTCACGTTCTGGCTTCGAGCATCATCAATTCCTTTGTAGAATTAATTTCCCATCAGGTTCCAAAAAAACAGGCTGTAAAATTCATCAATAACATTCACGACTTTTTCCACTACGGCTGCATAAATCTTCTTGAAATGAAGATATAATCTTTCCTTCTTTATCATAAGGAACCAAAATTCTTAATCCTTTTAACGTATAAGAAATTTAAACTTGACAGTGTTAAGATTAACCGTTATATTATCACCTGTAACAAACTTAACACAGTTAAGATACTTAAAACCATCTATGCGCAGGATGAAAAGGAGAAAGAAAAATGAAAAGATTTAATCTTAAGAAAGGATGTCTTGCACTTATTCTGGCAGCAGGATTTATCTTTAATCTGAATGCACAGGAAGAAAAAAAGGAAACTAAATTTTCGATTGTACCAAATGTAAAATTCAGCATGCTTAAAATAGAGGATGGAAATTATTTATTCAGTCCGCTCGGCTCGCTTCAGTTTATGCTGGAAAAGAATGAAGGAAGCACCTCAAACATGCCTGATTTAATCACTACAAGAATTTCTTACGGACAGGATATTTTTTCCAAGGGAATGCCGGGTTATGGCGAAAGTAATTTTCATAAAATCGGACTTTTTGGAAAGGTTGTTTACGGCAAAAATTCATTCCTTTTGAAGATTGACTCCCGTGGTGCAAATCCATTCCAAAGTTATAAAAACTCAGAAGGACTTTTGATGTACGGCCGTAAGCTCATCGACACTGAATCAACTTCTCTTGTTTTAGGAGGAGGACTTGCTGCAACAGACACAGGCATTCAGCTTGGCGGTATTGATATTTTTATTGTTCCGCTTCCGATGCTCTACTTTACTTACAAAAATCAGATCTTTAGCACAGAGTTTGAATGGATTGGTCTTCCAAATGCAAAGTTTGTATTGCTTCCCCAGAATCAGTTCAGAATTAAAGCCGACGCATCCTTTGCTGGTTTTAATCTGCCGGTTGATATTATGTTCGACACTGCCCTTGCCTGGTATCCTATAAAAGAAGGAGAGCTTAAGGACTATTTTTACATAAGTGCCGGTGTTTCTCATAATGTAGAAAAGTTTAGAATCAATACTGAAAATTCGGTAAAATATCATTACTTTTGTGCTTACGGAGAAATCAATGCTACAGCATTTGGCGTTCGTGCAGGTTATGCTTTTAATGGAGAAAGAATTGTTACTTCAAGCGGAGTCAGAACAAAAGAAGATTACAACGGTGGTTTTTATCTTTTGATTCAGGGAATGTATAAGTTCTAGAATTGCAGATTTTTTAAGGAGACTAAAGATGAAAAAAAGCAGTAAAATAATATCAGCCTTGAGCATTGTTCTGGGAGTATTTTGTATGATATCCTGTAAGAGTAGTATGGTAGCCGGAAGTCAGGAAGCAGAAAGCCTTGAAAACACAAAGAAAATCTTTCGCATGGTAAATAAAAATATGAACGGAATGTTCATCTCTTCTACAAATGAAAATAATCCTGTTCTTTTATTTATCTCTGGCGGTCCTGGTGTTCCCGAAGTCTGGCTCAACGAAGCTTATGCAAAAGAATATCCGAATGAACTAAGTAAATATTTTACAGTCTGCTGGTGGGATTATCTTGGAGAAGGTCTTTCTTATGATTCAAAAATAAAGCCGCAGGAAATCACTCTTGAACGCCTTGCCTCTGATGCACATGAGGTTGCAGAATATCTTAAAACAACTTACAAAAAGCAAAAGATTTATCTTATGGCTCATTCAAGCGGAACAAATCTTGGCTTCTATCTTGCGCAGACAAACAAAAATGATTTTTACTGCTACTTTGCAATGGGTCAGGATCACAACGACCAGAACCGCCGTTACGAAGAAGGCTATTATTTTATGAAGAAAGTGTTCGAAGAAAAAGGTGATAAAAAATCGCTTGAAAAAATGAATAAGCTTGTTACTGTCCTGGAAGACGGCACTTTTAAAATCAATAAGCCTGAAAAAATCGGAAAGGATTGGGAAGAGATTCTTCTTCTTGCAGGCTGTGCTACCACAAGACAGATGAAATCTGATTACAAGGATATCTTTAAAAAACAGATGTTGTGTAAATGCTACACCTTTGGAGAGCGCATCAATTTCTGGAAAGGAAAATCTCTTCTTGGAAAAAGTGAGTACAGAAAATACAGAATTAATCCTTCTGTTCCATGCGTAATCCCGGTTCACTTTCTCTCCGGCTATTATGATTACACAACTCCAATAACACTTTCCAAGGAATTATACCAGACTATTGAAGCGCCGGAAAAATCATTCTATACTTTTCACAATTCAGCTCATTCACCTTTATGGGAAGAAAATAAACTTGTTATCGAGGCTATGCTAAAACATGTCAGATAAATATCATCATGGCGACTTAAGAAATGCGCTCATTGAAGAAGGAATAAAAATGATAAACTCAGGGGGCGAAGAATCCTTGTCCATGCGAAAGCTTGCAGAAAAATGCGGCGTAACCATGGCAGCTCCCTATGCGCATTTTAAAAACAAGGAAGAGATGATTAATGCCATCAAAAATTATGTAACCGACAGTTTTACAGCCTACCTCGAAAAAGCCGTGAACAAGGTTCAGGAAGACGACATCGAAAAAAAGATAATCGCTCTTGGAAATGCCTACGTAACATTTTTTATAGACAATCCTGAGTATTTTACCTTCCTCTTTTCCCGCGGCTATATTCATGCAAACCTAGATTTTACTCATTCCGACAAAAATGATTTTAAACCATTCCTAATCCTAAAGAATTTATGCACCCGCTATTTCCAGGAAAAAATGCCTTCCCTTTCCGATCACGAAAAGGAACTCGAGATTATCCGAATCTGGGCCTCGGTTCAGGGAATCACCTCCATAATCTTTATGAAAAACGTAAAATGGAGCCGTGACTGGAAAAAAGAAATCGGTAAAATTTTGAAATAAAAAGCTTATAGATTTTCAATCAATTTATCCCTTCACCTCATTCACAAGCTCTTTGCCTAGAGAAAAATCGCGGATGTTGTTCAAGGTTGTTTCGGCTAGATTCTTTAGGGCGTTGGTGGTGAGGAAGGCCTGGTGACCGGTGATGATTACGTTTGGGAAGGTCAAAAGGCGGGCAAGAACATCGTCGGGCATGATATCGGTAGACCAGTCACTGAAAAAGTATTTGCTTTCTTCTTCGTAAACGTCCATGCCGATGCCGCCAATGTGGCCGTGCTTGAGGGCGTGAACAAGAGCTTTTGAATCTATAAGGGCACCACGACCTGTGTTGATAATTACGGCATCATGCTTCATCATCTTCATTGTGTCGTGATTAACTATGTGCTTGGTTTGTTCAGTGAGTGGACAATGAAGGCTCAAAACATCACTCTGGCGGAAAATTTCATCCTTACTTACATAAGTTACACCACTCTCTTGAGCCCATTTTTCATTCGGGAAAGGATCGTAGGCTATGATTTTCATTCCAAAGCCTTTAAGGATATTTGCCATAATCTGTCCGATTTTTCCGGTTCCGATAATTCCACCTGTAAGGCCGTAAAGATCTCGCCCTGTTAATCCTTCTATATTAAAATTGGCTGTTTTTGTCCTAAGATATGCCTGGGGAATATGACGGGTTAAAGACATTAAAAGGGCTGCCCCATGCTCTGCAACGGCATAAGGAGAATATGCTGGAACACGCACTACCTTAATTCCCGCCTGTTCTGCAGCTTTTAAATCAACATTATTAAAGCCGGCGCATCTAAGAGCAATCAGTTTTACTCCGCACTCTTTTAAGCTTTTAATAACCTCGGCATTTACAACATCGTTTACAAACACACAAACTGCATCAAAGCCTCTGGCAGTTGGAGCTGTATTTTCATTCAATTTATAATCACGAAAATCTATGTCGTAATCAAAACCTTCATTCATCTTTGTAAATGAAACCTTGTCGTAAGAACGTGTATCAAAAAAAGCAATCTTCATGGCATTGCCCCCTTAGTTTAAATATACTATCCAAAGAGCATAAAAACAAATTAATTAGACTTTATTAAAATCGCCGAGTCTGATTTCTGTGTCACAGCATTCTTTGATGAGTTCTCTGTCGTGGGTTACTACAATTACGGTTTTTCCCATAGTTTTAAGCTCTCTAAGGATTTTTCCAATCTGAAGCATATGAGTGTAATCAAGACCGCTGGTTGGTTCGTCAAAAAGCATGATATCTCGGCCACTTGCTATGGCACTTGCAACTGCAACACGTTGTTTTTGTCCGCCCGAAAGTGACTGGGGATGACGATCTTTAAAAGCTCCCAAATCCAATGACTCTAAAATTTTACAAGCCTGGTCACTATTTTCTTCTTTCTGGCTGATTAAAACCTCGTCTAAAACACTTTCTGTAAAAAGCTGGTGATTTACATCCTGCATAACAAGAAACACTGATTTCTGGCGGGCACTTCTTTTATAGGTTTTTCCTTTATATTCCATTACACCCTTTGCCCTGTGCCCTAAACCACAGAGAGTATTTAAGAAAGTTGTTTTTCCCTTTCCATTTTCTCCGGTGATTGCAGTAATTTGGCCGGAAGGGATTTTCATATAAGGAATATTCAGCGCCACAAGACCGTTTTTATATTTATAAAAAAAGTTTTTGATTGTAATGTAATCTTCTGCATCACAGTCTGAATCACTTTTTGATTTTTCAGTTTTATTTTGAAGCTCCGCTGATGAAAAAACATTTGTTCTTAATCCCATTTTATGAAGAGCTTCTTCTGTTAGTTTATTCATCTGTGTGCGTGAAAGTTCTTTTTGAATCCGTCCATTATTTAAAATTATTGTTCTGTCTGCCAGGTCCCATAAGTATGAGATACGGTGTTCTGCAACGATGATTGTTTTACCTTCTGCCTTCCATTTTCGTAACAGGCCCGAAAGTTCATCGATTGTTTGAAGGTCCAGGTTTGCACTTGGTTCATCAAGAAGGATTACCTTGTTTCCTGTAACTGCAACAGAGGCGCAGGCAATTTTTTGTTTCTGACCGCCGCTTAATTCAAAAAGGCTTCTGTTCATCAGGGGTTCAAGATGAAGGGTGTTTACGGTGTTTTCAATCCGTTTTAAAATTTCACCTTCTTCCATTCCCTGGTTTTCGCAGGCAAAAGCAAGTTCGCTTGTTGTATCTACATTAAAAAACTGGGAGCGGGGATTTTGAAAAACTGTGCTTACGGTTTTTGCAGTATCATAAAGTTCTGCGTGACTAACATCAAAGCCATCCACAGTAACAGAACCTTCAAGCTTTCCTTCAAAAAAGTTTGGAATGAGTCCGTTTATAAGACGGAGCAAGGTAGTTTTTCCACAGCCAGACCCACCGGTCAAAAGGACAAATTCCTCGTCGCTAACCGTCAGGTTTATATCATGAAGGCTTCCATTCCAGACGGTTTCACCCTGGCCACCTGCAGCACGTCGGTCGCTTTGCGACCTTACCGAGTTTTCTTGCGAAAACTCGCAATTCCTATTTTCAGTATCATAACTATAACTAACATTCTTTAATTCAATCATTTAGAGCACCCCGCAGGCACGAAGAATAACATAGGTAAGACCACCACCCAGGGCCAGGAACACAAGCGCATCACACCAGCCAAATCCGATTTTACAAATATTTGTAAGTTTATCAGGCCCTCCAAGTCCGCGCGTAAGACTTGCTGCACTAAGCTCCTGTCCGATTTTTACAGAGCAGGTCATTAAAGGAATTACCCTGTATTCAATCATCTGCAGTGCTTTTGTCCCGCCAAATTTTATATCACGCATACTCATCGCTTTATTTATACTACCGGCTTCTTCTACTACTGTGGGGAAAAAGCGGAACATTACTGCAAGCGGAATTGTGATTTTCTGAGTTATGTGCATTTTTTCCATGGCAGCAATGAATTCACTTACGGTTGTCGTAGAAACTAAAAACATCCCTGTAAAAATACCGGGCATAAAGCGGAGTACTATTCCGGTCATTGCAAGAATTATGAAATTTAAAAATCCTGTACAGTGAGGCATTACAAAGACCGCTAAAACATAAGAAAGGGTATAAAAAATAATTGCAAATAAAAAAGCCTTCCATCTGCCGCATGTAAGTAAGAGGAAAAGAGGAAGATAGTTTAAGGCAACACGAAATTCTGCCGCAGCATCTCCTCCGGCATTTCCAAGTACAAATACGGAAACAAAGGTAAGCAGCAAGAGTTTAGTGCGGGGATCCAATAATGCTTTATGCGAAGAAGATTTCATCAGTTCCATTTTTATAATGTCTCCATTTTAAGGCCGCACTTTTTAAGAAGTTCTTCCACACTGGCGGCATGTAATTTCTGTGCTGCAAGAGTAACAACCAGTCCGCAGGTTCTTGAATCTTCAAGAGCATCGTGGGCAAGATAGTTGATTCCAAATTTTTGTCCCAAAAAGGTGAGGGAATGTTTTTCAAAATCCGGCCACGCTTTTTTTGAAACTTTTAATGAACAAAAATAATTGTAGTGTGGAATTTTATGATGATAAAAACTGCAGGCATCCCAGATAACCGTCGTATCGAATTTTGCATTGTGAGCGACAAGCGGAATACCCGGAGTTTTTTCTATAAAAGGAACAACCTTGTTATCCCAGATTTCCGGGAATCTTGGTTTATCTTTTACATCGTTATAAGTCAGGTGATGAATCTCGTTTATCCATTCGGGTACAAAATAATCCGTTGGTGGACAAATTAATTCATATATACTATCAACTTCTTCACCGTCAATATAACGTACAAGTCCAACAGAAATTGCACTATTGCCATATTGGTTAGCGGTTTCAAAGTCGATAGTAATAAAATCCAGACTCTGAGATTTCTTTTCTATTTCATCATCAAATAATGAAAGCTGAAAGTTATCATCAGACATTTTTATTACACAATTCCAGCCTTTGCAAAATGCTTTTTAAGAATCTTACGACCAAGAAGACCGCCAAGAATTCCAAAGCCAAAGCACAAAAAAATGTGAACAGGGAACATCCACTTAGGGAACATTCTTGTAAGTGCATCAATGTATTCCTGACCAAAGTTCTGTCTTGTAGACCAGTATTTGTCTGCAAAGAAGAAGAGTGGAATATAGTTGCTTACAATCCAGAAGCAGAAAACTGCATGAGTAAGAACAGCACATTTTGCACTCTTATATTCACCTTTTTTCAAGATTAATTCAGCGATGAGACCCGTAACAGTTCCAATAACCAGAGCGTAATAAGACATACCTGTGAGCCACATAAGGATACCCATGAGGATAGTCATAATCCAAACCATTCCAAACTTCTTTACTTTTGTAAGAAAGAGCATGAAAACAATTCCGCCAAGCAAAGGCATAAGAACTGAATAGGTTGGCATAAAGATTGGGATAAAGCCGAGCATAGCAAGCGCCATGATTACGACAAAATAGATTGCAGTAAAGATACCGATGTTAATAAGGTCTTTACCTTTAAGCTTTTTTGAATCATCCATTAGATTACTCCTTTGTATTTGTTAGTAAGCACTAACAGTAATAGTTAGTAGATACTAACACTAAGCGGATAAAAAGTCAATTAATTGGAACATTTATGGTAAGTATTGCTGTGATAAAACAAAGCCGAATAAATCTGCATATCTGTGTTATTTTTCTGATTGTCATTGGGTGTAGCACGATGATGATTATGTGGATGAGTTTGGGGAGGATATGCTATAATCAGTCTAATGAAAGAATACAAATTCTACGGCTGGCAGACCGCTGATTGTAAACCGGCAGATCCAACTTACGAAAAAATACAGAATCCGCGACATCTTTATGATATACTCTCAGAAATCTGGTGTGAATATACCTGCGCTCCCCGCCTGAGGGAAAATGGTCCGCGAAAATCAGACTGTGGGCCAGTGCTCTATCACAGTTTTCTTGCCCAGGATATTTTTGGTGGCAAGGTTTACGGCATCCTTCGTCAGGGCGGTAACTACCACTGCTACAATGTTATCGGCGACTGCGTTTTTGATTTAACCAGCGAACAGTTTGGCGACGAAAAACTCTGCTACGAAAACAATCCCGAACAATTCCGCGAAACCCACTGGCAGAAAACAGAAAAACACGAACGCTATAATTATCTTAAGGCAGAGCTTTTGAAAAAGCTAGAAGAAATGTAGAAATAGGTAGGACTTGCAATATGTTTAGGCAAATGAGAAGATTCAAGCAGCAGATTTCAGACGCTGAATGTAAAGAGATTTTGAAAAACGAAAAACGTGGAGTTCTTTCCCTGCTCGGTGATGACGGATATCCTTACGGGCTTCCCCTCTCCCACTTTTACAGCGAAGAAGATAATAAGATTTATTTTCACGGCGCAAAGGAAGGCCACAAAATTGATGCCATCAAAAATTACGACAAAGCCAGCTTCTGCGTTTATGATTCAGGCTACCGCAAAGAAGGCGAATGGGCTCTGAACATCAACAGTGTAATCGTCTTTGGAAAAATCCGCCTTGTAACAGACCCGGATCTTACCCGCCAGATCTGCACAAAACTAGTTTATAAATTCACAGATGATCAGGCATATCTTGAAAAAGAACTCACAAATGCCCTGCCCCGCGTTCACTGCCTTGAACTTGAAATTGAACACATGACCGGTAAACTGGTGAATGAGTCATAAAAGCATCATTCTTCAATAAAAATTTGCTCTTATTCTTTCCACGCCAGGCGCATTTTAAGAAAGTCTTTCATGTCCATGTAAAAGTCCATTGGCGGCGGAGTAATGTTAATTTGCTTAAGAGCTTCCTGCACCAGAGGATTTTTGTAGCAGCAGACTGCATTTGATGAAGCATAAAATAAAACATCCAGCTGGATTTTGTAGGCAGTATCCTGCGTAGTACCAAGCATCTGAGCAAGCCTGTCGCGGAAGGCATAGGCCAGGTCATAATAGTTCTTTTTGAAAACGGCAAGGCGTTCTACCGTTACATTTGTTTCTATCACCGGATTAAGATAGGAAACATAGCGCATGTAATCCTGATTAGCATTTACAATTCCTGCCCAGACTTCGGTAATAACATCCGGCGTAAATTTGTTGCCTTCCGGAAAAGCCGAAAGAAGTGAGCCATAATAGGCGGCCATTTTTTCGGCAGAGATTTCCAGAAAGATTTCTTCTTTGGTCGTAACATATTTATAAAGATTGGCACGAGACCAGCCAAGTTTTTCTGCAATAGTTGTAAGCGTAATTTCTGAATAAGGACAATTTGCAAAAAGTTCTGCAGTTGCCTCTTTTATTTGAGAAAGTCTTTCTTCTTTGTGTTCGTCGCTTCTTGCGCGGATATAGTCTGCCATATCTAAAGAATAACACAGCAAAAGGATTTTTGCAATAAGCAACTTTTTGTCACTAAAAATGCATTTTAGTGTTGACAAGTCACCGTTTATATCATACACTTAAGATAAGTGACACAACGTTGCTAATAAAAAAGGAGGATTTCCTGAAGAAATTACTTTTTCTTATAACAACAATTTTTCTTCTCGCCTCAACCACCTACACAAATGACAACGAAAAAGCAGTAATCGCATCAACCAAAGGAGAACTTTCTGATATGAAAATTTCAATTCAAATTACAAGTGATAGCGGCAGCCACAAGCTTACTGCTACGCTGGCCGACAATTCTTCTGCCATTGCCTTTTACGAACTTTTGAAAAAGGGACCGCTTTCAGTTGATATGCACGATTACGGCAGCTTTGAAAAAGTCGGTTCGCTTGGAACATCACTTCCCCGAAACGATACACAGATTACAACCACCGCCGGTGACATCATTTTGTATCAGGGAAATCAGATTACAATTTACTACGACACTAACAGCTGGAACTTTACCCGGCTTGGAAAAGTTGATGGAGTGACACAAGCCGAGCTCAAAAAGATTCGAGGCAAAGGTGATGTGACAGCAGTATTTAATATATTGAAATAAACAGGAGGAATTTTATGAAAAAACTTATTCTTACACTTTTAATTGGAGGCTTTATG
>JAGCUI010000015.1 GCA_017962965.1 Treponema sp. | reverse complement strand
TTAAAAAAAGTATCAGATTATACACTTGAAAATGCTTACGCCTGGAAGCATAATTTTTCTCATTTATATCCACTAGAAAATGATAAAACATTAGTAAATGTACTTACAAATGACCAAATTAAAACATATATTTTGGATACAAGGCTTTATTCTATTAAATTAACTGAACTTTCGGAAGAAACAATGCTTTCTCCAATAATGGACAAAAACAATGAATATATTGGAACAGTAAAATATGAAAATTCAAATTATGAAAATTATACAATAAAAATTTATGAAACCAAAAATTTTACTCCTATTATAGACAAAGATTTTCATGCAGAAAAATCAATGAATTCAATTTACAATTTTGGATATGCTGGGATAACTCAAGAAATTAAAATACAAGAATATTTAGAAAAATAAAAAAAGCTCCTAACTGATGTTAGAAGCTTTTTTGCCACAGGTTGGAATCGAACCAACGACATACGGATTTTCAGTCCGGCGCTCTACCAACTGAGCTACTGCGGCGTTGTGAATATTACTATATATGAAAGCAGGATTTGTGTCAATAACTTAAAAGTAAAAAACGTGAAATTTTCTAAATGAATTTAAAATCTCTTTGTAATCCTATTTGAATTTAATCTACAATATAGTAAAATATAATTATGAAATTGAACAAAAACGTTATTGCTTTTACTGGCGGCGGAACGGGCGGACACATTTACCCGGGCCTTGCTGTAGCGGATGAACTTAAAACTATTTCTAAAAAAAATAATATTACTCTCGAGGTTTACTGGATTGGCTGCTCTAAAGGAATGGACAGAAAAATCGTGGAGAGTGCAACCGGCTCAGACGGTAAACCTGTTATAGATAAATTTTATGGAATCCCTTCTGGTAAATTAAGACGTTATTTTTCATTAAAAAATTTTACTGATATCTTTAGAATTATTACCGGCTACTTTTGTGCAAGAAGGGTATTAAGAAAAATTAAACCGACTCTTCTTTTTTCAAAGGGCGGATTTGTTAGCGTTCCTCCTTGTCTTGCAGCCAAGCATTTAAAAGTTCCTTTATTCACTCATGAATGTGATTTTACTGTAGGACTTGCAAACCGTTTGAATTTTAAAAATGCAAAAACAATTTTTCTTTCATACGAAGAAACTAAAAAAAGTCTTTCTCCTGTAGAGCAAAATAAGGTTGTTGTTACCGGAAATCCTGTTCGTTCTGTTTTTTACAATATCGATTCAAAAGAGGGAATGGAATTTTTATGTATTTCAAAACCTAAAAAGCCTGTTCTTCTTGTTCTTGGCGGAAGCAGCGGTGCAAAGCAGATTAATGAGCTTGTGTGGGAAAATCTTGAATGGCTTTGTAAAAACTTTATTGTTGTTCATCAGACCGGACTTCTTAATAACGACTCTCAGAACGAAGAAGCATTAAAACAAAAGTACGCAGATTATAAGCCTTATCCTTTTATTTATGCTCAGATGCCTTCTGTTGTTGCAAGTGCCGATGTTATTCTTTCTCGTGCCGGTGCTAATTCAATCTGGGAAGCTGCTGTTTTATTAAAGCCAATGGTTTTGATTCCTCTTTGCGGAAGCGGAACCCGTGGAGATCAGGTTGATAATGCAAAGTTTTTTGAACAGAAAAAATCGGCAATTGTTTTACTGGGAGAAGAAGCTAATTCAAAGAACTTACAGAATGCCTTAACCAAGATGCTTGATTCGAAGGTTAGAAACGAGTATTCGGAAAATATAAAAAAGATGACTGGCGATAAACGAAGTGTAGATTTAATCGCTCAAAACTTATTTAATGAGATACAGGGAAAATAGATGTTCAACGTTCTTGATATTGTTTTTATTTTAATCATTCTTGTTTTTTCTATAATTGCAACTGCAAAAGGTTTTGTAAAGGAAATCTTTAATAAGGCTTCGTGGATTTTGGGAATTATATTGGGTGTAATTTTTTGTAAAAAGCTGAGCCCGTTCCTTGAGTCCTTTGTAAAAAGCCCAACCCTACGAACTCTTTTGGCATTCCTTTTGATTTTCATGCTCGTATTCTTAATCTTACAGATTATTAAAACTATAATCGGACATGCTTTTGATACAGAAATTATGGGCGGACTTGATAAGGCATTAGGCTTTTTCTTTGGTATTATCGAAGGGCTTGCAGTTGTAATGCTCATTTTAGTTTTATTAAGCGTTCAGCCTTTTATACCTATGGATAATGCGTTTGCAACAAGCTTTTTCTTCCGACTGCTTTCTCCATTAATCGGCACAAATCAAAAGCTTATTCCGGGGACTATTGCCTGATGTTTGAAAATTTAGTTAATCAACCGGCAGCAAAATTAATTTCTCAGGATATAAAAAACAATAAGTTTGCACGAACTGTTTTATTTTACGGAAACGATGCAACAGGTAAGCTTTCTGCAGCGCTGGAAACTGCACGTGTTTTTTCATGTACAGGAAGTAAAAAAGGGGTGTGGACCTGCGAATGTCCTTCGTGCTTAAGGCATAAGTCTTTAATCTGTTCAAACCTTTTGCTCTTAGGTCCTCGCGACTGTTCTCTTGAAATATCTGCGGCCAAGGATTCTTTTACAAGAGCATACCGCGATAACGCCTCTTTTTTGAATGCAACCCGTTATTTATTTTTAAGAAGTGTTCGTAAGCTTACGTTGAGATTCAGTGCAATCTTACTTTCGGGTGATAATAATATTTCAAAAATAGGCTCAGTTTTAGAAGAGATAAACGACAATCTTGAGCTTCTGGATTTTCCACGTGAGCTTCCGCCCTTTGATGAAGCCGTAAAAATATGTGAAGCACTTGAAAAGCTTTCCTTTAAACTTGAAAGCGATTTTCTTTATGATTCAGTTCCAATCAATCAGATTCGTAATATGGAAGAGTGGGCGCATATTAAATCCGAAGAAGGAAAGAAAACTATAATTATAGAAAATGCAGACAGAATGCAGACCGGCGTTAGAAATGCGCTTTTAAAAATACTTGAAGAGCCTCCTGAGGATTGTATTTTTATTCTTTTGACTTCTAACAAAAATGCAATCATGCAGACAATTCTTTCGCGTGTAAGACCATATAACTTTAAAAAGAGAAATCTTGAAGGCGAACAGAACGTAATTAAAAGGGTATTCCACAACGAGTACTTTAATGGAGAAATTTCAGATTATCTTCAGACATTTTTACCGGTTCCTTCTAGCAAGCTCAAGGAAGAATCAGAAAAATTTTATAATCAGATTACTCACGGTCAGATTCCAGAAACTGCAGCTTTTGTAAAGGAATGCGGTAACTTTGAACCTAGAATTGAATTAAAAATCTTTTTAAGCCATATATTAAATCAACAGAAAAAATTACTCAAAGATCAGACAGGATGCGAAGCTTCTGTTCAGACGGTAAAGGTTATACAAAATGCTTGGGAGAATGTTACTTTATATAATCTCTCTGTAACATCGGCTTTAGAAATTCTTGTGCGTGATATAAGTAAAATCAATATTACATACGGAAGAATTTTATGCGCGGATATGTAAAAAGAGTTTCACAAAAAGCAGGTAAACTTTCTATTGAACAGCTCCGTTCTCTTTTGGACGACATGGTTAGTGAGAATGAAAATCTCTACTCAATCTTAGAGTCGCTTTCGGCAGGGCTTTTAATCGTTGATAATAATTTTATTCTTCAGCAGACAAATACTCTCGTAGAAAGCAGACTTCCTTTTAATATCCGTACCGACGATGTAAAAGCAACCTCTGTTCCAATCTGGGAAATTCTTGAAGACCAGGATATTGCAAGATTTTTTAAAAACTGTAAGGAAAAAGAAATTACAAACTGCTCCGATGATTTTACAACAATGACTTCCGGGGGAACTGTACGGTTTTTAACTATTACAATGACTCCTTTGATGCACGACGGAAAGCTTTCGGGCCGTATTTTCCTTGTTATGGATATTACTGATACAAAAAATCAGGAAGTTATTTTGCACAGAATGGAAAACATGGCAAACCTTACAAACCTTGCAGCAGGAATGGCACACGAAATTAAAAATCCGCTTGGTGCCATAAGCATTCATATTCAGCTCATACAAAAGGCGCTCAAAAAGGCTAGGGAGAACCAGGATATTCTTCCGGAAAAAAAGTTTGTAGAAGACCATATAGATGTTGTAAACGAAGAAATCGAGCATTTGAATAAGCTTGTAATGGATTTTCTTTTGGCTGTTCGCCCGGTTAAAGCAACACTTGAGCTTAAAAATCCTGAAACAATCATTCAAAATACTGTGGAATTTATCACTCCCGAATTTAATAAATCGGATATTCAGATTGAATTTACACAGAGCTCCCTTAATAAAAAAATTTTAATTGATGAAAAGCTTTTCCGCGATGTAATGATGAATCTTGCACAGAACTCGCTTGCTGCAATAAAAAGCTTTAGAAAATCAGACGGAATTTTTAAAATAAGATGTTATATTAAAGATAACCGTTATATTATAGAAACAAGTGATAACGGCTGCGGAATGGACAGCGAAACTCTTTCTAAAATTTTTGAACCGTATTACACAACAAAGGCAAACGGAACAGGGCTTGGAATGACAATGGTTTATAAAATCATCAAAGAGTTTTCAGGAGAAATTTTAGTGGATTCAGAAAAAGACATGGGAACAAAATTTACACTTGTATTTCCTCTGCCTCAAAAAGATAAAAAACTTCTTACAAGCGAAAGTGAATAAAAGGTGATTTTTATATGGAAAAATTGACAATTTTAACAATCGATGATGAAGAAAATATCCGTAACGGACTAGCCGACAATTTTGAGCTTGAAGGTTATGAAGTAAAACAGGCTGCAAGCGGAAAAGAAGGTCTTGAAATAATTTCCAGAGAAAAGATTGACCTTGTTATTACAGACTTGAGGATGGACGGAATTACAGGCGACGAAGTTGTTCGTCAGGTTGTTTCAAAATATCCTGGAATTCCAATTATTGTTCTTACGGGACACGGAAGTATTGATGATGCAACAAGGGCTATTAAAGACGGCGCCTTTGATTTTCTTACAAAACCTCTTGATCTTGATCACTTAAATATTGTTGTAAAAAATGCACTTAAAGGAAGAATGCAGGAATTAAAAATTTCTGAGCTTCAGGACAGACTTAAAAACATGTCTAAGACAGACGAGATGATTGGTAAGTCTGTTGAATTAAACAAAGTGCGTAACATGATAGAAAAGGCTGCTCCAACAAAAGCAAGCGTTTTGATTACTGGAGAAAGCGGTGTTGGTAAGGAGCTTGTTGCAAGAGCCATTCACAATAATTCTCCAAGAAAAGATAAGCCTTTAGTAATTGTACATTGTGCAGCTTTGTCTCAGACACTTTTGGAAAGCGAGCTTTTTGGACACGAAAAGGGCGCATACACCGGTGCCGATTTTTTACAGAAGGGTAAGTTTGAGCTTGCAGATGGCGGAACAATTTTCCTTGATGAAATTGGTGAAATTAATTTAAGCACTCAGATCAAGCTTTTGCGTGTTTTACAGGAAAAGAGCTTTGAACGGGTAGGCGGAGAAAAAACAATTTCTGTTGATATCCGCGTTGTTGCTGCAACAAATAAAAACCTTGAAGAAGAAGTTAAAAAAGGAAACTTCCGCGAGGATTTATATTACAGATTGAATGTTGTAAGAATCCAGATGCCGTCTTTACGCGAAAGAAAAGACGATATTCCTCTTTTAATGCATTCGTTCTTAAAGGAATTCAACATCGAAAACAAAAAGAACATCACCGGTTTTGACAATAAATCCAAGGCTGCTATTGTAAAATATCCTTGGCCTGGTAATATCCGTGAGCTCAGAAACTGTGTAGAAAGCGCTGTTGTAATGTGTAACTCTGATATTATCACTCTGGACGATTTACCGGAAAATATCCGCATTAATAAGGACGTAAACGCAATTTCAATTCCTATGGGAACTACAGTTGAAGAAGCAGAAAACATTATTATCCGCGAAAACCTTGCATTCAATAACGGAAATAAGTCTAAAACTGCAGAAATTCTTGGAATAGGGCGTAAAACCTTGCAGAGAAAGCTTGTAGAAATGGGGATTGAAAAGGATTTAGACTAGTTTACGGCTGTTTTTTTAATAAAATAATCAGTTTAAATTTATAACTTTTCTCAACATGTATAAAAATTTATACATACTTATTACTTGTGTTTATAGTAGTTTTGGAGGGTATTATAGGCTTTGATTACCTGTTCAACCGTATAGTATGTGTTACCTTCTGTTTTGGTGTCCGGATGGGCATTTTTGAGTGCCTCGTGGTAAGCTTTTTTAACGGTTTTCCAGTCTTCCAGGGACACTAGATGTAGTGTGTCTAGTGATTCAGACACTTCCTTTGGAATATGCAAATTTTCTGTATATTTATGCATATTTTTATACTCATAAGAACTAAAAGAAGTGTTTTTATAGACCTTTCCAACAGGTATTTCTTCCGTTTTATGGCCGGAATGTATGTTGTGCTTTTCTTTTCGGAGCTTTTTTATTTTTTCATTAGTATTTTGGGAAAAAAAAGAAGGACCAGAGCTTTTTACGGTATTTTCTTCCCTTTTGGGCTTCTGATCCTCTTTTTCCTGTGGAATTTTGCCTGATTCAAGCACGTCGTTGAGTAAATCACCTAACTTATCGTACATATCAGACATATTTCTGGTTTAGATTTCTGTTCCTGAAGGAATTGTGGCACCTTTTCTGATTACAATGATTCCGTCGGCACTGTAGAAAGAACCGTGGTCTCCGTCTTCATATTTTTTGCCTGAAACTCCAATCTTACAGTTATCACCGATTTTTGCGTTTTTATCGATGATTGTGTTTGCAATCTTACAGTTTTTACCGATTCCGGTTAATGGTGTGTTGTTTTTCTTTGCTTCTTTCTTTTCTGCATCGTAATCATAATAGTCTGCACCCATCATAATTACACCGTTCAATTCAGTTCCTTCACCGATGATTGAGCGTACACCAATAACAGATTTATTCAATTTACAGTTTGTAATAATACATCCTTCGGAAGTAAGGGTTGAAGTAATATCAGCTTTGTTGATTTTTGAAGGAGGTAAGTTTCTCATGTGAGTGTAGATTGGAATTGTTTCGCTGTAGAAGTCGAATGCAGGATTTGGTTCTGTGAGTGCGATATTTGCATCGTAGAAGCTGCGGATTGTACCAATGTCTTCCCAGTAACCGTCGAACACATATGAATTAATCTTTTTCTTGCTGATTGCAAGTGGAAGGATTTCTTTACCAAAGTCGGTGTATTTTTCGTTTTCGCCGCCAAGGCATTCTTCCATTGTGTCTGCATTAAAGATATAAATACCCATAGAAGCAAGGAATTCCTTATCCTTTGGAAGTGCTCCTCTTGCATCTTCAGGGATTTTCCATGAATCAATATTTACATCAGGCTTTGGTTTTTCCATGAATTCTTTTACATGGTTTTTGTCGTCGATTTTCATAATACCAAAACCAGAGGCATCTTTTCTGTTTACAGCTGTTGTTGCAATTGTGATGTCTGCGCCGGATTTAATATGAGCATCCATGAATGCCCTTAAATCCATTTTATAAAGCTGGTCACCCGAAAGGATGATATAATGTGTTGGTTTTTGTGTTTTAAAGTGAATGAAGTTTTTACGTACAGCATCTGCAGTTCCTTCATACCAGCCGGAATGTTCCAGGGTCTGTTCTGCAGCAAGAATTTCTACGAATCCACCAGAAAAGCGGTCGAAGTTGTACGAATTTGTAATGTGTAAGTGAAGCGATGCAGAGTTGAATTGTGTTAACAAGTATATTTTTTTATATCCAGAGTTAATACAGTTTGAAAGTGGAATATCTACGATTCTGTATTTACCGCCAAAAGAAACAGCTGGTTTTGATCTTTCTTTTGTAAGTGGATAAAGACGTGTTCCCTTTCCTCCGCCAAGAATGATTGATAAGACTCTAGGTTCTTCGTTTGCCATATAAATGAACTCCTTTTCTATATTGTTTTAATTATAAGTCCGAAATGCCTTATTTGCAAATTAATTAAAAAAGTCTAAACAAAAAATTTCAGATTCCGATAAGTGAAGTAGATGTAAATAATACTTAGACGGAGGTTTTTACATGATTAGAGGTTGGTACATTGGTGCTTCCGGTATGAATGCACAGCAAAACAGGCTCGATACCATCTCCAATAATCTTGCAAATGTTGATACTGCGGGCTATAAACGCGATGTTACGGTTCACAAAACATTTTCAGAATTATTGATTCGTCGTACAAACTTTGACGGCGTTTATAAGGTAGACGGCGGTTCTGCAGATGATGCACCGGTAATTGGTACTTTGGGTTTAGGTGTAGAAACAAATGAAAATTACACCGATTTTGCACAGGGTTCATTTAAAGTTACAGGCCGTAAACAGGATGTGGCTTTAAACGGAGAAGGATTTTATGTAGTTGATACTCCATACGGAGAACGCTACACACGCAACGGCGATTTCTTTATCGGGAAAGAAGGATACCTCGAAACAAAAGAAGGTTATCCTGTAATGGGTGAAAAAGGATATCTTTACGTTGTGGATGATAAATTTAACGTAAATAAAGACGGTGTTCTTGTAAACGAAGAAAACGGCGACGAAATTGACCGCTTTAAGGTTGTAAGATTTGATAACGAACGTTATCTGGAAAAGATGGGCCAGAACTTATATGCAACAAATGAAACCTCAGGTCCTGCACACATAGCAGAAAGTTTTGAACGTCCTCAGTTTATTCAGGGATACACAGAAACAAGCAACGTAAATGTTGTAAACGAAATGGTTCAGATGATTGAAGTAAACAGAGCTTATGAAGCTAATCAGAAAACAATCACTTCGGAAGATTCAATGATGTCTACTCTTTGGTCAAAGGTAGCTGTCTTAAGATAGGAGTAAAAAATGGTTAGAAGCTTATGGACTGCAGCAACCGGAATGAACGGACAGCAGTCAAATATTGATGCAATTTCAAACAACCTTTCTAACGTAAATACAACCGGTTATAAACAGCAGAGAGTAGAATTTGAAGATTTAACATATCAGACATATCAGCATGCGGGAACACCTGCTACTGAAGATACAGTAAAGCCTGTTGGAATTCAGCAGGGTACTGGTGTTAGGGTTGCTGCAACTCAGAGAATTATGACTCAGGGTTCTTTGCAGAATACCGGCGTTAGTACAGATCTGGCAATTACAGGTGAAGGATTTTTCCGCCTTTTGAACTATGATGGCGGCTATGTTTATACACGCGACGGTTCATTTAAGGTAGATTCAAACGGACAGCTTGTAAACTCAAACGGTTTACGTGTTATGCCTGAAATCATCCTTCCTGAAAATTTTGATATTAATACATTAAATATTACACAGACAGGTAAGGTTAGCGTAAAGGTAAATGGTGAAAATGACCCTGTAGATGTTGGTCAGATTGAGCTTTACCGCTTCCCAAACCCGGTTGGTCTTCATGCAGAAGGAGATAACCTTTTTAAGGTAACAGCCGCTTCGGGAGAATCTTACGCAGGACGTCCTGGTATAGATGGTTTTGGTGAAACAAGACATAAATTTCTTGAAATGTCGAATGTTTCGGTAGTAAACGAAATGGTTCAGATGATTGTTGCACAGCGTGCTTACGAATTTGATTCTAAAGCAATTCAGACTTCGGACAGTATGCTCAGTACAGCAGTAAATCTTAAACGTTAGGAATAGTCGAATAAAAGGGGAATAATATGAATTTGACAGATGTTTCTAAAGTTTACTTAAATAACAGTTCAATTTCTTCATCACAGATAGTAGAAAACGGCAGATTCAATGGGGATTATACTTCCAGCTACAAGGGAAGCTTTAAAAGTGAACTTGATAAGGTAGCAATGCCAAGTGGTGCTGCTGCAAATCAGGGTAATTCCCATGTTCAGCCTAAAACAATCGATAAAACAAGTGAATTGTACGAAAAATCACTTGAATTGGAAGGCTTTTTTGTAAAACAGATGCTTACAGAAATGAGACGCACAATCATGAAGGCAAACGAAAGCGATTTTGCTCAGAATATGTACGAAGATATGCTTTATGATGAATACGCAACTGCTTTAACAAAGAATGCCGGATTTGGTCTTGCAGATCAGATCTATTTGAGTTTGGTTTAAATATTTCTCCGGATATATTTGTTTACATCGTTTAGGACGTCTGACGTTGTCAGACGTCCTTTCTGTTTTAAAACACCTTTTTCACAATCCTTTCTAAAATAAAAATCTGTTCCTTAAATCCTTTATTATTGGTATAATTATAATATGTCAGAAATTAAATCTTTACCCGAAAGTTTATCTAATGTTCATATTCATTTTGTAGGCATCAAGGGAACCGGAATGGCTGCCCTTGTTGAAATATTTTTTCATAACGGTGCAATTATAACCGGTTCAGACGTTAGCGAACGTTTTTACACAGACGAAATCCTTGAAAAGCTTGGTCTTAAGGCACTTCCTTTTTCAGAAAAAAATATTACGGACCAGATTGAATATGTTGTTTATTCTTCGGCCTATAAATTAGACACAAACCCGGATTTAAAAGAAGCCGTAAGACGCGGTATTCCATGTCTTTTATATACAGAAGCACTTGGTTCTTATTCAAGCCGTGCTTATTCATGCGGAATCTGTGGCGTTCATGGAAAAACTACTACAACAGGACTTACAGGAACAATTTTAAAAGAAATTCCTGATTTTCCAAGCCAGATTCTTGCAGGTTCAATTATCAATTCTTTTGGAAAAACCTGTACTTTTACTTCAAAAAACGTAAAGGATAAATCAATTCCAAAGGAATTTGAAATTACAAATGCGCCTTTTAATTCAGTTTTTGTTGCAGAAACCTGTGAATATCAGCGTCACTTTATGAGCTTCTGTCCTCAAAAGATTTTACTTACTTCTGTAGAAAGCGACCACCAGGATTATTATCCAACCTACGAGGACATCAGAGAGGCTTTTGTAGATTATATTTGTAAGCTTCCTCCAAACGGTGATTTAATTTACTGTGCCGATGATTCAGGTGCTGTAGAAACTGCATTGATTGCCTATAACAAACGCCCTGACATTAATCTTATTCCATACGGCGAAAATGCAGGCGGAGATTATCAATTGACCTTTGGTAAGGTTGAAAACGAAAAAAATAAATTTTATTTAAATCTTTTTGGAAAAGAAGAGCTTTATTTAAAAGTTCCTGGAAAGCATGATGTTAGGGATGCAGCCGGAGCTGTTGCTTTAGTTTGCCAGATGCTTCGTTATTTTGGAAAACATCCAGAAACCTTTGTAAAAAATATTATTAAAGGACTTGAGTCTTTTTCAGGCGGTAAAAGAAGAAGTGAAATTGTTGGTAGCTTTAAGACAAAAAACGGAAACGATGTTCTTGTTATCGACGATTATGGTCATCACCCTACAGCAATTAAAACAACTCTCGAAGGTTACCGTGAATTCTATAAAGGCCGAAAAATCATTGTTGATTTTATGAGCCACACATATTCAAGAACCCAAAGCTTATTAAAAGAATTTGCACAAAGTACTCAAAGTGCTGATATAATCATATTAAATAAAATATATTCTTCTGCCCGCGAAAATGCTGCAGATTTTAATATTACGGGAAAAACTCTTTACGAAGAAACTGTAAAATGCAATTCAAAGGACAAGGTTTTTTATTATGAAGAATCAACAGATGCTTTGGATTTTGTTCGTTCTTTAATCGAAGAGCCTGTTAGTTCGCAATACCCGGACGGATATATTTTAGTAACAATGGGTGCCGGCGATAACTGGAAGCTTGGTACAAAACTTATTGAATCTTACAAATAGAGGAAAGTATATGACGAGTATGACAGGATACGCTTACGAGGAAGTTTCGAGCACTCAGAGTGTAATAAGCGTTGAAATTAAATCAGTTAATTCAAGATTTTTAGATTTATCCATAAGCCTTCCGCCTTTTTTAAATCCGCTTGAAATGTATTATCGTAATAAAATTTCTTCTAAGGTTGTTCGCGGAAAAGTTGACGTTTATATCAGAGTAAAAGAGCTTGAATCAGATGCAGAAATCACTGTGGACGAAAAGCTTGCTGCCTCATACATGGATGCCATTAAAAAAATTGCAAAGGCTTCTGATATTAAATTAAATCCTGACACTGCTTTGGCTCAGGTTTTGGCACAGCCTGGAGTTTTAAATTCAAATAAAACTTACGATGTAGAAAAATATAAGGGATTAATCGATCCTGTTTTTGATGCTGCTTTTGAAAAGTTCTGCGCAGACAGAAATAGAGAAGGTGAAAATATGAAAAACGACCTTGTTCAAAAGCTTTCAAAGCTCGAAGATTGTGCTTCCTTCTTTCTTGAATGGCAGCCAAAGATGGAAAGTATTTTTAAAGACCAGATTACTTCAAAATTTAATGAGCTTTTGGGTGAACATGCAGATCAGAACAGAATTATGACAGAAACAGCTTCCATGCTTGTAAAATATACAATCAACGAAGAAATTGTTCGTCTTCACAGCCACATAGAAGCTATGAAGGATGAATTAAAAAATAATCCGACTCCCGGTAAAAAACTTGATTTTATCTGCCAGGAAATGAACAGGGAAATTAATACAATCGGAAGTAAGAACCAGTTTGCAGAGGTTGGTGCAATGGTTATTACTGCAAAAGACAGCCTTGAAAACATTCGTGAACAGGCTAAAAACGTTGAGTAATTTTTTAAAAGGAAGAATTATGAAGGATATTAGAATTGCAATCAGCGGAAAATCAGGATGCGGTAATACCACAGTAAGCGGACTTTTAGCACAAAAGCTTGGTATTAAATTAATTAATTATACCTTCCGTCAGCTGGCTCAGGAAAAGGGCATGACTCTTAAAGAGGTTATAGACGCTGCTAAAAACGATGATTCTTTTGATAAATATGTAGATAAGCATCAGGTTGAATTAGCCCTCGAACAGCCATGCGTTTTAGGAAGCCGCCTTGCCATCTGGATGCTAAAAGAAGCTGATTTAAAAGTTTATTTATATGCAAGCGACGAAACACGTGCACAGCGCATTTTTAACCGTGAAGGCGGAAGTCTTGAAGAAATAAAAAGCTTTACTGCCATGAGAGACAGAGAAGATACAGGCCGCTATAAAGAGTTTTATGGCATTGATAATAATGATTACAGCTTTGTTGATTTATTTATTGATACCGGAAAATATAATCCTGAGCAGATTGTAGATTTAATCATAGACGAGCTTAAAAAAAGAAAGCTTATTTAAAATAAAAAAAACGATGGTTTTTAATAGCCATCGTTTTTTTTGTGCCTGACTTTTTTGCCAGAATCACTTTATTTTAGAATTTACTTTCTGCAAATCCTGCCCAGTTATCCTTTGAAAGAAGTGCTTTTTCTGCATCACCGAGCTTGAACGGATAGCTTTTTGAAAGTGAACCTGCAATCAGTTTTACCTTTGCTGTATCATCATCGTTAATAACGATTTTACATTCTGCGTCCTTATCTGCAAATGTGTGGAAAATATCTGCCATAGATTTTCTGTCTAATTCAATGCCTAAAACATTGCAGTTTTCCATGTTCTGTTTAAATGCTTTTGCAAAAGTAGGGGCTACAACAGTGTAAATACCGTTTACTTCCAATGCCCATGGAGCATGTTCTCTGTTTGAACCGCATCCAAAGTTTTCTCTTGTAATAATGACTTTGCATCCTGCAACATCTGTCTGTGGATTAAATCCTTCAATCTTTAAATCTTCAAAAAGATATGGCTGAAGTGCTTTTTTATCACCTTCTTCAAGATATTTTGCAGGGATTATTTCGTCAGTATTAATATCTGAACGATCCAAGAAAAGTACTGAACCGCCGAAAGTTTTCATTTATAAACTCCTATAAATTATTTTAATTTATTATATCATTTAAATCAGTCTTTGTGTATTTTTATTCAATTTTTATGCGAAAAATATGTTATTATATTAGTGAGGTGAATATGCTTTTAAAATCGAAAAATGCACTTGTACTTAAAAAAGGTAATGAAACTTTGATGATTGAAGCGTGGGGAAAAGACAGCCTGCGTGTTCGTTCAACTTTGAATCCGGTTTTTATAGACAGAGATTGGGGGCTTACAGAAAAGATTAATCATGGTATTGCAAAAATCACAATGAAGACAGACGGCGCTGTTATTGAAAACGGAAAGATATCTGCAAAAATCAGTAATAACGGAGTAATTTCATTTTTTAAAGATGGTAAAAGAGTTCTTCATGAATATTTTCATAGTTACGATCCTGAAGCTACAAAAAGGTCGTGCTGTACAAAGGTGATTGCCCGTGAATATAAGGGAATTGTAGGCGGGGATTATAAATTAACCGTTCGTTTTGAGTCTAATGATGAAGAAAAAATATTTGGTATGGGCCAGTATCCTGTTCCTTATCTTGATTTAAAAGGATGCTCGCTTGAGCTTGCACAGAGAAACAGCCAGGTTTCAATTCCGTTTGCAGTTTCTTCTTTGGGCTACGGCTTTTTATGGAATAATCCTGCGGTTGGTACAGTAAACTTTGCCAAAAATATTACTGAATGGAAGGCTGAATGTACAAAAGAAATGGATTACTGGATTACAGCCGGAGATACACCAAAACAGATTATAAAAAATTATACAGAAGCAACTGGAAGAGCACCTGTTATGCCAAAGGAATACCTTGGATTCTGGCAGTGTAAATTAAGATACAGAACTCAGGAAGAGGTTTTGAGCATTGCGCGGAAATACAAGGAAATAGGAATCCATCTTGATGTAATTGTAATAGACTTTTTCCACTGGCCGCGTCAGGGGGACTGGTGTTTTGATAAGGAATACTGGCCTGATCCAAAGGCAATGTGCAAGGAGCTTCATGAAATGGGAACTAAGGTTATGGTTTCCATCTGGCCAAGCGTAGACAAAAAATGCTCTCATTATTACGAAATGCTTGATAAAGGCTATCTTGTTCGAACAGAAATGGGTTCTAATCAGACATACGATTTTAACGGCGACTGTCTCACCTTTGACGCTACAAATCCTGAAGCGAGGGAATACCTCTGGCAAATCTGTAAGAAAAATTATGCGGATTTTGGAATTGATATGTTCTGGCTTGATAATGCTGAGCCTGATTACAATGTTTATGATTTTGGAAATTACCGCTATCAGCTTGGACCGGCTCTTTCCTGCTCAAATATCTATCCAAAGATGTACAGCCAGGCTTTTTATGACGGTATGATGAAGGACGGAAGAAGAAACTTTGTAAACCTTGAACGTGCAGGATGGGTTGGCTCTCAAAAATACAGCCAGGTTATGTGGAACGGAGACGTTCAGTCTTCATGGGAATGCCTTTCTGATTCTGTTACAGAGGGCTTAAACATCGGTCTTGCAGGAATCCCTTGGTGGACAACAGATATCGGCGGCTTTATGTACGGAAACCCTTGTGACCCCGGCTTTGTTGAATTACTTGAACGCTGGTTCGAATTTGCAGTCTTTACACCGATTTTACGTCTACACGGAGACAGAGACCCTCACGATATTCCACCTTTGGATAAAGATCCAGAGCGCGGATACGGAGGCGGTTACTTATATACAGGACGACCAAACGAAATATGGAGCTACGGCCAGGAAGCACAGGGTATAATGACCGAGCAGATTAAATTACGCGAAAGCTTAAAGCCTTATCTTGAAAAATGCATGAAGGAAGCAAGCTTAGACGGAAGTCCTTTAATGCGAACAATGTTTTATGAATTCCCAGACGATCCAAAAGCATGGGAGCTTAAGGACCAGTACATGTTTGGAAGTGAATACCTTGTAGCACCGGTTTTAAAAGCGGGAATTACAGAACGCGAGGTTTATTTACCACAGGGAAAATGGCAGAACATTCACACAAATGAGGTAATCGAAGGCGGCTGTGTAATAAAAGCCATGTGCCCTAGAAACCAGATACCGGTTTTTAAACGACAGTAGAATAATTAAAACTGTAATTCATATTCTTCGCCAAAGATTTTTAAAGTGGGGAAGGTTCCATCAAAGAAATCAATTTTGGATTCTTCATCCTTTGTTGTTGTTACTACAGATTTTCCTATTATTTCTCTTTTGAATGTTTCCCGATTAAAAATCACTGTATTTTTTTCAAAGGTTGGAATGCATGGAATGTTATAATAGCCGATGTATTTTTCATTTCTGAAAATAACGAGCCTTAAATCCTTGTCATTGTCTCCGCTGATTACTGTAAAATTATTATAAACACCCTTTGTTTCTGATTTATAAGATTTCTGGTCTAAAATTTTAAGACTTAGAGGAAGCCCGGTTGAAAGGAAACGGTTTTTAGTATATTTCATTGTTTTTAAAATTCTGATGTTTGTTGAGCGGATTTCTGAAATATTAAAGTAAAAATAATCGTCGGGGCAGTCTAAAAGCTTAAAGCCTTCAGAAGTTAATAAATATGGCTTTGTAACAAAGTCAGATTCAATTTTTTCGTCGGTATTATAGGAAGTTTGTAAAAATACAATTTGAGAATTTACATTCAAAATCATCGGTTTTGTATCAAAGGTAACGGTTTTGAGTGTGTAGGATTTAACGTCATTCGGGTTACTTAAATCAAAAATAATATAATAGCCTGTGTATTTTTCTGTTTTTGAATAATAAAAGCTATACACAAGATATGGATTATCCTGGGAAGCTTCCCATTTAGTATTTTTTGCAAAAGTAATTGTTTTATCTTTTATCTGTACTGTATCAGGAACTTTTGGGCCCATTACATAAGGAGTAAATTTATCCCAGCCTTCAATCTTATAAAACTGATCGATAATTGACTGGTTTGAAGTTTCCAGTTGAATATGAGCATAAAGATCTGATTCTTTGGCTCTTGCAGTTAAAGAGGTAAGGCGGCATTTGAAATTTACAAAAAGAGGTTCTTCCTGATTTTTGCCTGTAACCTTGGCTTCGTAGTTTAAATAATCTTTATCGTAAGTAAATTCAATTGTTTTTGTTTTGTTGTCTTTTGTTACTGTAAAGTTGTATTTATCATTTTTTTTGTAAGCTGTAAATTCTGCATTAAGATTTTTCTTTTCAAAAAAGCATTCTTCACGGTAAAAACCCGAAACAGAATCATCATTTTCTTCTGAAATAATTACGCTGATTATTCTTATAGAGCCTTTTTTATCATTATGATGAAAGTGATATTCTTCTGCAAAAGAAAATGCATTAAGACATAAAAATGCTGCTAAGATTAAAAAAAGTTTTTTCATACTTTCCCCCATATGAAATATATAACAATTCTAACTTACTATGTTTACAGGATTTCCATTTAAAAATGCTTTTAAATTTTCAAGAGCAATTCCCTGGAGTCTCTTTCTTGTTTCAAGCGGTGCCCATGCAATGTGCGGAGTGATGATGCAGTTTGGAGCATTTAAAAGCGGATTAGTTTTAGACATAGGTTCTTCAAGTAAAACATCTGCTGCATAGCCCGAAAGTGTATGATTTATAAGACATTCTCTTAAATCTTCTTCAACAACAAAGCCGCCGCGAGCAGTATTTATTAAATAAGCAGATTTTTTCATAAGAGAAAGGGATTCTTTATTGATGATATTTTTTGTCTGTTCAGTTAAAGGCGCATGTAAGGAAACAAAATCAGAAAGTCTCATAAGCTCTTCAAAGGTTACTGCCTTTGGCATATCAGGTTTTGGAGTTCTTGTGCATACAATTACATTCATTCCGAATGCCTTTGCAATTTCACTAACTCTTTTACCTATGTTTCCAAAGCCGAAAATACCAAGAGTTTTTCCCTTTAATTCCATAAGAGGTGCATTCCAGTAGCAAAAATCAGGGCAGCGGATCCAGTCTCCTTTTTGAACTGAATCGTTATGCATTGCCACATGGTTTGTAAAATAAAGAATAAATGAAAATACGTGCTGAGCAACTGAGTCTGTACTGTAAGAAGGAATATTTGTTACAACAACATTGTGCTCTTTGGCAGCCTTAATATCGATTACATTATAACCGGTTGCAAGAACGCCAATATATTTAAGGTTAGGGCAGGCGTCTAAAATCTCTTTTGTAATGTTGATTTTATTTAAAAAAACAGCCTCTGCGTCTCCAATTCGCTGGATAACTTCTTCCGGCTTTGATCTTTCGTATATTGTTAAATCTGCAAACTGTTTAAAATCATCCCAAGGTAAATCACCGGGATTAACAGCATGTCCGTCGAGAATTACTAATTTCATGATTTATTTTATCCAATAATTTCTACGCCGCAGCCTGTAATAGCTGAATTAATAGCAGCTTCTGCACCGGCGTCATCATAGTCTACAAGGACCTGGGATTTATCACAATTAGCGACTACATTTGTAACAGATGCTACACCTTTTACTGCATCCTGTACTTTTGAAGCAGTATCATTGTCAAACATACCAACAACATAGATTTTTTTCTGCATCTCTTCGCTCCTGTATCTAAAACGTTTTTTAATTAATTTAATTATAATTCTAAAAGGCTTTTAATTCAATAATAATTTGTTTTAATTGCGGTTTTTAAAGTATTTCTTTAAGAGTTTACCTTTCCAAGCTGTCCGCAGGCTCCTCCAATCTTTCTTCCTCTACGGGTTCTGACTGTAACATTAAGACCGTTTCGTTCGAGCATTGAAACAAAGCGTTTTACTTCCTCTGCATCTGGCTCTTCAAAAGGAAGGGTTTTTACAGGATTCCATGGAATTACATTGATATTTACGTTTGAATTCTTTGCAAAATCAATCATATTCTGGGCGCTCTCTTTGTCTGTGTTTTTATTGTGCATTAAGGCTGCTTCCAAAGTAACTCGTTTTCCGGACTTTTGTGCATAATAATCAATCGCTTTTTTTAATTCTTTAAGTGAATTTTCTTCTGCCTTTGAAACCGGCATGATTTCTTTTCTTAAGTCTTCGTTGGCGGTTGTAAGAGAAACTGCAAGCCTTATATTTGGCCCGTTATCTGCAAGTTCATAAATACCTTTTACAATGCCGCAGGTAGAAAGGGTGATTCGTTTTGTGGAAAGGGCTCTTCCGTCCTTATGTCCTAAAATTTCAATTGCTTTTCTTATGGAATCAAGGTTTTGTAAAGGTTCTCCCATTCCCATAAAAACAATGTTATCAAGCTTTCCGCAGATTTCTTCAAGATATAAAAACTGTTCTACAATTTCTGCAGGTGTTAAATTTCTTGCAAGGCCCAAAGTTCCTGTCATACAGAATGCGCACTTCATGGCACATCCAACCTGGCAGCTTACACAGGCAGTTTTTCTTTCTTCTTTATCTGTTAATAAAACTGTTTCTACAATGTGATTGTCAGAGGTTTGAATCTGGAGTTTGATTGTTCCGTCGGGATCTTTTAATGTGTTATGGAGGGTGGTGCAGCGCAAAACGGCATTTTCTTTAAGAGAGTTTCTTAAATCAATGCTCAAATTGCTCATTTTGTCAAAATCTGAAACACCGTTACCAACCCATTTGAAAATTTGTGTTCCGCGGAATTTTTGAGGTAAATTAAGGGATTCACAAATTTCAGATGGGAGTAAACCGGTTAAAACTATCTTATCCATGGATAGTATTAAAACTTATTTCTTGAGTTTTTCCAAGAGGTTTTTAATCTGAATGTTCTTTCCGTCGTTAGAAAGATAGTTTTCCAAAAGCTTGATAGCCTCGTCTTTTCTTCCGATGTTTGCATAGCATTCGGCAAGGTCCACATAGAGTCTTGCATTTCTTGAATCATTCTGAATAAGGGTAGTAAAACGTTTAATAGCTTCGTCATAATTACCCTGACACTTGCAGATTAAGGCAAGACCGATTGCTGCATAAATATCAAAGTCAATTTCGAGAGCCTTGTTGTAATAGGTAACGGCTTCTTCGTAATTTCCTGTTGTTCTGTATGCATCACCTGCACGGGTAAGAATTACCTTGTTTTTAGGATCTATTTCAAGAATTTTATTCCAGTATTCAATTGATTTTTTCTGCTGGTTCATACCACGGTAACAGTCTGCCATACCAAAGAGGGCATAGAAGTTGTTTGCATCTCTTTCGAGTGCCTTCTGGAAGTAGTATGTTCCTTTTTCGAATGTCTTTAATTTTCTGTGACAGTTTCCGATTGCAGTAAGAACGCGGATATCAGAATTATCTTCGTTTAATTCGTAGATTCTTGTCCAGTAATAAAGGGCATCCTTGTATTCTTTAAAATCATAGCTTAAGTGACCAAGACCAATCAAAGCGTATGGGTTATTCTGTTCCATTTCTAGAACCTTAAGATAAAGCTCCTTTGATTTTTTAAAGTCGTGGGTTTTTCTATATGCATCTGCAACTCTTGTAATTACAGTGATATTTTTGTCATCATGCAAAAGGTATTTCTGCCAGATTTCGATTGCTTTAGGAAACTGGTTTAATGCCTTGTAACAATCTGCAAGTCCAAAAAGCGCATAATTGTTAGTAGGGTAAAATGAAAGACATTTGTTGTAGCATGAAACTGCTGTATGAAAATCATTTAACTTTCTTGCTGTATCGCCTAATCCTACGAGAGCATAGTTATTGT
This sequence comes from Treponema sp., assembly GCA_017962965.1. Lineage (GTDB taxonomy): Bacteria > Spirochaetota > Spirochaetia > Treponematales > Treponemataceae > Treponema_D. The sequence goes on along the minus strand of JAGCUI010000015.1, from coordinate 5,434 downwards.
TTTCTTCTATTGCCAGAATTGCTTCAAAAGCTTCTCTTGCACCGTCTGTGTCATTTTCTTTTAACAACTGATAACCTTTTTTTGAAAGTTCTGAAATCTTGTCATTTCCTTCAGTTACTTTGTCCGAAGACATTTCCAGATTATCTGGTGTAATAAAGTCCTGGTTTTGAGTGAATAAACTGTCCATGATATTTTTAAATCTCCTTTTCTAACAAACTTGAAATAACTTTTGCAATAGTTTCGTAAATAGGTTCAGAATCGCGTTTGTTATGAGCAAGGTAGTAAGCTTTTAAAGCTTTGAGGCTTTCTTTATTATTCATGTAGTGATTTCCTACACGGGTGAGACCATCAGAATATCCTGTAGTAATAAAAATACGGCGTGCATCTTCAATATTTCCGGCATTGAACATTGTGTTGGCTTTTCTGTTAAGAATTACCTTCTGTTCGTCACTTAACCCAGCTACAGGATTGTCTGTAACTTTGATAAATCCATCCGGAATTTGTTGGTTAGAAACTGCTTGTGTAAAATTATTTTCTAATTCTTCTCTTTTACTCATAAAAACTTTTCAATTTAAAACTATTCCAAATTTTTCAACGTTTTGTAATATTACACTTTTTTCTAATCATTTTACTTTTTATATATATTTTTATTAATTTTAACAGTTTTTCTTGAGATGTCAACTTTATTCGTTATATTGATAAAAATCCACAATTGAGCGTCCGTACACCCTCTGGTCGGTTCTTTTTAAGTTTCCGATGTTATCCGGCATAAAATGTTCCGAAGGGCGGTGAACTAAAATTGTTCCGGTTTTGTTTAATAGTCCGTTTTTGTCGCAATCCTTTACAAGCTGTTCGTGAAATTTATAAGGGAAGGGAGGATCAAAAAAGATATAGTCGAATGAGGTTTTACACCTTTTAATAAAATATTCTACAGGCATAAAGTGGCACTGAATTTTTACGTTGCATTCTTCTTCTGTAACGCGTACATTTTCCAGCACTGTGTTTACCTTGATTTTATCTTTTTCGCATAATTCAATGTGTGTGGCGCCACGGGAAGCAGCTTCTATTGCAATTGTACCCGATCCGCTGAATAAATCGAGCCAGGATTTTCCGCTTAAATCTCCCAGAATTGAAAAAACAGATTCCCTCATTCTGTCCATTGCCGGTCTTATAACTCCGTCCGGACATTTGATAATTCTGCCTTTAAGTGTTCCGCCTGTGATTCTCATTTTGTACCCGGTTTATTTTTGATTTAATGCCCAGAAGTTTTCATCATGAACAAGAGCTTTATTATTGATTGCATAATCGTAGGCTGTTTTTCCTTCTGTTGAGCGCAGGGCAGGAGAAGCACCTTCGTCGATTAAATATTTAATGAGCTTTGTTGAAGTTCCGTATTGTGCTGCATACATCAAAGGAGTTTTTCCTTCGTAGAATGAGTTGAGCGGAACCGACTTTTTAATAAAGGCTTCTACCTTTGCTATCTTTGCGTATTCCGACGATGTGTTATCGGACAGCAAAAGGATGAAGGACTGAAGCACTTCTTTTTCTGAAACTGAATAATATGCCAAAAGCTTAGTGATGATTTCCGGGTTGTTGTTATAGGTTGAAGCAAGCATGAGTGGTGAAAGATTATATTTATTTTTTACCTTTACTTTAGCGCCTGCCTGTAAAAGTGTGTTTACAATCGAAATATTCTGCTGATAGCGAACGGCATACATAAGGGCTGTCCATCCATCGTTGTCTGTAAGATTTACATCGGCACCGGATTTAATGAGCGCGTTGAGTTCCCAGTTGTTTCCTGATTCTGCGGCCTTCATTAAAAGGGTACATCCCTTACTGTCTTTTTCGTTAGGATTTAAAATGATGTATTCTTCAACTTCTTCTTCGTCGTATGGAGAAGGGATTTCGTCTTTTGGAGCAAAGTCCTGTAAGTATTCTTTCTGATAGCGTTCAAGACTCTGATTTGTCTGAGGAATTACAAAATCTACCTCGCTCTGAGTTGTTTTTGGAGCGTTGTTTTCGTTTGTTTTTTCAGGGGCAGTCTCTGTTTTTGCAGGTGTGCTTTCTGTTTTAGAAGGAGCCTGTGCAGTTTTATTATTCTGAACCTGTGGAGCCGGAGAAAAATCGTTTGAAGTAAAACTTTCGTTTGAAGAGGCAAAACTGTCTGAGTTTCCAAAGTCTGATGAACCAAAGTCGTTTGAGCCGAACGAATCGTTTGATGAATTAAAGTCTGATGAACTAAAGTCGTTTGAGCCAAAGGAATCGTTTGAACCGAAGGAATCGTTTGAGCCGAATGAATCATTTGAGCCGAATGAATCAGAACTGCCAAAATCACTTGAACCAAAGCTGTCGGAACTTCCAAAGTCATTTGAAGAGCCGAATGAGTCTGAGCTTCCAAAGTCTGATGAACCAAAGTCACCAGAACCGAACGAATCGTTTGAGCCAAAAGAATCACCAGAACCGAACGAATCGTTTGAGCCAAAGGAATCAGAGCTTCCAAAATCACTTGAACCAAAAGAATCTGCACTTCCAAAGTCGTTTGAAGCCGGGGCAGGAGCAGGTTCCGGAGCAACTGCAACTTCCTGTTTTACGATTTCTGGGGCTGTGGTAAGAGGTTCTGTTTTTACAGGCTCAGGTTCTGCAGGTTTTTCTTCTTCGGCAGGAAATTCTGCAAGGCCAAAATAGGCTTTTACTGTAAAATCCTTTCCAAAGCTTTCTATCTGCTGTTTAATTGTGGCAGAATCTTCCTTGTAAAAATCTGCAGGGTTATTTGTAATGAATTTATCTTTTTGAGCAATGCAGGAATCTTTTTTTGCCTTTAAATCCAGGTAAAACCATACTGCAATTGCCTGATTTTTATTTTCAAAAGGACCGTATAAAACCTTTCCGGCTCTTGTTCCGCTTGCACGTCTTATGTACCAGCTTGTCTTTGTTTCTTTGATTGTTTTTATTTTTGCCTGAACTTCATCAGGTAATTTTTTTTCATCTTTAGCAAAAAGAGGAAGGGTGAGACTAAAAAAAACAAGTAAAATAAGTGATTTAATAAAAAATTTTTTGTTCATAAATCAAATAAATTATATCTTATAAAGTACATACTTGCAATATTGACCTTAGTCTGATTTTTGAGTATATTTTTACTTACACCCCTTGGAATTCCTTACGGGAATTTCCTTTGTCCATAAGGAGGAATAAAAACTTTTTGCCTTGTGCATTTGGTTTTTATTTACAGTCTAAAATCGTTGATTTGAGGATTGTATTACATGTCCTCCGAAATATTCTGTGTATGCAGAATCATTATTTCAGGAGTTACTTATGAAAAAGTACGAACTTATGACTATTTATCCGCTCGAAGATGAAAAGTCAAAAAAAGGTGCTGAAGACGTAAAAAGCACACTTACAAAATTCGGTGCCGAAATCGAAGAAGAAAAACCATTCGGTGATCGTGATCTTACTTACGAAATCAAAAAACAGAAGAAAGGACGCTTTGTTCTTACAACATTAAAGCTTAATCCAGACAAGCTTGTTGATATCGCAAAAGAATTCAAAATCAATCAGAATCTTTTGAAATATCAGTTTGTTAAACTTGAAGAAAAATAATACTTTTTATCCCGCATAAAAAATCATTTTAAGGAGTTTGTTATGACAGATTTAAATCATGTTGTTCTTATCGGTCGTCTTACAAGAGATCTTGGTGAAGATGAACGAAGTTTTGGTTATGTTGGAAACGGCCAGGCCAGAGCTAATGTTAGTATTGCTGTCAACAGAAGCCGCAAAAATGGTGAACAGTGGGTTGATGAAGTAAACTATTTTGATGTTACTATCTGGGGAAAAACAGCAGAAAATCTTAAGCCTTATCTTTTAAAGGGTAAGCAGATTTGTGTTGAAGGATATCTTAAACAGGATCGTTGGGAAAAAGACGGTCAGAAGATGAGCAAGGTTAGTATTGTTGCCAATAACGTTCAGTTACTTGGTGGAAAATCTGATGGCGCTATGCCTTCAGGGGGTGCTCCAAAATTCCAGCCTGTAAATAATGCTCAGTCTAACGACGGATATTCAAATAATTATCAGTCAGATTCATTCGGTGGAACTGGCAGTGATTTCCCTGAGGATATACCATTCTAATTAAAAGGCCTTAAACGGTCTTATACAGGAGAAAAATATGGCTGACGAAAATCAGGAAATGGAAGAAAAACAGGATATGATGGCTCAGGAAGCTTCTATGACAGAAGTACCTGCAGAAAACGAAGGTCGTGAAGATGATAAAGACGGACGCGGTAAGGGAAAAACATATTTCCGCAAAAAGGTATGCCGCTTCTGTGCAAATAAAGCAAAAATTGATTACAAAGATGCTGATGCACTCCGCCGCTACATGACAGAAAGAGGTAAGATTCTTCCTCGCCGCATTACAGGAACTTGTGCAAAACACCAGCGTGAACTTGCAAAATCAATCAAACGCGCTCGTGCAATTTGTCTTCTCCCATACGTGGCTGACTAATAAAAATTATATTGCGGAGCAATATAATTTTTTGAAAGTTTGCAAAGCAAACTTTCATGCATTTGGCATGCATTTTTGGATGCATTTTGCATAACATTAAATTAATTTGAAGGGCCTCATACTCCGAGGTTTCTTTGTAAAAAATAATAAGGAGCTTGAAAAAATGAAAGTAATTCTTAACGTAGACGTTAAATCACTTGGTGAAGAAGGAGACGTAAAAAACGTTGCTAATGGTTATGCACGTAACTTCCTCCTTCCAAGAAATCTTGCAGTACCATACAACGAAGCAACAGTTTTGATGTTTGAAGCAAGAAGAGCAGAAATCGAAGCACGTAAGGAACAGAAGAGAAAAGATTCTGCAAGCCTTAAGGAAAAACTCGAAGCTGCAGCAATCGAAATTGTTATGCCAGCTGGAGCAAACGGAAAGCTTTTTGGTGCTGTTACAACACATATCGTTGCAGATGCAATCAAAAAACTTGGTTTCGATATCGAAAGAAAGAGAATCGATCTTCCTGGTCTTGCAATCAAATCTACTGGTACTTATAAAGCAATTATCAAACTTTATGAAGCACAGACAGCAGAAGTTCACATTGTTGTAAAAGCTCAGGAAGTTCAGGAAACAAAGGCTGCTTCAAAACCTGCAAAAAACGCTAAAGCTGAAAAAGCTGCTCCAAAAGCAGAAGAAAAACCAGCTGAAGCACCTGCAGAAAACAACGAAGCTGCTGAGTAATTTCTTACTTAATCTGGTAAGACAGAAAAGTCGGTACACTGATGTGCCGGCTTTTTTTTACTACAGATAAAAAAAACAGGGGGAAAAGAATGGATACAACATTAATGGACAAAGTTCCACCACACAGTATAGAAGCAGAACAGGCTGTATTGGGTGCCCTTTTATTAAATTGGGGTGCTATGGCAGATGTTGTCGGTCAGCTCAGACCG
>JAGCUI010000014.1 GCA_017962965.1 Treponema sp. | reverse complement strand
GAATTCATCCCTTCTTGTGATAAAGGTTTCCAGAAAGCTATGAAGGAAGGTTCTTTGATTGGAGCTCCTATCGTAGGTGTTAAGATGACAATCAATGATGGTCAGTCACACCCAGTAGACTCTAACGATAACGCATTCCAGATTGCTGCTATCGGTGCTTTCCGCGAAGGTTATCTTAAAGCAAAACCTGTTATCCTTGAACCTATCATGAAAGTTCAGATGACTGCTCCTACAGAATTCCAGGGTAACTTGTTTGGTCTTATCAACCAGCGCCGTGGTGTAATTGTTGATTCAACAGATGAAAACAATACTTCTACAGTAAACGCTGAAGTTCCACTTTCAGAAATGTTCGGATTCTCTACTATCCTCCGTTCTTCAACTCAGGGTAAGGGTGAATTCACAATGGAATTTGAAAAATACGGAAAAGTTCCAAACAATGTTGCTGACGAACTCATTGCTAAACACAAGGCAGAAAAGGAAGCAGCTAAAAAATAAATCAGTGTAAACTGAGTAAAGATGGCCGTTCAATTCTGGACGGTCATTTTTTTTGCCTTTCCCCAAAACTTGCAGCAGATTCTTACAGACTTTGAGTTGTTTTTTTCCTTTTTTATGTTATTATATTTATGATACAACTAAGGAGGAAATTATGGAAAAGAAAGATTTATTGGAACACAGTCCTGTACGTTTTTTCGATAAGGCAACAAACGCTGGGCTCAAAAATGGTGAGATGGGATTAGTTACTGCCAAAAAAGGATTAGGAAAGACTTCTATTCTTGTTCAGTTTGGTATTGATTCCCTCTTAGAAGATAAAGCACTTGTACATGTTTCTTTTGACCAGCAGTCTTCAAACGTAATTGCATGGTATTCAAGCATTATGGCAGAAGTTGCTAAGAAAAAGAATTTTAATCTTGATGAAATTAATGATGATATTGTTCGTAACAGAACTATTTTGAATTTTAATCAGGAAACCTTCACTTTGCCAAAGGTTGTAAATACAATCAAAGCAATGAAGGACGGAGGAATTAAGCTTTCTACTGTTGTTGTAGACGGTTTGGATCTGGACGCAATAACTACAGAAGATCTTGAATGCTTTGCAAAATACATCAAGGCCGAAAAAATGACAGCATGGTTCAGCTTTACAAACGAAGCAGCCGAGCTCGAAGATACTCTTGCAAAGGATAAGCTTGAATTCTTTGCTACTGTTGCACATCTTGCAGCAAACGGAAGTAACATCAGCCTTTCAATCTTAAAGAACGGAAAGGGCAGTGTTAACCTTGATGCAAAAACTTTACTTTTTACTAAATAAGGATGAATAAGATGAAAAAATTATTTTTATCACTTTTGGTTTTGTTATCTTTAACCTGTGCAGTTTTTGCTGCAGAAAAGGATGAAAAATCTTCAAAAACAAATACTTTTGTAGGAAAGTATTACTCTTTTAATGTTGACGGAGATACTGCAACAATGTATTTCTGCGAAGACGGCTGGATGTTCTTGATTGCGGACGATGATAAATCAGAAGTAGCAGTAAGAAGATATGTTTTTAATAAAACTTCTAATACAGGTGTTTTGTTTGATCCTAATGATCTTGACGGTGAAAACCTTATTTTTGAATATGATGCTAAAAAAGACTTGATGTATGTTCTGGATGGAAGTAAGCGTTATGTAGGAAAGCCTCCTAGAGTAGTAACACCTAGATAAGTTTTTTGAATGAACAAATAAAAAGCCGGATGCATTTAATTTTGCTCCGGCTTCTTTTTTATATAGATTTTATTCTATATTTATTCGTTATCCATCTTCCATGGCTGGAAAAGACTCTTTAAGGTTCTTACACCAAAGGTTTCTCTGTCGTTATAAATTAATTCATCCCATGGAATATTTTTTCTTTCTTTTTTAGTCTGAAGCTCAGGGTGTTCTTCAAGATAATCGTATTTATAAAGGCGAAGTCTTAAAGCGTTGCATTTATTTACAAGAACTCCTGCAAAGCCCGGGAAGAAGCCCAAAAGAAAAACAGAGATCGGAATCATGATGATTGTGTGAATGAATACTAAAATAGAAAAGCCTGTGTTATCAAAAAAGATAATAAGACATTTTTTAAGGCATTTTTTAAAGTCGTTATGCATTGTAGCTCTAATCGGGATAAACCACTGGAGGCTCAAAATAACAACTACATCAATCCAGAAAAGAATCATTCCAACTGCAAAACCAACAAGACTCTGCATTCTTAAGAAATAAAAATCAAAGCAGTAAAGGGAAATAATTCCGATTCCGCTGATTAATAAACCGTATAATAAACCGTCTTTAAATGATTCAGGAATCTTTTTAAAGAAAAGCCCCAGCGAAACGCCTTCAAAGTTGGCAATTTTAGCTGCAAGTTCACCAAAGGCCACATTATAAACGGTAAGCATTATTACTGTAAGAACAATAAATAAAACTATAATTAAAGACTGTGCAATTTCAGATTTATTTTCAAAAAGAAGTGAAAGCTGAGCACCTGTAAACAAAAGGACTAAGGCTGTGAAAACACAGATTAGATTAACAACAAAGACTGTAAGAAGATTATCCCAGTCGTCGAAAAAACTCTTTTTTATTATAAAACCGTACATGGTTTAAATTTAACAATAATAGAACGTAATTTCAATATAAATTACAAAAAAATGTGCTTAAAAGGTAAAATTAAAATTGAGCGAGGTTGGAGTAATTGTTAATGTTCTTCCTGTCTGCTCGTTTATAAGATGGAGCCATGGAACAAAAAATCCGCAGGCAGTTCCTATTACGGCACCGGTTAAAACATCTGTTACAAAGTGATTTCCGCTTTGAATGCGCAAAACTGCTGTTGTACATGCAAGACTGTAGGAACCGGCAATTACAACATATTTCCAGGTTGAATCTGGATAGTATTGTGCAAAAACATAGCTTGCAAAGGTTGCTCCTGCAAATGCAAAGGTTGTATGTCCAGAAGGCCAGGATTTAGCCCAGTCTCCGTTTTTATATTTTTTATCAGGGCCGCCTTGGAAGTAAGAATAAGGGCGAGGGCGGTTTACACAAAGCTTTCCGATTTCCTTAATTCCGTTTGCCAAAAGCATTGTTTCTCCGTACATAATTCCAAGCTGGAGCCATTCATTTTTATCTGTCTGGCAGAGGCATAACGGTGTTAAAAGAGTTACGGCCATAACAATATCACCTGTTACATCAAGTGTGTGAGAGTAGGGCTTCATGAAATTACGGTCGAATGCGTTTACATCGTTTGAATCTAAAATCTGGTTTGGATATCTTTCGTGATTTAATTTTAAACCCTTGTCGCATAAAAGCCAGGTTCCGTTTAATAAAAGGCCGGTTCCGATTATTACAGACTCCTTGGTTAAATCAAGTTGAAAAACTGAGCCTGGTGCAAATAAATCAAATTCTTTTTTTGGGTCAGAAGTATATTCTTCATCCTGGTCATAAGCTGCCTGTGCAAAGAGAGTAAAAGATAAAAACAAAAGAATTAAACTTATTCCGGCTTTTTTCATATTATTTTCCTGATTTTTTAAGTGCTTTTTTTATGCATTCAAAGGTTTTGTGGCTTATGATGTGCTCGATACGGCAGGCATCTTCTTCTGCAGTTTTTGTGTCTACTCCAATAGATTCGAGTACCTGTGTGAGAATTAAATGACGTTCATAAATTTTATTTGCAATTTCAAAGCCCTTTGGTTCAAGAATAATTGAGCCGTCTTCCTTGATTGTTAAATATTTTTCTTTTTCAAGATTGTGAACAGTAACGCTTACAGAAGGTCTGGAAAAATTCATTGATTTAGCAATGTCGATTGAACGGACTTTTCCTTTTTTAGAAAGGATAAGGATTGTTTCAAGATACATTTCTGCAGATTCTCTGATTACCATATAAAACCTCTTTTACTTTTAATTGCTTATATTATAATTCATAAAACTTTTATTAATCAATCAGTTTGAATTAAGAGTTTTATTAGACAAAAAAAAAGCTTTCCTTAAAAAGGAAAGCTTTCTTCTACTGAATGAATCAGTTAGAAATTAGAACCAGAAGCGGAAGCCGAGGTTGATAGGGAATGCCAATAACTGTGTGTGGAATCCACCTGAAATGAAGAACATTGGCTGCCATGCGATTTCTGCGTAAAGTTCAAGGAACTTATTTAAAAGGAATCCCTGGATACCAACAACAGCTCTTGCACCAAATCCGAATAATCCTGGATCACCAGTGTAGAATGCTGCAGCAAGTCCAACTCCGTAGTACCAGCCAAAGTTGCGGCTGAATGTAGGAGTATCAATCCAGTAGTCAGCTGTTAAACCGATTGCAAATGGATTGAATGAAGGAACAGTAATTGCGAATACCCATGGAAGACGGTCGCTAGGTTTTACAGTAACGGCACCAGTTCCTCCGATTGCATTTCCAATTGTTGCTCCACCCTGAAGTCCAACTCCAGTTTTAGCAAAAATGCTTGCAGTGCTAAGAGTTAAAAGAACTGCAATTACAGAAAAAAGCTTTTTCATTTAAAAAACTCCTCTTCTAAAATTTTGTACCCATTAAAGAGTACAGTTAAAATACTATCATTTACTTTCATAAAGTGCAATATAATAAGCAATTAAATGCTAAATATAAAAAATCATTTAAAACAATGTTTAAGTATTGACACTTTTACTTAAAAATAATATATTTACTTCACGTTCAAAAAACGGATGGGCTACTAGCTCAGTAGGTAGAGCAACGCCCTTTTAAGGCGTGGGTCACTGGTTCGAATCCAGTGTAGCTCAAGAAAAGGGTTTCTGATTTTTCAGAAACCTTTTTTTATTTAACTTCATTTTTCAGAGGTTTTATATGGCAGATGCAAAAGAGACATGTCGTTCAATTATCGCGGGCGCTTTAAACGAATTTATTAAGGAAAAAAATCCGGAGGCTCAGGCAGTAGTACCGGAAGCTGTTGTAATTCAGAATGCTCCTAATCCGGAAATGGGAGATTTGGGCAGCCCTATGTTTGCTTATGCCAAAGAACTTCACATGGCTCCTCCTGCAATTGCTACGGGCGTAGTTCAGAAAATTACAGATAAATCTCTTGGAGAATTTATTGCTGTAGGTCCTTATGTAAATGTAAAATTAAATAAGGGCGGGGCAGCATCTCCTATTCTTAACGCCATAAAAACTCAGAAAGAATCATACGGTTCACTTAATTCAGAAGGTAAAAAGACTCTGGAAGGAAGAAGCGTAATGATTGAATTCTCTTCTCCAAATACAAACAAGCCTCTTCACCTTGGTCATGTTCGTAACGATGCTCTTGGTGAATCTGTAAGCCGTATTCTTAAGGCAGCAGGTGCAAAGGTTTATAAGGTGGATTTAATCAATAACAGAGGTGTTCATATCTGTAAATCCATGCTTGCATATAAGCTTTTTCACGAAGCAAACGGAGACACACCTCAGAAGCTTGGTATTAAGGGAGATCATTTTGTAGGTCAGTGTTACGTAGAATTTGATAAATACCTTAAGGGCGAAAAGGATAAACCTGAAACTGCACACCCTGAGGCCGCACAGATGGCAGAAGACATGCTTATTAAATGGGAAGCAGGGGATAAGGAAGTACACGCTCTTTGGGAAAAAATGAACGGCTGGACCTTTGACGGAATGATGGAAACTTATAATCGTACCGGAATCAGCTTTGATAAATATTATTTTGAAAGCGAAACTTATCTTAAGGGAAAGGATGAAATTCTTAAGGGTCTTGATAAGGGAGTTTTCTTTAAGGCAGAAGACGGCTCGGTTCGTATTGATGTAACCGACGTTGTTGGAAAAAGCAAGGAAGGAACAAATCAGGAAAAGGTTCTTCTTAGAAAAGACGGAACCTCTGTATATATTACTCAGGATATTGGAACTGCAATCAGCCGCCATGATGACTGGGCATTTAATCAGCTTGTGTATGTTGTTGCAAGTGAACAGAATTATCACTTTAAGGTTTTGTTCCATATTCTTAAAAAGCTTGGTTTTGACTGGGCAGATAAGCTTTATCATTTGAGCTACGGTATGGTAAATCTCCCAAGCGGAAGAATGAAGAGCCGTGAAGGAACTGTTGTAGATGCAGACGACCTTCTTGATTCATTGCACGAGGATGCACTTAACGCAATTAAAGAACGCGGTCGTGATGAAGAGGTTGGAAATGCAGATGAGGTTGCAGAAAAGATTGCTCTTGGTGCACTTCATTATTACATGCTTCAGGCAACTCCAATCAAGGATATGCTTTTTAATCCTGCAGAAAGCTTGAACTTTAACGGAAACACAGGTCCTTATTTACAGTACATGGGAGCCCGCATTAATTCCATTCTTGCAAAGGCAGAGGAAGCGGGAATCAAACAGGACAGCTCGGAAGAAGCAGTTGCACTTTTAAGCGGTGAAGATGAATGGGCTTTAATCAAACAGCTTGGAGATTATCCTTCTGTAATCGAAAAATCTGCAGAAAATCTTGACCCGAGTCTTGTAGCAGCCTATGTTTATGAAACTGCAAAGCTCTTTGGAAAATTCTATCAGAATTGTTCTATTGTAAATGCAGAGGATAAAAAACTTGCAGGAGCCAGACTCTATCTTGCAGACTGTACCCTCATGGTAATCAAAAATGCAATGAATCTGGTGCTTGTTCCGTATCTAGAAAAAATGTAAAAGGCTTGATATATTTAATATATGAGTAAAAGGACGGGAAATAAAAAAAATTTTGTAAAAAAGTCTGCAAGGCGTTTTTCAAGAACCCTTAAGGCCGGATTAAAAAGTCCTAAAACATATATTTTTCTCGTAATAATCATTCTCGTTATTTTTTCTACAATCGCAGTATTTGAATCAGAAACTCAGACAGACAGTGGAATTGAAAGTAAGTTCGATTCCATCTGGTTTACATTTGTAGCCTTATTCGCCGGTTATTTTGATTATGTTGTAAAATCGTACACCGGTCGTCTTGGAGCTGCAATCCTTCTTATTCTTGGAATCATCTTAATCAGTACAATTACCGGTAAAATATCATCCATGTTTATGGATACCTTAATGAAAAAAGACAAAGGACTTGCAAAATTGAAAAGTATGAACAAACATTTTTTATTATGCGGCTGGAGACCCGGCTTTGATAAAATTCTGGATTTTGTTTTAAATTCAAATCCTGATATTACTCCCGATATGATTGTTCTTATAAATGAAGCTCCGAGTGAACAGATTGAACAGATCTGCGATGAACCTCGCTTCCGGGGCATTCATTATATTGCCGGTGATTTTGCAGACGAAGCAACTTTAAAGCGTGCACAGATTGAAACAGCCGAGCGTGCCCTTGTTATTTCGGATAAATCAAAGCAGTATTCAAACCTCGAAATTGACTCAAGAACCGTACTTGCTGTTTTGACAATGGAAAGCCTTACACCAGGAATTTATATTGCAGCCGAGCTCATCGATTCAAAATTCGAAAAGCATCTTCAGATGGCACACTGCGACGAAATCATCCTTACTCAGAATTACGAATATTCACTTTTGGCAACTGCATCAAGCGGCATGGGTTACAGTAACGTAATCAGTACTTTGATTGGAGACGATGCAGAGACAGGAATTATTATAGAAGATATTCCGTCTCAGTTTATTGGAAAAACTTATCATGAATATAAAACTTCATTAAAAAAGCCTGGAGTTTTAATAGGACTTTTATTGAATACAGGAAACTTTCATCAGAGAAGAAAGGATGCTTTGCGTGAGGCTCAGAAAAATCCTGATGTTAAAAAGATTGTTGATAATCTTAAAAAAGTTAAAACCCTTAAAAGTAATGAACCAATTTTAACTCCTCCTGCAGACTTTGTGATTCAGAAATTTACCAAGGCAATTTTTGTAAGAGGGTAACGGGGCAATATGGACGAATTTGAGACAGTATTACCAAAATTATTAAAGATTCAGCTTTTTTCTTCATTCAAGGAAGATAACGAAAACGACAGGCGCATACTCAAACTTGTTTACGAAAACATCATGCTTAAAAAATTTAAAAAGGGTGATGTAATTATTACAGAAGGTGAGTATGGAGATCTTCTTTATATTCTTTATACCGGTACTGTAAATGTAATGAGAAATACACCGGCCGGAGATAAAATTGCGCTTGCAAATCTTTCGAGTGACCAGAATGTATTTTTTGGAGAGACTGCCCTTATAAGTAAGGATACAAGAAGTGCTACAGTTAAGGCTGCCAGCGACTGCAGTTGTATTGCCCTTTCATGTAAAAAATTTAAAGAACTCTGCGAAAAAGAACCTTTGCTTGGCTACAGGGTTTTGATGAAACTTGCACAGAGAATGGCTCAGACAATTCGTGATACTAACAACGATAAGGCAACTTTGTATGAAGCATTATTCAGCGAAATTGAGGATGCGTAGGATTTATGGATTATATTAAGTGGATTGTACTTGGAATTGCAGTTTTAATGTATGTGTTTGTAATCCTCTTTCAAAGTAAAAAGGTGTGGTTTACAACAATCTCAGCGCTTTTGGTTATTGTAACAGGAATGATTTTACCAGGAAGCATTTTCCCTTTACCCCAGGCTTTAAAAACCGGCACTCATTTTTATGCATTAACTCATTCTGTTTTTGGAATTATTAACTGGAACGTAATTTTAATTTACCTTGGAAGCATGATTATTGCAGCCTTGTTTTTATATTCAAAGGTTCCGGCTCGTATTGCAGACGGTATTATAAATAAAAGCAGTAACCCGGGCATTGCAATTGTTTTGATTCTTGCCATGACAGGTATTATTTCTATCTTTGTAGAAAATGTTGCAACAGTTTTGGTTATGGCACCGATTGCCTTAGCTCTTTCTAAAAAGCTCAACATGAATCCAACCTACTTTATGATTGGTCTTGCTGTTATGTCTAACCTTGAAGGAACTGCCACTTTGGTAGGAGATCCGCCAAGCATGATTTTTGCAGCTTATGCGGGCTATAATTTTAACGACTTTTTTATTCACGAAGGACGCCTCTCAATCTTCTTTATTATCCAGACCGGGCTTTTAGCGGGTTGTATATATTTTTATTTCTTTTTTGCAAAGTATAGAAATGAAAAAATCCAGGTTGAAAGCACAAAGGTAATTTCGTGGGTTCCGTTTATCATTCTTTTAGTAATGATTTTTGGTCTTGCGGGCGTAAGCTTTATTCCAGGCGAATTTGCCTATACAAGCGGACTTTATGTTTTTGCACTCGGGCTTATTGCTGTTTTGTGGTATATCTTTTCTCAGAAAAAAAATATGAAAGAAACTGCGGAGCTTATAAAAGGGCTCGACTGGGAAACAATTTTCTTCTTGCTTGGTATTTTTGTTGTAGTTGGAGCCATTCAGGAAGTTGGACTTTTAGAGGATTTTGCAGGATTTCTTGCCGGTATTTGCGGCGGTTCAAAAATCCTTGGTTTTATAATCATCCTTTTGGTTTCTGTTGCAATAAGCGGCTTTGTAGATAACGTTCCTTATATTATTGCAATGCTTCCTGTTGCTGGCTCACTTGCTCAGGCTATGGGAATGAATAAAGAGCTTTATATGTTTGCACTTTTAATAGGAAGCTGTCTTGGCGGAAACCTTACACCATTCGGCGCTTCTGCAAATGTTGTGAGCATGGGTATTTTAAAGAAAGAAGGATACCCGATGAAGTTCTCCGGCTGGCTTAAGGTTGCTGTTCCGTTTACAATTTTAACAACAGGTGCTGCTGCCTTACTTCTTTATTTCTTGTGGGGTTAAAAGCTTATGAAGGGATTAATAATTGCCGGAACAAACAATCTTTTTACGGTTGAATGCGAAGACGAAGTTATAAGAAACTGCACAATCAAGGGAAAGGTTATTAAAACAGATAAAGAGTTTTATAATCCTATTGCCCCCGGTGATGTAGTTAAAATTGAACCTGATCCTATTAACGATAAAAAAGGTCAGGTTATAAGTCTGGAGCCAAGAAAAAATACATTTTTAAGATGGAATGTAAAGGGAAGATGTCCCCAACTTTTGGCAAGTAACCTTGATTATCTTATTCTTGTAACAACTCCGGATGAGCCACCGTTCAGACCTCGCTTTACAGACAGAGCGCTGGCACAGGCAGAGCATCAGGGAATTAAACCTGTAATTGTATGTAACAAATGGGACTTAGCAGAGAAGATGCTGCTGGACGGACGCGAAGAAGAATTTAATCAGATTGATAAAAGACTTTCTATCTGGGAAGAGCTTGGATATAAGGTGCTTCGTATTTCTGCAAAAACAGGACTTGGCATGCAGGAATTTGCAGAGCTTTTGGAAGACCACTTGAGTGCTTTTGTAGGGCAGTCTGGGGTAGGTAAGTCTTCTTTAATCAACGTAATGGATAATTCATGTGTTTTAAGAACCGGAAGTCTTTCTAAAAAATACGGAAGGGGAAATCACACAACTACAAAGGGAACTTTAATTCACCTTACTTTGAACGAAACTTTAACAGAAGGCATTCAGGGAAGAAAGGCAAATATCATAGACACTCCTGGAATAAGACGCTTTGTTTTAGACGATATAGAAGCTGATGATGTAGCACTTTATTTCCGCGAGTTTGAACCTTTTGTTGGAAAATGCAAATTCGGTCTTGACTGTAAGCACGATACGGAACCAGGCTGCGAAATTAAGGCTGCAGTAGAACGCGGAGAAATAACAGCAGAACGTTACGACAGCTGGAAACGCATTGCACACGAAATCAGAACCGGTGAATGGGAAGACTAAATCCCTAAAATACTAAGAATTACGCCTCTTTTAAAAAAGCCTCTTTTAAAATTAAAAATTTGTTTTTTATGTAATCGGGTATATAATATAGTAGATGTTTTTTGAAAACCTGGATTACTACATTCTTGGCGAAGTTGTAACAGTAATTGTTTCTGTGCTTTTACTTTACAACGTTTTTGCGTCATTTTCTCCGTATGAGCGCAGGCATCGTCTTTTTATGTATGCCTGTGTGGGATGTTTTTTATCAGCGCTTTTCGACATCATTTCTGTATTTACAAACACCTATTATACTCAGGTTAATCAAACCTTATCTTTTTTAGTTTCCACTTTGTATTATGTATTTCTTTTAATTGTTCCGGTTGCAATGGCAGGATATTCTCTTGAGCTTGCCTATGCCTACAGGGAAAAAACTCATCCGCTTTATCCGGCCTTGTGGGTTATCTATTGTCTTTATTTAGTTGTTCTTGTTGTGAACATTTTTACAGGCATTGTTTTTTCTACAGACGCCATAAACGGATATCAGTACGGACCTTGTAAAAACATCACATATATTCTGGCAATTTTTTATATGGCCATAATCGAGCTTGTAACCTGTACTCATAAAAAGAATATGGCTACAAGAATGTTCCTTTCAATGATTTTATATCCAGTGATTGCGCTTTGTGTTCTTGCATTCCAGTTCTTCTTTCCAAAGGTTTTACTCACAGGCGCTTCTTCTTTAGCAGCCCTTCTTTTAGCATACATGACAATCCAGTCAGACATGCTTGAATTTGATTTAGTAACAGGGCTCATGACTCAGCACAAGCTTGAAAAACACGTTCAGCTTAAAAATAATTCAGGCGTTCTTTTTGTTTTATCGATTGATAATATTCAGACTATTCAGAGCAACATGGAGGCTTCTGATTTTAATACAATGCTTTTGCTGTTGGGACGTCAGTTTACAAAGAGATTTGAACGACGCTGCTACCACATTGCCACAAACCGTTTTGCAGCCATTGCAGATACAAAGGAGCTTGTAGAAAAATATGCTGCAGAGCTTTATAAAGTTATAGAAGACGCAAATCAGGATACATCGGCACACAAGCTTCCCGTGCCTATTGAGTGTTATTCCGTTGCAGTTGAATTTGCCAAGGGGTCTAAATCCTTTAATAACGTAATGGACATTGTTAATAATCTTTTAACAAAGGCAAAAAGAACCAGTTGCAAACAGCTTTTATTCTGCGACGAAAGTGTACTTTTGGATCTTGAGCGAAAGAGAATCATTTTCCAGATTTTAAAACGCGAGCTCACTTTTGAATCGCATCAGTATCAGGTGTGGTTCCAGCCGATTTACAGCGTAAAAGAAAATAAATTTGTTTACATGGAAGCTCTTTCCAGATTGAACGGCACTGAGCTTGGAGATATTTCTCCTGCAGAATTTGTCCAGGTTGCAGAGAACAAAGGTCTTATCGAAAAACTTGGTATGGTAGCCTTTGAAAAAATCTGTAAATTTATTGCAGATAACAGAAATCTTGTAAATGCAGTTTCAGTAAACTTTTCTGTATACCAGATGACTAATCCGAACATTGTTGATTATGTTTTAAAAACAATTGCAAAGTTCGGTCTTAATCCAAACAACATCATTATGGAAATTACAGAAAGTATCTTTATTGATAATTACGAGGTTGTCTATAAAAATATGACCGAGCTTTCACAGGCCGGAGTTAAATTCTATCTTGACGACTTTGGAACAGGCTATTCAAATCTTGCAAACGTTGTAAAGCTTCCGTTCAGTACCGTAAAAATGGATCGATCTCTGGTTCTTGCAATGGAAGAAAGTGCAAAAAATGTTGTGCTTTTCCGTAACCTTGTTTCTACTTTCAAAGATGCCGAGCTTGAAATTCTTGTAGAAGGAATTGAAACTCAGAATCAGAATTACCTTGTTACAACAGCCGGAGCAGACTACATTCAGGGGTATTTATATTCACGTCCACTTCCGCCAGAGCAGTGCCTTGAGCTTTTAAAGCTTAGAAAGTAATTATTTCTTCGTACACCTGAATTGCAAACTGATCGGTCATTCCAGAAATATATTCAATAATACATTTTGTAAAAGACTCGTTATCTGTAATGTCGAACACTTCTATTGTGTTGTAGTGATTGATTGTCTTTTTATCTACAAAGGCATGCTTATGAGATGAAAAATGCTTGTAGTTTGAATGCTGGATGAGCCAGTCTTCGAAGGTTGAACAAAGCTTTGGATAGATTCTTAATACCTGCGAAACTCTTCCGCTTTTTGCATACACCTGGGTTCTCATGAGAGTACGGAAAATTGTGCGTATAATGTTTTCTGCATAAATCTGGAATTCCTGAAGTCTCCAGTGATTGTAGATTCTCGAAAAATTAAATTTTTTGAGTTCAAGAATAAACTTAAAGTATTCATCAGAAAAACAAAGTCCTTTTTCAGGAGAACTCTGCTCGCATAAATCTACGATTAAATCATTTATTAAAACCGTTGTATTTACAGCCTTACCGCTTCTTAATGCATGGGCGCCCTTTCTTTCAAAGCCTAAGGTTGAACCAACAATTTCACGAAGCTCACGGTAAGAAGTCATATCCAGAATGTGGTAGGCTCTTGCATCTTCTATGTCTCTTCCAAGGTATGCAATCTTATCTGCGATTTTTACAACGCAGCCTTCCCAGGTAAAAGGTTGAATAAGACCCGGACGCTTGATTGAATATAAATCGATTGCTTCGTCGCGGGGCTTTACTCCCTGCTGGTCTATTTCTCCGCAGTGGCAGATTAATCCGTCTCTTACGGCATAAGTAAGATTTAATGGCTGAAGATAATTATTAGGGTCGGGCAGTGCTTCTATGTAATCTGCAAAAAAGAGGCTGTTTCTTTCGTGCCAGAATTTTTTTGGTGCGTTCTTTCCTTCTTTTTGTTCCAGAAGATTATTGAGGCAGTTTTCTCCGTGGTGACCAAAGGGTGCGTGTCCAATGTCGTGGCCTGTTGCAATTGCAGAAGCAAGCTCTGTATTTAATCCAAGGTATTTTGAAATAGTTGAAGCAACGGAAGCTACATGACCAACGTGCTCCATTCTTGTGCAGATGTGGTCGTTATGAGGAGCAAAAAATACTTGTGTCTTATGCTTTAAACGGCGGTATGCTTCGCAGTGGAGAAGTCTTGTATAATCACGTTCAAAATCACTTCGAATATCATTGTTTCTTGAATAAATCGGGATTTCCCTTTTGATTGCCTGGTCCCATTTAGGAGAATCTGGAGAGCATTTTACATTTGAAAAAGAATTCTGCATATATATAAAATACTCCTAAAACAACATAATTGCCACAAATAGATTAAATTTTTTTTATTTTTTTTGTAACTATATTTAGAAATGGTGTTTATATAAGTGTATACAGTGCAGCAATAAAGCAGAACCAAAACAAATAAATTGAGCAATATAAAAGACTGTCGATTTCCTCCTTTTTAGCGACAGTCTTTTTTTTTGTTTAAACGCGTTTTTGTTCATTCTGCTTTTTTTCTTCATTATTTGTATAAACTTGGTAAATTTGATAATATAGAAGTATGGTAATTTCATCTATTGATTTAAAGAATGGACACGTTGTTCAGTTAAAGAACGGAAAAGAGCTGGTATTACAGAGAGACGATGCAGATTCTCTTATCAGCCGTTTTGACATGTATGGCGAAGTTGCTGTTATTGATTTGGACGCAGCTTTAGGAAATGTTGATGCAAAGGGAAACACTGCTAACACAGCCCTTTTAAAATCACTTCTCCATCATGGAAACGTTCGTACTGGTGGCGGCATTCGTACAGTTAAAAGAGCACGCGAATTAATCAGCCTTGGAGCAGAAAAGGTAATCATCGGTTCTGCAGCATGGAAGAGCGAACCAAAGGCCGGTGAATCTGTTCTCAACGAAGATTTTTTAAACGAACTTGCGGCTGCTATCGGAAAAGACAGAATTATCATTTCGGTAGATTCAATCAATGGAAAAATTGCAGTAAAGGGATGGACCCAAACTGTTGATATTCCTTTAATCGAAGGAGCAAAGCAGGCAGAAAAATTCTGTTCTGAGCTTTTGTTCACCTGTGTAGAAAAAGAAGGCTGCATGCAGGGTACCAACATGGATTATGCAAAAGCATTGCGCGAAGCAGTCCATTGCAGGGTAGTTGTTGCAGGCGGTGTTTCAAGTGTAGAAGAAATTACCGAGCTTGAAAAAATCCATTGTGATGTTCAGCTTGGTATGGCTTTATATACAGACAAGGTTAATCTTACAGATGCATTTATTGCATGTATGAGATTCGACAAAGAACCATTGATTCCTGTTATTGCACAGAGTGTTAATGGTGATGTAATGATGCAGGCTTATGCAAATCCCCAGGCTATCCGTAAGTCTTTTGAATGCGGAAAGCTTACCTTCTGGAGCCGTTCAAGAAATGAGCTTTGGACTAAGGGTGATACAAGCGGAAACTTTTTGCAGCTTGTAAGAATGAGGGCAGACTGCGATAGAGACTGTATTTTGGCAACTGTTCTTCCTACAGGACCTGCGTGTCATACCGGAAGCTGGACCTGCTTTACAACAGATCCACAGGAAAAATCAAACATGGGCCGTCTGTACAATATTATTGCAGACAGATTTGCAAATCCAAAGCCGGGAAGTTATACAGCCACTCTTGATGCAAAGAGAGTTCGCGAAAAAATAGAAGAAGAAGCAGAGGAGCTTTGCGAAGCAGACGGAAAGGATGAAGTAATCTGGGAAGCTGCCGATTTACTTTATTTTGTAAACGTTCTTATGTACAAGGAAGGGGTAACCTGGAAGGACGTTTATGATGAGCTTGATAAGCGTCACAAGGAGTAAAGGTAATGATTAAAATACAAAAATATAATGAAGTTGAAGCTGATTTTTTTAAGGGACATTCCTTTGACGGCGACAATGAGGTTGTTAAATCAGTTTTAGAAGAAGTTCAGTCTAAGGGCGATGCAGCACTCCGTATTTACGGAAATAAATTTGACGTTTCTGTTCCTTCAGTTTTTGAAGTTCCACAGGAAGAATTAAAGGCTGCAGCAGAAAAATTAAAGATTCAGAAAAGAGATATTTATGATGCACTTGTTTATTCTCACGACCTTGCTTTAAAGTTTGCAACACTCCAGAGAAAAACATTTAAAGATTTTGAAGAAGAAATTGAAAACGGAATCTTTGCGGGGCAGAAAACAATCCCTGTAGAAAATGTAGGCTGTTATGTTCCTGCCGGAAGATTCCCTCTTGTTTCAACAGTAATCATGACAGTTACTCCTGCAATTGCCGCTGGTGTAAAAAATGTAATCATGTGTACTCCTCCTCGCGTTCACCCGGATGATCAGATTGAAGCCGGAAAAACAGGAAAGGGTGTACCAGGAAAAGCATTTGTTGGCGGTAAACCTTATGCAGACGAAGGAATCATGGCTGCAGCTTATATCTGCGGAGTAAATCACCTTTATGCAGTTGGCGGTTCTCAGGCAATTGGTGCAATGGCTTACGGAACAGAATCGGTTCCAAAGGTTGATGTAATAGTAGGGCCAGGAAATAAATTTGTTGCTTCTGCTAAAAAGGCTGTTTACGGAACTGTTGGAATTGATATGATAGCAGGTCCTACAGAGGTTATGATTTTAGCTGATTCAAGTGCAAAGCCTGAATGGGTTGCCGCAGATTTACTTGCACAGGCAGAACACGATGTTGTTGCTCAGGCTGTTCTTGTTACAGACGATGAAAAGTTAGCTTCAAAGGTAAGCGAACAGATTGAAGTTCAGCTTGAAACTTTAACAACAAAGGCAACTGCACGCCAGAGTATTGATACTTACGGAAAAATTATTTTAGTAGACTCGCTTGAACAGGCAGTTGAAATTGTAAATAAAAAAGCTCCTGAGCACCTTGAGCTTGCAATGGAAGACGGAAAGCAGAGAGATAAAATCGAAAAGACCGTTCACAATTACGGCTCAATGTTTATAGGTCACGCTTCTGCAGAAGTATTCGGAGACTATGCAGCAGGAATTAACCACACTTTACCAACATCTGGTTCTGCAAGATTTACAGGCGGATTAAGTGTTCGTATGTTCCTTAAGACAGTTACAACTTTAAGAGTAAAGGATGGAAAAACCGGAACTTTAAAGAGTGCTGTTGCAGCAGGCTTCCTTGGTGATGTAGAGGGACTTGCCGGACACGCAAGAGCTGCAAGAATCAGGATTGAAAAATAAGGCAGAGGAATAAGATGATACTGGATATAACAAAACTTGGCGAAGATATTTTACGTCAGAAAGCCCAGCCCGTTGAAGAAGTTAATGATGAAATAAGACAGCTTGCAGAAGATATGTTTGAAACAATGCTTGCTGCAGACGGAGTTGGACTTGCATGTCCTCAGGTTGGAAAGTCTTTAAGAATGTTTGTTCTTATTGCAGATGACAACGTACGCCGTGTTTTTATTAATCCTCAGATTATTCAGACTTCAAAAGAGGTTTGCGATTACGACGAAGGATGTCTTAGTATTCCTCAGGTTTACGAAACAATCACAAGACCTCAGAAGGTAACAGTCCAGGCTCTTAACGAAAAAGGAAGACCGTTTACTCTTGATGCAGACGGTTTTCTTGCAAGAATCATCCAGCACGAATATGACCACCTTGAAGGTATTCTTTATATAGACCGCGGAGACAAGGATTTTGCGGAAAAAACAACTGCTCAGTTTAAAAAGAGGGCAGAGCGGGCAGCCCAGAAAGAAAAGGAAAGGGAAGCCAAGGCAAGAAAAATTGCAATGAAGATTGCAGCCAAAGAAGCAAAAAAAGCCGGAAAATAATTTAAAGATGATTAAAGTTTTATATGCCGGAAGTCCGGAAGCAGCACGCCAGACATTGGAAATCCTCGTACAAAATCAGGCTCAGAACGGGTTTGAAATTGCAGGTGTACTTTCTAATCCTCCGTCTGCAAAGGGCCGTCATAAAGACTTAATCCCGACTCCTGTTGCCCAGTATGCAATGGAAAATAATATCCCGGTTTTTACTCCCGAGCATTTAGATTCTGCTGCACGTGAAGAAATCGGAAAAATCGGTTTTGATGTTCTTGTCTGCTTTGCTTACGGGCACATATTCGGGCCAAAGTTTCTTTCGATGTTTAAATTCGGGGGCATGAATCTTCATCCATCCCTTTTACCAAAATACAGAGGCTGTACACCCGTTCCTGCTGCAATCATAAACCGCGACAAACAGACTGCCGCTACAATCCAGACTCTTTCTTTAAAGATGGACGAAGGTGATATTTTAGCACAGACTGTTGTAGACCTTGACGGAACAGAAACAAATGAATCTTTATTGAATGATTGTGCAAAAAAAGGTGCATTTTTAATTCTTGGATTATTGAAAGACATCGATAAAAATGGGATAATGAAAGAGGGTATTCCTCAAAAAGGCGATTCGTCGTATACTAATATAATTACAAAAGAAGATGCGAGAATCAACTGGAATGCAAGCGCAAAAGAGATAGAAGCTTTAGTACGAGCTTATTATCCTGAACCTGCCTGCTGGACAATGGAAAAGGGCCAGCCTTTAAAGATTCTTAAGGCAAAGTTTCTTGAAGACAGACAGGAGTTTGCCGGTGAGGTTCCCGGAAAAGTACTTTTGTTTAGTAAAGCAGAAGGTATTTTAATTAAAACAAAAGATGGCATTCTTAGTGCCCTTGAATTACAGAGGCAGGGTAAGAAGGCTATGAATTATAAAGATTTTATGAATGGTGCCAGAGATTTTATTGGTACTGTTTTAGGAGAATGATAAATGAGCGACGCTAACAAAGAATCAAAAATCAAGAAGATTTTTACAAAGGTAGATATTGAAGATACCTATAATAAACTTGAATCTAATGTTCCGGCTCTTGCTGTTACTGTAATATGTGCCATTGTTCTTATGGCTTTTATCTGCTGTGCTGTTTTCTTTGCACGTGTTAAAGGACCAGAAAAGGTATTGGTTCCTGAAGTTACAGGAATGCAGCTTGAAGACGCTCTTTTAGTTCTTCAGACAAAGCAGCTTTTCCCAAGCATTATTCTTCGTCCGTCAGACACAGTAGAAAAAGGTGTTGTAATGGATCAGGATCCAAAAGCACAGGCTCTTAAAAAGGGAAGAAGTGATATCACCCTGTATGTAAGCCGCGGTCAGGTTCTTGAGAATATAGAAAACTACGTAGGAAAAGATATTGATTCAGTCGCTGATGCTTCAGACGACTCAAAAAAAAAATCAGCAATAGTATTCAATAACCCAATCTATAAATACTCGGATAAAAAAGAAGGTACCATCCTTGCACAGAATTTAAAGGAAGGTACCCCTGTTTATTCTAAGACAAATGTTCAGCTGGTTGTAAGCAAGGGCGCTTCAAAAAAATCTGTTACTGTGCCTGCCTTGTTCGAAAAACCGGTTGATGAATTCTACAAAGCTATAAAAAATACAAACATTATTTATGATGTAACAAGCCACCTTGCAGGACCTGATGAAACAATCGGCACTGTAAGCACAAAGGATACTGGAAAAACAGTTCAGGAATTTGAACGCGTCTCAGTTGATTTTGCTTTCCCGGCTGGTAACATCGACGATACCTTCTATGGAATTTTTGAAGATACTGTAATTGATTATCCTGTTCCTGTAAAAATGAAGCTCGAATCAATTTCAAATGATGGTGAACACCAGGTTCTCACAGAGTTTTATCACAAGGGTGGAACAGTTACAATTCCATATTCATTAAAGAGAGGAACTACAGTTTATTTTTATATTAATGGTATTGCTCAGAAAAAATTTGTAATTGAATAAAGTAATTCAAAGGATGTTGGTATGGGACAGCCGTTTGTATGTATGACATTAACAGGTCATACACTTGAAGAAAACGTAGAACTTGTAAAAAAATACGAAAAACTGATTGATATAGTTGAACTCAGGGTAGACTATCTTTCGGAAGATGAACAGCTTTATGCAAGACGTTTTCCATCCCTTATTAATCATCCTTGTATTTTAACAATCAGACGTGATGTAGACGGTGGGCTTTTTACCGGTGGTGAATTTGCAAGAACAAGTCTTTTTGGAAGAGCCCTTGCATTTGCAGACCAGGACAGAGCCAAAAACTTTGCCTACGTTGATTTTGAAGACGACTTTCATATTCCAAGCATTCAGGATGCGGCTCTTGCATTCGGTGTAAAAATCATAAGAAGCTATCACAACATGAAAGAACCGGTTTATAACCTCAGGGCAAAATGCGATTCCATGAGAAAGACCGGTTACGAAATTCCAAAGATTGCTTTTATGCCAAAAAAACTTTCCGACGTTGCAAATCTTTTTGAAGAAGGCTCTGCAATGAAGGATTATGACCATATCTTCTGTGCAATGGGAGTAGAAGGTCTTCCTTCAAGAATTCTGGCTGCTCTTTCCAATTCATATCTTACTTATGTTTCTCCGGAAGAAATGCTTGCTAATACAAATGAAATCGGCCACTTAGACCCGGTTACATTAAATAATCTTTATAACTTCAGAAACATCTCTAAAGAAACCCAGCTTTTTGGAATTACAGGATGGCCTTTGGTAAAAACCTCCAGCCCTGAAATTCATAATGCAGGTTATAAGGCTTTGGGAATTGATGCAGTTTATTTCCCTGTTCGTTCTCCTTTGGTTTCCGAAAGCTTGAACTTTGCAGAAAAAATCGGGATGAAGGGACTTTCTGTAACAATTCCTCATAAAGAATCTGTTTTGTTTTATGTAAACGAGCAGTCTCCGGAAGTAGTAACAATCGGTGCTTGTAATACAGTTGTTCGCCAGAATGATAAGTGGGTTGGCTATAACACAGATGCCTACGGCTTTAAACGCTCGCTCGAAGAATTTTTAGGCGGAACAAGAATCAAACGTAAGAAGGTTGCTGTAATCGGAGCAGGCGGAGCTTCCAAAGCGATTGTATATGTATTAAAGCAGATGGGAGCAAAGGTGTGCATCTTTAACAGAACAGTTTCTCATGCAAAGCAGCTTGCAGAAAAATACGGCTTTGAATACTGTAAGTTAGACCCTGAATGTGTAGATGTTCTTTCTGAATATTCTAATTTAATCATTCAGACAACCTCTGTTGGTATGACATCTGCTGCACCACAGAACGACCAGATAGACCCGATCAACTTTTATAATTTTAAGGGGACTGAGCTTGTATTTGATATTATCTATAAGCCTGCTGTTACTCCTGTGATGAAGAGAGCAAGTCTTGCGGGCTGCAGGGTTTGTAACGGATACAAGATGCTTGAATATCAGGCATACGAACAGTTCAAATTATTTACCGGTAAGAAATTTGAAATAATATAAATGGAGCTTTAAAAATGACACAGTCGGAACAGAAAGTTTTAGTTGCAAATACTGCAATCGATACTTTAATCGAAAAGGGAAAAATCTTTAGCGGAATGAAAATCGGGCTTGGAACAGGTTCAACTGCTATGCCTGCCGTAAAACGCCTTGCAGAACACATTCAGAGCGGAAAAATCAAGGACATTAAAGCTGTTGTTACAAGCTTTCAGACTCAGAATGCATGCCAGGATTATGGAATTCCTGTTTATTCAATGAACGATAAAATCATCGGCGGAGAATTAGATCTTTCCATCGACGGTGCCGACGAAGTAACACCAGACTGCTTTTGTATTAAAGGCGGCGGGGCTGCTCATGTGCGCGAAAAGCTCGTAGAATATAATTCAAAGATTTTTGTTGTAGTTGCAGATTCATCAAAGGCTGTAGAAACAATCGGAACAAAATTTCCTGTTCCTGTAGAAATCATCGGTGAAGCAAGAATCCCTGTTACAAATGCATTGAACGCTCTTGGTGCTAAATGTGTTTTGCGCGAGGGAGTAAGAAAATGCGGCCCTGTAATTACAGATAACGGAAACCAGATTCTGGACTGTACCTGGGAAAAACCTATTGACGTTGCACAGATGGAAGACAAAATTAATTCCATTGTTGGTGTTGTAGAAAACGGTCTTTTTTCAAAGAACAAGCCAATTGTGTTTGTTGCAAAGGACGACGGAACTGTTGAACAGAGAAACTGGCATTAAGTTTCGGGAATAATTTTATAGATGTTTGCACCTTTTTTGCAAAGTTTAGCGCGCCACTACTGTCTGGATTTTATTTCGGATATAGAAAGTGGCGTTTTAAATTTTAAACAGGTCTCAAAGCAAAGTGATGAACGTAAGGATCAGGGGGTGATGGTTGGCTCTCTTGTGTGCAGCTATGAAGGAAAAAGAATCGTCCTCCACGCCATAAGCGGAATAAGTAGGGAGGTGGTTTTAGGCTCGGCACCGGGGCCGGCCTCTTACACCAAAAACGGCATCCTTCACATAATTGTTCCGGCAATCGCTTCAGAGCCTGATGTGGCCCTCGCTCTTACAAAAAACAATGAGAGAATACATGAGCTCACCTCTATAATCAACAGTCTTAAAAAACAAAATAAGGACTGCACCAAAGAAAAAAATGAGCGCATAAAACTCTGCGACGAATCCTTACGAAAAGTATTTTCTCTTTATACATTCACTCGCTTTGACCAAACTCAAATTACACTGGACCAGATTATTTTACAAAACGGCGGAAAGCTTCCTCCAACAGGAACCGGTGACTGCTGTGCTCCAAAGCTTTTGTCTTATGCTTTTAAAAACGGGTATGAGATTATTAGCATGGACGAGGTTTATTTTGGAAAGAACACACAGAATAAAACAAACGGGGTTTCTTATACACCATGCGATGAACGCTGCGGTTTTATTCTGCCTCATATTCTTGGGCTTGAGATTTTGTATAGGGACAGCCAGATTATTGTGGTGAATAAACAAAGCGGGTTATTGTCTGTCCCGGGACGGGGGGAAGATAAAAAAGACAGCGTTGAATATAGGGTGCGGCGCTTATTTGGCGGGTGTATAGAGCAGCCTGCAGTTCACAGGCTTGATATGGAAACTTCGGGAATTCTGGTTCTTGCTTTTACAAAAGAAGCTCATAAAAACCTAAATAAGCAGTTTGAAGAAGGAAGGGTGCAAAAAAAATATACAGCGCTTTTAAACGGCTTACTCGAAAATGCAAAAGGGGAGCTTGCGCCAAAAAACGGAGAAACATCCGGCCTTATAAAATTAAAATTCCGTCTTGATGTAGAAAACAGGCCGCATCAGATTTACGACGAGGTATACGGAAAAGAAGGAATTACTGAATGGAAAAAAGAGGGCACAAAGCTTTATGTTAATCCTTTGACCGGAGAAAAAAAGCGACTTACCCGTGTAACATTTATTCCGCATACAGGAAGAACCCATCAGCTTCGTCTTGCGTCTGCCAGTTTAAAAGGACTTGGGCTTCCTATAACAGGCGACTCTTTGTACGGAAATTATACAGAAGGGGAGAGACTTATGCTTCATGCATGTGAAATTACTTTTGAGCACCCTGTGACGAAGGAACACATGCATTTTATGGTTCCCCCGCCATTTTAATTACTGTGCTTTTTTCTGATAGTTTGCCTTGATTGCTTCTACAAAGAGGCTGTTCTGGTCTGAACGCTCTGGTACAGAGAATACAGGCTTTCCGTCATCATTTGAAATTCTATAGATGTGCATTGGATCTGTTGTATAAGCAGGGCTTCCAGGGTTATTAATCCACCAATCTAATACTGCAATAAAGCAGAGAGTGTATTTAAGAAGGTTTGCGTTTGTTGCACTTGTTGTTGCTGTTTTATTCTGTGCGCCTAAAAGTACATCAAGACGTTTTGAAACTTCATTCTGAATCTGGAAGTTATAATGCTCCCATGGATTTTCTACCAGGTTTGTTTTATCCTTTGTTTTTGCTTTTGAATCACATTCATTTATTACGAGAGTAAGATATTTTCTTGCAAAGTCTGTTCTGTGGAAAAGAGGACGGTATTTACTTTCATCCTGCGGGCGTTCAAGAAGGATTTTATCGAACTTGAAGTTTGGAAGGAAGTGATATGTTGTCTGCCAGAGGAGTGTGTTCAAAATCTTTTTACCGATGTGTGAAGATTCAAAGTCAGGCTGAGAGTAAACTGAGTTTGTTAAATCAACTAATGGTTCACAGTAGAGGCGTTCAAAAGAATCTTCGCGGTACGCAGCCCATTCATCAAGAATATCCTGAATTGAATCCGAGCCCTGTTTTGCATTGTCCTGAGAAGCAAATTTAATGTTACGGCAGCCCTGGAAGCATTCTTCGATAATGTGCTGTAAAACCATTGTTACCTGAATAGGATTTTCAGGAGAGATTACATTAAAGCCGTCCGGGAATTTGAACAGAGGCTGGAAATATGGATACATATCAGGATGTTCATCAAGAGCATCAAAGCCTGCCTGTGGGAACATCTGATTCAAAATCTTAAGACCTGTAACTACAGTTGCATCCTTTACACCCTTCTGTGGTGGAGCATTCTTTGGTTTTTCATCTTCTTTTTTCTGTTCTTCTTTTGGCTTATCCGGAAGAAGAAGGTCGAATTTATGAAGTCCTGTGAATTTTAAAATATCTGCAACCTTTGTCTGGAAAAAGTCAGGGTATGGTTCAAAGGTGTCGGAACACATGCGCATTAAAAGAGGGTAGAACTTTTTGATGATTTCTGTATCAAGGTAAAGCCATTCTGTAATAGCCTGTTTTGCCATTGTAGAAAGCTTGTCCTTTGGAGAATCCGGATAACTGATTTCATCGTTGTAGATTTCCTTAATGAGCTTTGGAATTTTATTTGTTCCGTAATAATAAACTGTGATAATAGGCTTATAGATTGCGCGTACAAGTCCTGTTAAGTCGCAGGCAAGAACTGAATCCTTGATTGTTTTTACTGTTGCATATTCAGTTTTAATCTGGAGTGTTCCCCATGCTGCAATCATTCTTAAAAACTTAAACTTTGTTTCGTTTCCGTTTACGATTTTTGATTTATAGGTTGCAGGTGCAATCTGAATCAATGTTTTTGTAACGGTGATAAAGGCTTCCATGTGTTCAATTGCTTTCTGGATTTTATATTCGTAGAATTCAGGAAGAACCTTTTCTGTGCCGTTTTTCTGCCATGCGCGTACAAAATTAAAAAAGCCGTAATTCGGTTTGATTTTGTATTCGTTTGACATCATGAGCTTGTCTATGGCGTTATTAACCTTTTTAGAAATTACAGGGAGATCTTCGCGGATATGTCTCTTTGGAGTAATAACAGAAGCCTGAGTTGTGCTTGGTTTTGAAGGAGTTGTTGCCCTCATAATTCTTCCGGCATTTTTATTCGGATTTGAACTGCCGCCCGAAGAGGAACCTCCGGAAGAAGATTTTTCGTAGAGATTCTGTCCTCCAAACTTTTTAGCCATTGCTGCTGCTTCGCTTGCATCTATATTACCGATGTTCTGTCTTGTTTTTTCGAGAGTACCTGGTTCCCAGTCTGCTGTTCTGCTTATTGTTTCATCTGCCATATATCTTTCCTCCGTGTTCTACAGTCGTAAAAGGTTTCTGTTTATAATGCCCGGGAAGTTCTTTAAATTGATTTTATTTCCTTCTGAATCAAGAAGAACTCCCGTAAAGTTTCCGTATATTGTTGTGTAGCTTGTGCGCATGGCTATGATGTTTCTGTCTCTTTTATTAATTGAAACAGGTTCAAAGGTTAAATCAACCATGCTTTCTGTATCCTGAATAATCCAGCTTTTATCTATTCCGAATGGATGTGTAATTACGATTGAAGGAAGGGCGGTTTCTTTTCCGTCCACAATAAGAATGTTTTCGTTGTATCTGTCCTGGTCTGCTGCATCAAGATTTGAAGAGCGAAGCTGGAATACAACATTTTTGTCTTTTATTTTTCCCATTCCCCAAACATGTGTAGAAATTGAATGGAATTTTATGTAGGTTCTGTTTACTGCAAGGGCTGCAATTCCCTTTGAATTATCTTCTTCCTTTCTGTTGATATTTATTTTCCCCTGAATCTCCATTGTAGAAAACCATGTGGCAGAGCAGCGCGAAGAAGCCGGAGAAGGATTTACAAAAAGATAATCTGTGTGGTTTTTAGAATCTGCCGGGCTAAAGAAGCTTGCACTTGCATCAGGTCTGTTTGAGTCCCCCTTTACGTTGAACTTCATTGCAAGATGCTCGTGGTTTCTTCCCCAGAAAACCTTTGTATAGCGTGTTTTACGTGAGCACACACAGGTTCCCGCTGTTGTATAAACCGGAATTATTCTTTTTCTTGGTCCCATAAAGCAGAAGTAGGAATATTTTTTTCCTGTCTGTTTGTCCCAGAAAATTACCTGTACAGTTCCAAAAACCTTAAGGTCAAAGAACTCTGTCATACCGATGAATTTTTCTGTCTGGAAAAGATAATTAAGGCGGCTTTTAATTCTTAGCTTTGAAATAAAAGAAGGAAGTGGAACTCCTGCGTATGGAGCGCGCATTCCCTTTATATCGAGTTTTTGAGATATTCCTTTATATGTACCAAACTCTGCCCTTCCGTTTTTGATGATGGATGCGGGCGGAGATGAAATTTTTCTCGAATACATTCTTCAATTATAATCTTTTAAACTCTGTTTTTCAATCAATGGCAATATTCTTAATTAGTAAGATACTGCTGCATGAGTTGTACAAACAGATAAATTTTCTTATAGATGTTTACGCTGAATTCTTTCATAGGATGTTCAAGGTATCGTTCAAGCTCACGCCAGTTCTGAACCATTACAGGTTTAGGCTTAACGTAATCTTCTATAAGAAGCTTTAATGTTTTTGCAATAGTAACCATACCCTGGGTGCTTCCCACGAGGTAAGAGTAGGCGAGTTTATTTGAATCGTCTACTACGCGGTTGATAATATTTTCTGCTCCAGGATCGTGCTGGGTTTTTGGAAGAAGTGTCTTAATCTTTGAACCTAAAGTTCCGTCTTCTGCAAGGTCATTATCAAGAGAAGTAATCTGATCCGAAGTTTTTAAAAGGTCCTGATAAGCGCTGGACATTGGTGCCGAAAGCGACTGATCCCACTGACCGCGGATTACAACTACTTCAAAGAATTCACGGATATCAGTTTTTACATATTCGAGGATAAAGGTTTTGAGGTAGTTCAAAGGCTCGCAGTATTTAAATGGATGAAGATTCTTTTTAACAAGAATATCACTTGTGGTATGTACATAATTTTTGAGGCTCTTTAAATCTGCAGTTCCAAAAATCTGGCCGCATAAGTTTGTAGCCTTAGCATCCTTCTGGGCATTGTTGATTTTCGAAAGAATTGCATTTGTTTCATCAGAAATCTTTTCAAGATATGGCTCAATAAGAGGGTCTATGTCGAATGCGATGCGTGGTGAATAAACTGGATTCTGAGTAATATGCTGAATCATAAGCTCGAAGGCATTTGAAGACTGAATCGAACGGATTTTTGCAATGATTTTTTTCCAGGTACCTGAAGGCACAAGCTCAGAGCCGCGGGTTGATTTAAGGTATTCAAATAAATCATCCCACATGATTTTGTCGTCTGTAATATTGAAGGCAACTGTTACAAAGTCTTTTAAATCATCCACAACATATTCTGCATTGATTTTAGAAAAGGTTGGTGTCATGGAAAAATTGTTTTCTACCATGTGCGGACTGAATTTTTTAAGGAAGAGAAAGTAATCAAAGCAGCAGAAGTCTTTAAAAAGAAGGAAGGCTTTTAAAAGGTTTTCTGTTTTTACGATTCTTTCTCCTGAAAATTCATTTGAAAAATCAAGCAGATCCTGGGAGATTTTATCCTTTAACTGTTCAAGCGGCATCTGGCGGGCAAGGTCTTTAATATAATTTTCATCAAAGTGCTCTAAAAGTTCAGACTGTTTTTCGGAAAGCGAATAATTCAAAATCTGACGTTTAAAGAGAGTCATATTATCGTTTGTTCTGAAAACTGTCTGTGCCGGAGCAATTATCTTGTAAATATCAAAGAAAAGCTTGGCTAAAGGAGGCATAACCTCGATTGAGGAAGTTTTATAAAAATTATGATAACGGCACTTAGAATAATTTTTTGCAATTATCTTGAGCCGGCGTTTTTTTTCAACTTCGGGACTAGAAGTTCTAAAGAGACTATCCATGAGATTTTGAAGAAAGCCTGTCTTTTTTGATTGAATCGGTGCAGGTTTTCTTACAGGTTCTTTTGTATCAATATCCATATATTTAATAATAAGTCACTTTTGACTAATTATCAACCTTAAAAAAAACGTGAAAAACGATGAAATATTGTGTCTTTATGGTATAAAAATTGTTTTTAATCTATAATACTAACATTAATTTATTAAAGGAGATTTTAGATTTTATGAAACGAGCATTAATGCTTACTGCAGTTATGGCTTTGTTTACTACTGCTTTAAGTGCTTACAATCCTCCAGTAAATGGTGAAAGCTTTAAGGAACTTTCGAGTGCAAGAGCAAATTCGGGTTCTCTTTCTGTATGTGGCGGCGGACTTTTCTATTCTAATCCTTCGTCTATTTATGTTAATCCGGCATTAACTTCGAATCAGCAGCGCATTGATTTGAACCTTGGTTATACTGCAATGTTCTCTTCAAATTCTTCTGATTCTACTACATTCGGAAGTGCATTTCAGGGTGCAGTTATTATCCCTACAAAGTGGACAGTAATTACAGTTCTTACAAACGGAGTCTTTGTACCTTTTGAAAGCATGGATGTAAATAACACTTTAAACTTAAAGGTTAATTTTGCAAAAGAAATTACAGATAAGCTCAGCGTAGGTCTTGGAATTTATTCCGGAGTTTTCTGGGGTGCCGATAACGACTGGTCTTTGGGTGCAGATCTTGGTTTTGTTTATAAAGTAGGGGATTTAGGCTTCCTCAAGGATTTTAGATACGGTGCTTCTGTTTTGAATCTTGGTAAAAACTTTGATGATACAACTGCAACACCATTAAAAAGCGGCGAAAAGCTTAGTGCATTCCCTACAATCGCAACATTTAAATTAGGTTTTTCTTCAACTTTAGTTTCTACAGAATTCTTTAAGCTTGGTTTATCACTTGATGCAACAACTCCTTGCTTCCAGAACCTCATTATGGATGCCTGCTTTGAATGTTCATTTAAAGACTTAATCTTTATTAATGTGGGCGAACGCTTTAACATGGCAGAAGTATTGGAAGGTGTAAAAACAAGCTATATTCCTTCAATCGGTATTTCATGCAGATTCAGCTTTGGATTTAAAAACAACTCTTACATGGAAAAGAACGGATGGAGCGAAAGTGAACTTGCAACAGCAGTTTCTTACAAACAGATTAAGGGTGATATCAACACAGTTTCTGCTGAATTTGACTTGAACCTTGGTGCCGAAGATACAACTCCTCCGGTAATTACTCTCTGGCTTGATGAGGAGGATGAATAATCATGAAAAAATCTGTTATAAAAAAGGTAATCATTGGCGCTGCTGTTTTGGCAGGTCTTTCTACATTTGTAATTGCAGCTCCAAAACCAAAATATATTTCTCCAAACAGCGATGGTGTGCAGGACGAACTTGTAATTCCTCTTCACATCTCTGATAAACGTTATATTAAATCATGGAGTCTTGTTATTATGGACTCAAAACACAACGTTATCAGAACAATCAACAACAAAGAAGCCTTGCCTGAAAATATAAACGCAAAGGTATTCTTTAAACAGCTTGTTGCTCCAAAGGACGGAGTTGAAATTCCTGATACAATCACATGGAACGGTGCCATGAATAATGGTGAAACTGCTCCGGACGGAAAATACTACTACTACGTTACAGCAACAGACGACAATAACAACACAGGAAAAACAAAGGAATACGAAGTAATTGTTGATACAGTTGCTCCTGATGTTTCCCTCAAGCAGCCATCTGAAAAAACTTTTGGTGAAGGTGAAAAATCTGCACTCAAGATTTCTCAGAGCGGTTCAAAAGAAGATGAATGGATTGGTGTATTCAAGTCAAGCGACGGAAAGGTTGTTAAGACTGTAAAATGGACAGATTCTGCACCTGCCGACTTCAGCTGGTACGGAACAAACGATAAAGGCGAGCAGGTGCCCGATGGAATTTATTCTTACGAAATCAGCTCGGTAGATAAAGCAGGTAACGTTTCGGCAAGAAACAGTATAACAAATATTATTTACTCGGCAGACAAGCCTGCAACAAATATCTATGTTCTTGGTTCAAGATATTTTTCTCCAGGAACAGACAGCAAAAACCAGAAAGTTTCTTTTAACGTAACAATCCCGGTTCCTGATTCAAGAACAGGTAACAAGTTAGTTGAATGGTCTGTTGTAATTGCAGAAGCCGGAAAAAACGGAAGACCTGTAAAAACTTACAATCAGACTACAAGCGGTGCAGTACCTCCAGAGACAGTAGACTTTGACGGAAAGGACGAAAGCGGAAAGCTTTTACCAGACGGTGAATATCAGGCATCTGTTACTGCAAAATATTTAAACGGTTATGTACCTGTAAAAATTTCTTCTCCGATTGTAGTGCTCGATACTAAAAAGCCGGAAGCTCAGGTTAAGGCTGTTACAAAGGTATTTGGTGGAAAGAATATTCCTGAAGCAAACTTCAATCTTTCGGTATTGGACAGAAGCGGCTCTCCTCAGTCTTCATGGAAGGCAGAAGTTCGTTCTGTAGAAACAGGAAAGGCTGTTCGTACATTCGACTTTGGTGCATTACCTCCTGAAAACGTAACCTGGAACGGTCTTGATGAAAACGGAAAGATTGCTCCTAAGGGTGAATACATCCTTGTTGTTTCTGCAACAGATGAAGCGGGAAACACAGGTGGCGGTCAGTCTTTGGAAAAGGTAACCTTTGATACAACAGAAGCAACTCTTCTTCTTGCAATGAAGGACAAGGCTTTCTCTCCAAATAACGACAAAATTAAAGATACAATCACAATCTCTCCTGTAACAGAAGCAAAGGACGTTACAACCTACGACTTTAAGATTACAGACGCAAAGGGTAACGTTGTTTATTCAAAGAAGGATTCTAAAAAGCTTCCTATGAGCTTTATATGGGACGGAAAGGATAACGAAGGTATCCGCTGTAACGACGGAACTTATAAAGCTTCCCTTGCAATCACAACTGCAAACGGTTCAGATGCATCGGCAGTTACAGGTGATTTTGAAATTGATACTCAGTATCCGTCTTTGGTTGCAGAGGTTCCATATTCATTCTTCTCTCCTGATGGAGACGGAATTAAGGATACAATCCCTGTAACAATTAAGGATGCAACTTCGGAAAAGAAATGGACTGCAGAGATTCGTAACGCAAAGGACAAGGTTGTTAAGAGCTTTGTATGGAGCGGAAAATCAAACAACTTTGTATGGGACGGTTCAAATGAATCTGGTAACTTTGCAGACAACGGAAAATACAGCATTGTAGTTTACAGTACAGATGATGCAGGAAACAGCTTCAGCACAGAAATCAAAGACATCGTAATGGATAACAGAGAAACTAAGGTATATCTTACAGCAGAATACGAAGGAATCTCTCCAAACAACGATAAGGTTTTAGACGAACAGAAATTCACAATTAAGGCAACCGTTCAGGAAGACCTTGCTTCATGGAAGTTCTCTATTAAACGCGAAGACGGTACTGTAGTTTACACAATCAGCGATGCAGAAATGAAGAATCTTCCTGGAACAATCACATGGCACGGAAACGATTCTAAAACAAAGAAGGTTGTAGAAGGTACATTCTTTGCAACTTTGGATGTTGAATATAAGAAGGGTAACAAAATCAACGCAGTTTCTACTCCGTTTGTTTGTACTATAACTCCACCACAGGCTAGCGTTCAGACAGCTCCACAGTACTTCAGTCCTGATAACGACGGTGTTGATGATGACTTATTCATTAAGCTTACTGCAAACACAAAGGCTCAGATTAAATCATGGTCTTTCGAAATCCTTGATCCTAAAGGAAAACGTTTCTGGATTACAGAGGGACGTGAACAGGTAACAGAAAGAATTATCTGGGACGGTCTGAGTAATATTTATAAAGACAAAAACGGAAATGCAGAAAGAGTTCAGTCTGCTATGGACTATCCATACCGCTTTAAGATTACAGACAACCTTGGAATGACAACTGTTGTAGAAGGTGTTATCCCGATTGATGTACTTGTAATCCGCGAAGGTAATGTTCTTAAGATGGCTGTTCCTTCAATCATCTTTGAATCGGATGCTGCTAACTTCCAGAAAGCAAACAGCAAGATTTCTGCTGCACAGGTTAAAAAGAATCTTGAAATCTTAAATCGTATTGCAGAGATTCTTAAAAAATTCCCTGATTATAAGATTCAGATCCAGGGACATGCAAACCGCGTAACAGACAACGAGCTCGAAGAAACTCAGGATAATATGAGCGAATGGGGAAGGGGATTAATGCCTCTTTCTAAAGAACGTGCAGATGGAATCAAGGATTACCTTGTAAAGCGCGGTGTTTCTGCTTCGAATATCACAACAGAAGGTATGGGCGGAACAAAGCCGGTTGTAAATCCAAAAGACAAGGACAACAACTGGAAGAACAGACGTGTTGAATTTATTCTTGTAAAATAAGGACGTGCAGTGTTTACCGGAATTTTCGTTATAAAAAAAACCGGTAAACATTGTTAAAATCTGGTTTAGAGTGTTGACATAAAAGTCTCATTTCTATAATATATTAATACGTTCTTAAATGAATGTATGGTTCTTTAGCTCAGTCGGTAGAGCAACGGACTGTTAATCCGTGTGTCGCTGGTTCAAGCCCAGCAAGAGCCGCGAAAACCTTTCTCAAATTGAGAGAGGTTTTTTTTTGCCCTTTTTGGAATAATGGGTTTACATTAACAAACGAAAGAAGTTTACAGAGGCACTCAAAATATAATGAAGTTAGCTATACCATAAAAATAGCAAATGAAGTTCCATTAGTACCTTAAAAAAAATCCCTTAAAGCTATTGTTCTGCTTTAAGGGATATACAAATTCTATTATTTATGATTCATTTACTGGCGATTATAAATAACATTTCCATTTTTAACATCATCAATCCAAGCTTCGTAAGAATCATCTTCAAGAGTAAATTCCTGGTATTTATACCTATTTGACTGATAAGAAACACCAAGTTTAAATGAATTATTTGTTAATTTTCCAAACAATAAAACAGAATAATTCGGTTCATAACCATCACTATTATAATTTAAAGAGAATTGTGTACTCGCCTGGGAATTAGTCCATTTTAATGTTATATATCCTTCTCCAGCGTTTTTTGAATAGACAGTTTTTATATCTGCTTCCCAAGTAATATACTCACTTTCAAACTTAAGTTTATCATCCGAAATAGTTATTTTCTGGTAGTATTTTGCCTGATCAGAAGGTACAGAAGCAACCCATGTTCCCTGAATTGATTCCAAAGATAATGTTTCAGGTGTTCCCCCGTTTTCTCCGCCCCCGCTACCTCCAGCTTCTTTTGGACATCCAGCCAAACTCAATACAACAGCCAGAATACCAGCCATAAGTAAACCTTTTTTAATATGTTTTATCATAAAAAACTCCCAGAGATTACTTTTTTCATCTCTTTTTTCAATAATTTTTCCTTGCATACGCAAAAAAAAGAGACATCACGCCCCACAACTAGTATATATATATATATGTCAAGAATTTTTTTGGGGGCTAGTTAGAAGATTTAAAAAACATTTTAAAACTCTCTTTCAAAATGTCCTATTGGTCCTTCCCCCCAAATAGCGATTCACAGAAATAAAAAATTAATGTCCCGTCGACAGTTAACAGCTGCACTTTATCTTTTTTCACTTGATTTATCTGAAAATAAGTAATATATTTTAAATAGTGGTGATATAAACCACATGGGCTGAGCAATATGCGCTCCTGGTCCACCGAAAGGCGGGGATATACCCCGCTATTTTTTTGTCTGAGAGAAATATGTCTGAAAAAATCCTAAGTGTTTTCATAGATGAATCTGGAGATTTCGGAAAGTATGATTCAAAATCTCCTTTTTATTATGTTTCTATGGTTTTACATGATCAATCAATTGATATATCTTCAGAGATAGAAAATTTGGAAAAAAGAGTGGCTGGTTATGGTTTTCCAAATCATGCAATTCATGTTGGTCCAATAATCAGACGTGAAAAAATTTATAAAAATGAATTAATGGAAAACAGAAAATCATTATTTAATGCTTTATTCCATTTTACTCGACGGGTGGGAATTTTTTATTTGTGTGCAAAGATAAATAAAGCAGAATGTGAAGATAATGAGCTTTCATATATTGCAAAAATTTCACGAGCTATTTCTGATGAATTGAAAAATCATATTGTTTTTTTTAATTCTTATGATTTAATAATTAATTATTATGATTATGGTCAAAGTAATCTGACAAAAATTATAACATCTGTTTTTACAACCTTATTTAATAATGTAGAATTAAGGAAAGTTCAGCCGGCAGACTATAAACTGTTTCAAGTAGCTGATTTAATTTGTACCATGGAATTAACAAAAGATAAAGCAGATAAAAATATCTTTTCTAATTCAGAAAATGAATTTTTTGGCTCTGCCAGAGATTTTAAAAAGAATATTTATAAACAAATTGAAAAGAAAAAGTTGACTAAATAATTTGAAATATCTTTTGCATGAATAAATTACCTTGTTCTTTCATTTATCCCATGTTAAAATTAAAAATCATCACTAATATAAAAGTATCGCAAGCATAAAAAAGTATACGGAGAGTAAAAGGTACATGTTCAAAGAAATTTCAAAAGATTTTACAATTGACGATATCCATAAGATTCGTGAATATAATTGGGAACAGACGAAGACTCTGTCTATCTCAGATCAGATCGAATACTACAGAACTAAGGCACGAAATTTTTTAAATGAAGCAGGAATCATCCCGGATGAAATAAATGACAATTCAGTTAAAAATAAGGAGATTATTTAAAAATACCTTATTCCCCCAAATTGCGATTTAGAGGAATAAGAATTTTGCCAAAAAAGGCCCGAATTTCCCTGATTTTGGCCCTAAAAATATGCCTGTTTGGCAGACACACTACATATAGTGTTGTTTTAACAGTTAAAAAATGAGAATTTCAGAGCAGCCAAAAAAGTTTCTGAAATTCAAACCTTTACCTGTTGATTTTTTACAGATCTTATGATTTGTAAAACGTCACCAGAAGCTGGAAATCAGCTGCAAAAGTTAAAAATGCTGGTTTCCCTAAGAATTTGATGTTAAAATTGTATAAAACTCTAAAAAAGGAGGTTTTCTGAGGTTAAAAAGGGCTGTTTGGTAGTCATACAAATTTCCATTTGTACCACTACGCAGGGAATAATCCGATTAGGTATACGGACCCGGATGGAAGGTTTTTTGCATGTTGGTATTTAGATAACGATTATAATCGAAAAATAAAAGAGTATGCCGACGAATATAATAAAAACACTAAATCTATACAGAAATATAATCTTGAATATAATGGGAATAAATCTTTACCCAAAAATAATAGTCGTGAGAAAGCTGTAAAATGGGATAAAGAAAATTATGTGCAAAATATAGAATTATATATTGCGAATCGCTTTAATAATTCTAATATAAATAAACTTTCCGAAGAAGAATTAAAAACCATTATCCAATCAGAAATTAATCTTTATGAGCGTTTTCAAAACTTACGTGAACAAAAAAATATTGATGGTTCTCATAAAGATAAATTAGTAACGGATATATTACAGGAAGCATTAATTATCTATAAAAATGTATTTGATAAAATATTTAATAATGATCCTAAAAATGGAAAAGAAGCTGCTTTAGCAGCTGAAAAAGAAGCAAATATTTATATTAATAAGAGATTATCTGAATTAGGAGTATAAAATGAAACGAAGTTGTTTATTTATTTGTTGTGTTTTATTCACCTTTACAATTTGCACAAAAGATACTCTTTTTTTTAATGACCCAATATTTTTTGAAAGTGTAGATTTTTATATTGATAATAAAATTAACAAAGAAATTAAAAAAGAAATTGATGAATTAGCTGGTAGTTACTGGATAAAAGAAACACCTTTTGATAGACCAACAATGTTTGACAATTTGATTAGCCAAGATAATATTGAATA
This sequence comes from Treponema sp., assembly GCA_017962965.1. Classification (GTDB taxonomy): domain Bacteria; phylum Spirochaetota; class Spirochaetia; order Treponematales; family Treponemataceae; genus Treponema_D. The sequence goes on along the minus strand of JAGCUI010000014.1, from coordinate 3,204 downwards.
CATTTTTCTATCAGATATGAAGGTATTGCAAATAAGAAAAAATTGGTCATGTATGTATGATACTAAAGTAGGTAACTATACAATTTCAGAAAAATTAGTTTCAATTTTATGTGAAACAGAGTGTAACAAAATAAATCAATTTCAGTTAGAATTTAATTCGACTGAAGCAACATTAAAAGATGGTAAACTTATTGTTACCAATAAACTTAATAAAACAAAAGAAATTTATGTTCTTACTGAAATGTTCATAGTAAAAGATGACCCTCTTGGTTATATTCCTTAGTAATACAAATTGCGATTTAGAGGAATAAAAAAACGGAGGAAAAAGCATTGAAGTGTACCTGATTTTGAGCTTGAAAATATACCTGTTTAGCAGACACACTACATATAGTGTGTTTTTGGACTTAAAAAAATGAGAATTTCAGAGAGCACAAAAAACTTTTTGAAATTCCCACCTTTACCTGTTGATTTTTTACAGATCTTATGATTTGTAAATCATCACCAGAACATGGGAAACAGCTGCAAAAGTTAAAAATGCTGGTTTCCCTAAGAATTTGACATTAAAATTGTATAAAACTCTAAAAAAGGAGGAATAAAGGGGTTAAAAAGGGCTGTTTGGTAGTCCTACAAATTTCCATTTGTACCACTACGCGGGTAATAATCCGGTGAAGTATACGGACCCGGATGGAAGGTTTGATATTTATTCCTTTTATAATGCAACCTCCGAAGCTTTAAAGTATGAAGCAGAGTTGATTGCTGCTGATGCTACGGTTCCTGAACCTACAGATGTAGTACCACATAAATGGTTAGGAGAGGCAATTGTAATTGGAGGAACAGCTTTAACATTAGGAGTAACATATCTTGTAATAAAGATTCAAGAAAAAGCTGAATCAAAAAAAGTGGAGTCGAATGTCTCTGCCAAAGCAGCCCCTGCAACAAAAGAAGATAATAAAGAAAAAGAAATTCGTATAATGTATCATTATACGGATGTACCACCAGAACAATGGTCTGGAGCATTGCTTCCAGGAAATTATATTACTCCAGATTTTTATGAATCTGGAAATGTTGCCAGAGATAAACTAGCAATTCCAAAGAAGAAAGACGGGCAGGAAAAAAATATTAGATATCGATATACTTTTATTGTTAAAGAAGGAGAATATACAGCAGCACCGAATTCTCTTCCTGGAAATATTGTAGATGAGTTTGATGGTAAACCTGGTGGTGGTATAGAATTTCAGAATACGGTGCGACTTTTTCCTAAGAATGTCGAAGCTATAAGTGATTAAATAAGGAGTATTATATGAAAAACATTAATATGAATGTTACAAGTTCTTATGATGAATTATATTCTGTTTTGAGAATGCTTCAAAAGAAAATAGATGATCATGAAATAGACATTATTAATAATCCTTATGATGAATTTTGTACAAAGGTTCCACTTTCTGATTTTCTTAATGAAAAAATAAAACCCGAATTTATAAGAATGTATTTTAAGGATTTTGAACAGAATCAATTATACTTTCTTGAAGCAGATATTTATATGTGCTATGGGGCATTAAGAAAAATTGATTCTCTTAAAATGGAATATGTAATTTTTACTTGCGACTCTTATGTTGATATTTCTAAAAGCGGATTTTTATATCCGTGGAATCAATGTCCTCAATCAACGTTAAGTTACGAGCCTAAATTATTGTTGGGTGAAGTTTATAGAATACTTGAAAGAAAAGATGATTATTGTGTATTGTGGCCCGGAGATTTTAAGATTAAACCAAAAGACTTAGTACCATATGAACCAAATAAATTTAATATTAGAAAAGGTGATGTTGTTAAAATATGTAAACAAACCTCAGAATGGGATAATTCATCCTTAACTTTAGGAGACAGGTTTAATTTTAAGGAAGAATATAAAGTAATTAAAATAATAAATTCCTTTTTCGCGATATTAATTAATTCTTATGGACAATTAAGTATTCCAATACGTTTTTCACATTTAACAAAGAAAAGGGAAAAAAAATATCTTGAAATAAGATAAGCGACCATGTTATAAATTTAGATGAAAACTATTATCAGAGTTTTAAATAAAAATTTGCAAATTTCCTTATTCCTACAGAACAATATGTAGTGCCTCGCAAGTTTGCAAAATCTAGGATTTAATCCTACAATTGCATTACTACAACAAAGCATGACATTACCTCATGCAAAAAGGAGAAAAAGAAATGCAGGGGATGGAAGGAGATTCTGTGGAATGATTATAATCTGAAATTTCCTGTTTAGTGTGATATAATGATAAAGAGGAAAAAATCTATATGGAAATAAATATCGAAATAGATGAATTAACGAATTGTCTGGTAAATAGAATCACAGGCGAAGAATGTGATACTCAATATCGGTTGATTTCAAAAACTATCACTAAAGCAGATGCTCAGGATATGATTAAAAACGGCTGGCTTTTTGACTGGAGTATTCCTCATTCCAATGGATATGAAATTTATGAGCTATTACTTAAAGATACAGAAGCACGACAAGGTCTTATAGCATTAAAACATATTAGAGATCAGTTATATACTCATGTTGATATCGTCGAATCAGCTCCCTCAAACAGAGGAAAGGATGGTACTTATTTAGGAGTTGGGGCTCATCTTTTTGCAATAGCATGTAAGTTAAGCTGGGATGTCGGAAATGAAGGATATGTTCAATTTAAAGCAAAAACTGATCTTGTTGAACATTATCAGAAAACTTTGAATGCTCAGAATATTGATAGACAAAATATGTTTATTGATAGTTACGCGGCATTAAATCTTATAAAAAAATATTTTTCAGAGGAGGCTTGATGTGATTACATTACGTGAACCTGTGGTATGTGATTCATTCACAATTACAAAAACTATGGATAATGGTCTGAGATTCGGAGAAGAAATGCCAGATTCAAGACTCACTGAAAAATCTGATGGTAAAGTGTACAGATTAAGAGAAGCTATTTTATATTCAAAAAAATTAGGTCGTCCTTTATCAGAAGAAGAAATGAAACAATTTGAATTAAAAGATTGATTATTCTTCTTCCCCCAAATTGCGATTTGATATGTTGTGCCTTTGTCAATAGAGAAATATAATAAAAATGGAAGCAACAGACAGAAATTAATTCGGCATTTGACCATTCTGATATACGTGGATTCGGTTAAACCTTACCTACAGGTCAATGGACCG